>JAGVIE010000040.1 GCA_020056225.1 Bacteroidota bacterium
AAATCTTCTTCTTCTGATTTGTTCTGATTCCATTTCGGACTTCTCCTTTTCTCTAATATAATGGCTTTTCTCTCTGTCCGAAAATTCGGGGGAAGATCACGATGGCCAATACCAATAAGGATAGTAGTAGGAAAAGCCAATACGATAGCCAGGATACCAACCGTAGCCATAGCCGTCATTGTAATAGTTGTTGATGGCTGTTTCGCTCCCACTACTGTCCTCGGCGGTCGTGTCGGCTTCTACGTAGCTATCCTCCTCGCCATACCGATCGTACCTAGAGGTCTCGAGTTGCATATAACAGCCAGAAAGCATAAAGGCAAACAGCCCAATTATGCCTAATGCGGTTCCCGGACTTCTTATTGCGTTCATATATTTACCCTCACTTTCTGTGAATGTTGTGAATGAATTACAGCAATATTACTACTGTAAAGTTTAGCTAATTTGTTGAATCTACTTCGACCGCGTGCGTTGTCATCCAATCGCAACTCAAATTCATGTTTCGTCTTGCGCATCTTATCTCCTCACTTGTTTTCAGTTGAAGGGAAGTAGTTGTTGATGCTGAAAAACAATGAAGCCTTAGGATTTTTCTCCATGATCGTAGAGGCTTCCTTGAACTCATCCTTGGATCTTTCCTCTTCACCCTTGAGCCTATAGAGAACGAAAAGCAAGTAATGTCCTTCTGCCTGTGATGGATTCTGCTTGTGATCCTCAAGGGCAAACTCTATCGCTCGTTCATAATCCTTTTTCTGGAAGTAGACATTTGCAAGGAACAACTCCATCCGGTTGAAATGGATTCCCATCGAGGCAACATCGTTTATCTCCCTTAATACACTGTCGTATTCTTGCAGCAACCAATATCCGAGCGTTTTGCCAACACGGCTTTCGATATCAAAAAAGTCCCGTTCGATGGCTCGCTGAAACGTTTTAATGGCTTCTCCGAAAAGACCTTGCCGCAAATAAACTATCCCCAATGTGCGAACAGACTTTGGATTTGTGGAATCAATTGAGGCGGCCGTATTCAAGGTTACGATGGCTTCGTGCAACTGCCCTATGACGCTGTATAGCACACCAAGGTTGTGATAAGCAGAAGATCTCTTTGGATGAAATTTCACAGCTTTCTGAAAACACTGAAGCGCCTGCCCCTCACTTCCGGCTCTCTGGTATAGCACACCAAGGTTCGTGAGAGCATCATAATGTGTGCTATCTATCTGCAGGATCTGTTCGTAATAGCGGCGAGCACCATCAATATCGTCTTCCCCTGCTGTTATTTCGCCAAGGATATTGAGCGCATCCACGTTCGTTGAATCACCAGGTAATGCAAGGCGAGCATACTTTTTCGCCTCGTCTGCCTTTCCGTTCAACATAAGAGAGATAGCTAAGCCAAGATTCGCATCGACATGCCGTTCATCGATGTTGAGCGCACGTTTAAAGAATCGCTCTGCTTCCTGAAACTGCTGTGCGGAAAGGTACGCACGACCGAGAAGGGTAAGTGCCTTCACATTTTGTGAATCAGTTGCAATGATTTCATCAAGCAGAGAAATTGCCAATGTGAACTTCCCTGCATTTAGATATTCATCAGCCTGCACCATCACCTTCTGACTGTCAGCAGCACGTTGCTGCCCAATCACATTGGTTGGGATTAGGAACCATAGCAAGATAACTACGGCAGTAATTCGATACAAACTAAGTACAATTGTCATGGCAATTTTTATCACCCCTTTCCGTTACCTAAATCGCTTTCTCCCCGCGTTCGTTAGTTCTTATCTTGATCGCATCTTCAACATTAAAGACAAATATTTTCCCATCGCCTGTATTTCCGGTGTGAGAATATTTCTGTATCACACTTACAACTTCGTCAACCATATCGTCAGAAACAACGACTTCTATTTTTATTCTTGGAATGAATTCTACCATCTCATATGTAATTTTATCTTTTGCGTTCTTAGCTCTGCTCTTACCGAATCCTTTGATTTCTGATACGGTTACACCCGGCAGTCCCTCAATATTTTGAAGCTGCTCGGTTACTTCCAACAGCTTGAACGGTCTTATTATTGCTTTTATCTCTTTCATTTTATTCTCCTAATAATTTATGAATACCGGCTTACTGCACAAACAATAAGCCGGAAAATATTATTTACATCTCCGCTTCTTCTTTTCTCTTCTCAAACCAACTATAAACGGACGGGATGATTAAAAGCGTAAGCAGAGTTGAAGTGATCAATCCGCCAACAACAACAGTTGCAAGTGGTTTTTGAATTTCCGATCCGGCTCCGCTGGCAAATAACATCGGCATCAAACTAAAAATTGCTATTGATGCGGTCATTAATACCGGGCGTAATCTGTTAAGACTTCCTTTCCTAATCGCTTCTCGCAATTCCATTCCTTCTTCTCGTAATTGCGAGATTTGCGATACCAAAACAACGCCGTTTAATACAGCTACACCGAATAAAACTATAAATCCAACCGAAGCCGGAACGGATAAATATAATCCGGAGATGTAGAGCGAGAAAATTCCACCAATTAAAGCGAACGGAAGATTTGAAATTACCAACAATGCCAAACGAACCGATCTAAACGTAATGAATAAAAGCAGCAGTATTAAGCCGACTGCAATGGGTCCAACTATCATTAATTTGTTCATTGCTCTCTGCTGATTTTCAAATTGTCCGCCCCAGGTCAAAAAATAACCCGCCGGTAGCTGAACATTCTCCTTTATTTTTTCTTTTGCTTCGGCAACAAAACTTCCAATATCTCTTCCGCTTACATTCATCTCGATGCCGATTCTTCTAATCCCATCTTGCCGGCTAATCTGAACCGGTCCTTCGATCATTTTTACATCAGCTAATTGTGCAAGCGGAATATTCATTCCTGTTTTTGTCGGGACTAATATATTCTCTATCGCTTCAATGGAATTTCTTTTTTCTTCCGGCAAACGGACAGTGATATCAAAGTTTCTGTTCTCTTCGTAAAATTTAGAAGCAGATTTTCCGGCGACAGTTATTTCTATGACATTCTGCACATCGCTGATGTTTAATCCATATCGCGCTATTTTCGAACGGTCAATGTTTACCGTTAAGTATGGCTGTCCCGAAACCTTTTCTGTCATTAAGTCGGTTCCTCCTTCAATTGATGAAAGAACTCTTGCAATCTCATCTGCTTTACTTTTGAGTAAATCAATATCTTCACCAAAAAGTTTAAGAATCAATTGCGCTTTTGTTCCGGCAACAAGTTCGTCAATTCTGCATTGTATCGGCTGACTGAATCCGAAACCAATCCCAGGTATAGCTTCCAAAGATTCACGCATTTCATTTGTTAATTCTTCTCTGGAAATATTTCGTTTCCATTCGCTCTTTGGTTTTAATATTCCAACGTAACCGGTTTTATCCACGCCTCTTGTATCCATTGCAACGCCGGTTTGACCGATTCGTGATACCACTACATCCAGTTCGTCAAATTCTTTCATTTTCTGTCCCGCAAGTTGATTTACTTCCATCGCTTTTGAAAGAGAAACTCCGGGAAGCAAAGCAACATCCATGTCGAACGCACCTTCATCCATGATTGGTATAAACTCCGTTCCCAATCTTGTGAAAAGGAACAAAGCAATAATCAAGAATACACTGGCGACGCTTAGGATCATTATTTTCTTCTTCATTACATATTCTAAAAGTGGCAGATAATATTTCTTTGCATACTTCATTATTACGCTTTCTTTTTCAGGCCTCGGCTTTAAGAATATTGAACACAGAACCGGTATTACAACGATTGAGAGGAATAATGAAGAAAGAAGCGCAATGGCAACTGTCTTGGCAAGTGGACCAAACATCTTTCCTTCAATTCCTTCTAACGATAAAATAGGAATAAATGTAATGGCAATAATTAACACACCAAAAATGCTGGGTTTTTGGACTTCGATTATCGCCCTGAGAACTACAAGAATTGGATGTTCATCTTTTTTCATCTCAACGTAATGACGTTGAACATTTTCTACTTGTATTATTGTTGAGTCTAAAATCATTCCAATGGAAATAGCTATTCCGCCGAGTGACATTAAATTTGCGCTCAATCCGGAAAATTTCATCACGATAAATGTAACTAGCAGAGATAGGGGTAAAGCAAGAAGCACTACAAAACTTCCCCTAAAACTTCTAAGTAATAAATACAAGATTACGAGAACGAGAAAAGCGCCTTCTAGTAGAGCCTTGTTTACCGTATTCACGCTTGCGTTTACTATATCGCTTCTATCGTAATAAGGGATTATTTTAATGCCATCCGGAAGGATGTTGTTCTCATTTATTTCTCTAACTTTTTCTTCTACACGCTGAACAACCTCACGGCTGTTCTCACCGCGCAGCATCATTGCAATTCCTCCAACGGCTTCATCTTTACCATTAATCATTGCAGCGCCCATCCGAACTGCTTCGCCAATCTTTACTTGAGCTACATCTCTTATGTATGTCGGCGTTCCTTCATGAGATTTTAAAACGATGTTCTCAATATCGCTCAGGTCTTTAATTAAACCAACGCCGCGAACAATGTATTGGTCGGAATTCCTTTCGAGAATATTCCCGCCTACATTTTGATTGTTGTTCTCAATTGCGGAATAAACTTCGTCTGCTGTGAGGGCATATTTCAGCAATTTTTCCGGCGATACGATTACTTGATACTGCTTGAAATAGCCGCCGAATGAATTTATTTCATTTACGCCAGGAACGTTTTTTAATTGCGGGGTGATGATCCATTCCTGAATTGTTCTCAAGTTTGTTAAGTAAGATATTTTTTGAAGAGAATCCTTCGGCATCTCACCTTCGAGCGTGTATTGGTAGATTTCTCCCATCGCCGTTGCGATTGGTCCCATAGCGACTTCAACGCCTTTGGGAACATTTTCTCTTGCTTCAGCCAATCGTTCAAAAACCAACTGGCGGGCAAAATAAATATCGACATCATCTTTGAAAATTATAGTTACTATTGAAAGCCCAAACTTTGTAACCGAGCGCATCTGTTCAACATCCGGCAATCCGCGCATCGCCATTTCAATAGGATAAGTAACGTTTCTTTCAATCTCGATAGCCGAAAGTCCATCTGCGTGACTTATTACTTCAACTTGTATGTTTGTTACATCCGGGAAAGCGTCAATTGGTAAAGTCAAATATGAATACAATCCGAATGCAACAATAAGAAGAGAAAGAAAAATGATAGTCCCTTTCTGCTTCAGCGTCAATGAAATTATTTTTTCTAACATCAGTGTTCATCTCCTGTTAATTCATCTTTTTTCAGTTCGCTCTTTAAATAAAATACACCTTTCGAAACCACCGTTTCACCTTCTTTCAATCCCTCTTTAATTTCGATCATATTGTCAACGGAAGTCCCGGTGATAACAATTCTTTTCTCAAAGGTCGTATCGTTTGTTTGAACGAACACATATTCCTGTCCGGTTTCTTTCACTACAGCTTCATCCGGGATCATAATTCCTTTTACACCTGTGGCAAGAGGGATTTTCAGGTCGCCGAACATTTGCGGTTTCAGTTTATTGTTTGGGTTGTTGAACTCGCCGCGTAGGGTAATCGTTCTTGACTGCTCGTCAACCGTTTGACCGATGTATATTATTCGTCCGTTAAATTTCTCGTTCGGAAAAGTTGTCGTAGTGAATACAGCATTTGTTTTTTGATTTATCTTCGCCAAATCCTTTTCATAAATTTGTCCATCTACCCAAACAGAATTTGTGTTGATCACTCTGAAAGCGTTTGTAGTCGCGTCGATAAATTGTCCGATAACAACATTTCTTTCAACAATAACGCCGTCAATGTGCGATTTAATAGGCAGTGTGCCGGAAGTATGCTCGTCGCCGATCTTTTCATTTGTTACATCTTCATCATCAAGACCCACGGAGTGAATTCTTTTATCTTCCGCCTTGTATTCCGCGAGCGCTTTTTCATATTCTGCCTGGCTTTCTAATAAAGCTTTTTGCGAGCCGATTTTTTCATCGAACAATTTCTTCTGTCTTTCATAATTTGCTTTTGCATAATCGAGAGTTGCCTTTGCTTTTAAGAATCCGGCTTTAATTGTGCCGACGTCAAGACCCTCAACCGTCAATAATGTTTGCCCGGCTTTCACGTAATCACCAACTTTTGCAAATACTTGATGCACTCTTCCTTGCATAAGCGAACCGACTTGTGCTTCAAGATCCTGATTTGGGATTACCTTTGCAGGTGCAGTTAATGTTCCGGTTAACGGCTCCATCTTTACGGTAAAGAGATTTAGACCAATATTGGATGCGCTCTTTTTTGTTAATGCGACAACCTCATATTCCGTTTCATGTTTTTCTGTTGTGTTATCATCTTTAGATTCGTCACTGCAACCGGGCGCCATGAGACTACCGATGATTAATAATAAAATGGGGAAATAAATTCTTAGATTCATGATATATACCTTACTATGATAAAATATTATTGATTGATTGAAGCGCCGACGGCAAATTCTAACTTCGCCAGCGATATACTGTAACGAGCAAGTTCTTCAACGTATTCGTTCCGTGATGAAATCAGTGTTTGTCGGGCTTGTAAAAATTCTATATAGGTGATGTCGCCCGCCTCATAACTTGCAAGAGCGGTACGGTACACTTCCGCTGCCTGAGGAAGAATATCTGTCTGATGCAGTATGATTTGCCGCTCATTATTTTTCATATCTAAAAATGCGTTTTTTACATTCACACTAATGAAATTATTTAGGGATTGTAAATCAGATTCAGCAATACTTAAGTTTGCCGAAGCTTCCTGAATCTGACCACGCTGATCGAATAAAAACCAGAGAGGCAGGGAAATTCCAAAAGAAACACCATAGAAGTCCGAGTTGCCATCCACCGTTTGACGATAATACGAAGCATTCAGGTTTGGCAGAAAACTTGACCATGCCAACGTACGATCGAACGAAGCAACTGATACTCTGCCGGAAGCCGCCTTAAGTTGTGGATTGATTGCAAAAGCCCTTTCTGTTAATTGTCCCAATGTTTCTGTGATTGGTTTGTACACTAAACTATCAGTGAGAATGATTGCATTCGACTGATCTTCCTTTCTACGGCCGAGTGTGTAATACAATTCGCCGAGGGAAATTTTAAGATCATTCTGAGCCACTTCTAAACCGTTTCGTGCTTGCGTGCGTTGGACATTTGCAGTCAGTCGCTCCAAGTTCGTGGCTTCACCGACGTTATAACGGATTTCCGCTTTGCGGGCGAAGTCATCGGCAATAGAAAGATTTTCCTCGGCAAGCTCTATTTTTTTCTGTTTGGCAAGCACGTCGTAATACGCAATCTTGACTCGTGACGTAATTGCAATTGAGGTTGAAGAATGTTCTGCTTCGGCGATTGAAACTTTGGAAGATAATTGCATACCACGAAATAAAATGTTTGTAGGAAATTCCAACGATTGACTTATTTCGACCGTTCGTTCTCCGAATTGTTTAACTCTGCTTCCTTTTGGTATGTACTGATAGTTGACAGCGGCAGAAGGAGACGGCGGTGAAACACCGCGCCAGAATCGTCCATGTTCAACATCAATTTGACTCAATGAAGAGAGGAATTGTGGATTATTTTTTTGTGCAAAAGTAATTGCATCATTGAGAGAGAGTTGTTCTGTAATCTGGGAGAACGAAGTGATCCAGCATGATAGAAATAACAGTCCCAATTGAGTATATAAGTGTAACAAAGCGAACCTCGCTTAAAAGATTTTTAAGATTTATGAATTATAGAAACCCGGAATGATCGGGCAGCAGCGTTAGAGAGTTACGCTTTTGGAGGGTGGTAGATGCTTTGGATTGGAGCAGTCGGAATAGAGAATGAGATAACAACTGTGTTATTCTCCGGCTGAAATGCAGATGAAGCATTTGATAAAACACCTGCGATTGCCGGTATATGGCAGATGCAGGAACAGTTATCGGCATGGTTATCATCGGTATTAGTGGGTGAATTCTGATGACTGCCGAGCAATTCACAAACCAATGTTGAACATTGATCAGTGTTGTTATCATTTAGGCAGTTAATATCACCACACCACAACATGGAAATGGTAAGGCAGAAAGTGACAATAACTGATATGATTCTTTGGCTGTTCATGATTTATGTTAAATATACCGAAAATCTTCCATCTTTCAAAATTTCTGGAAACCCAATAAGTCGATAGATTGTTATGTCATTCCTTTTTATGAATTCTATTTCTTTACTCATTTCTTTTTCATCAACTTTTCAATCTCTTCAATTTCCTTCGGCACATCCTTCGTCATCACTTCACAGCCAGATGTAGTTACAAGCACATCATCCTCGATCCGTATCCCGAAACCCCTAAAATCTGACGCAATACTGTCAGCATCAGCAGGAAAATAAATTCCCGGCTCAACCGTCATTACCATGCCAACACGCAGTGTATCGTTTGCCCATATGTCATGGACATCAATGCCTACCGGATGAGTAACCCCGTGGCGGATAAATTTTCCATAACCTGCCTGCGTGATAACTTCTTTTGCTTTCGCATCCATATCTTTCATCGTAATACCGGGTTTGACTATCTTAATAATTTCTTCCTGAGCACGTAAAACTACATCGTAAACTTCTGCCTGTGCCTTTGTGAATTTCCCCGAAACAGGAATTGTCCTTGTTATATCGCATGCGTAGCCGTCGTATTCAGCACCGACATCCATAACAACAAGATCGCCGGCTTGCATTTGTCTGCGGTTGTCATCATAGTGAAGAATAAGTGAATTCTCGCCCGATCCGACTATCGGTGTCCAGCTTGGAAAATCTGCACCTCCGCGCATCATCTCGTATTCGATATCTGCTTGTAGCACGTATTCCCACTTATCTGGCTGGCAATTCATCATCGCACGTTTTAAACCATTCCAGGTCAGCTCGATAGATTTTTGCATGAGCCGCAATTCAGCTTCAGATTTTATTTCTCTGAATTTACCGAACAGCGGCAGCGCGTTCTTCACTTTAAGATTTGGATATTGCTGTTCAAGTTCTTTCTTCGCATTCTTATCGAGGAAGATTTTCTTATCGTTGAGCCAGTCGTTCACAAATTGTAAATCCGGAGCAGAGATATAAAGAGTTTTGGCATTTGTCAAAACCGACTTGAATATCTCTTGAAATCTTGAGATGTTACAAATGATTTCATTTGTTCCTATTTTTGTTTGTGTGCTTTCTTCTTGACTTGTTGTAAACAAGAAAACATTATTACGCTTACCGTCTGTTCCAAATCCTGCAGGTGTGAAAATAATATACCGGTTCTGCGATCTCCATCCTGTGAGATAAAGAAAATTGCTCTCCTGCCGATAACGGTATGCTACATCATTCGATCTCATTTTAAAATCTCCCGATCTCATTACAACAACACTACCGGAATCAAGCGAGGATAGTAAATTCTGCCGCCGATTTGAGTACTCATCTTGAGAAATGCCAAGAAAATTGTCTTGACTAAATCCGATTTCGAAAAATATCGAGAGGAAAACAAATATAAAAATTAGCCGGCGCCGCATGTTACTTCTCTAATAGTGTTTTCGTTGATTTACTTGAAACGGACATCGGAATAGTCATGTTCTGTTGACCCGTGATTGCCATGGTTTGTTCATTGTCGGTGGTTGATTCATCTAACACAACGAGACCAAGCTTTTGATCAAAGTACACCGTTCCTTTTATTTTTCCGGTTCCTTCAACGAATAATTCCATGCCTTGCATCATCATTTTACCTGTGTCTGATGATGTACCTGTATAATCGATTTTTAGGCAATCATGGTTTTGCTTTTTCTCTTTTCCAGTCAAAGTATATTCTAAATTCGATGTGTGAAAAATCTTTCCGCCCATCGACTCGACTGTATCAATAGTTGTTGAGTTCCATTTTTCTCCGACTTTCACTTCCTTTTCAGGTAATCTTATTAACTGTGCCATACCCCGCTGTGAACCGTTGCCCATCATTCCCTCATTCTTTATAGTATCGATAACCTCGCGGGAAATAACGGCTCCGATTTTCGAGACCGTAATTTTTGTCCGCTTGCCGATGATGTTATTGAGAATCATCGTCGTATCCATCATCGGGCTTTTGGTTGTATTCTTCGCCGAATCGACACTTACGATTAGCGCAATATTTCCTTCCTTTGTTAGATCATCGACGGCGACACGGATAGTCATGTCGCTGGCGTTTGTCATTTTCATCTCTTTGCCCATCATCTCTTGTGTAATGTTGCTGTTCGTTGTGTGACCGTAACGGTATGTTTTTCCTTTTTGGAATTTGTACTCAAGTTTGTAGTTCCCTTGTGCAAAGATAACCGATACAGAGAGCAATATCGCAATCGCTATGAGTGATAGATGTGAATAGAATTTATTCATGGTAGCTCCTTGATTATTGAATATTATAAATTTATTTTTTGTTCTTCCTTTTATTTTGATATTTCACGCCAAGAACGCAAAGAAAAACTACTTTGCGCCTTTGCAAGAAATTTTATAGTTAACTCAGTTAAAACAGAGTTTTAGAATCAACCAATTGATATTTCTTTTCCTCATTTGCTATTCGCCAAGCAGTTCGAAATACAAGCCGAGCCGCCTTCGCCGCTTTGATTGTATTTATTTTTTTCGGTCCATCTGTTACCTGATGAACATCCGAATGCATACCTGAAAAATAAAAAAGGAACGGAATCTTCTTTTTCTGGAAACTCATATGGTCGCTTCCACCCAGTAATTTTTCCTCATCAACAAGTGTGAATCCGATTTCTTTATTTTCTTCTTCATTGATTTGGGCAAGGTCCGGACAAGCCGCCTCGCTTACCATGTACAATGAATCAATTCCATTGCGACCCACCATATCGATATTAAGCATCGCTACCGTTTGATCGAGAGGGAAGAGCGGTTTATTCACGTACGAACGTGAACCCATCAATCCCTTTTCTTCACCAGCGAATGCCATAAATAGAACACTCCTTTTTGGTTTTTGACCCATCGCACCAAATGCCTGAGCAACAATCATCACCGCACTTGTGCCTGAGGCGTTATCATCTGCACCGTTGAAGATGTAATCCGCAGTGTCGGAGTGTTGCTTCATGTACCCGACATGATCGTAATGGCCGCCGATTATCAGAACTTCGTCTTTCAGTTTGGGATCGCTGCCTTCGATGTAACCTACCACGTTTTGTGTCGACATGTCTTTTATTGATGTAGACGTCTTCAGTGAAACGGATATATTCGGGATATGAAACGATTGCGGCACCATAGTACTGTCGATTATACTTTGAAGTTTTCTAAGTTTATCTACACTCCCGAAAAGTTGAGTGATGACTTCTTCCCCAATTTGTACGACCGGAATTTTTCTTTCTTCATCAGCCGTTAATGAAATAGGAAGAGCGTCTTTAGGCAGTGTTTTAGAAAGAGAGGGCCAGGGGAATCCGCGTGGTACCAGCGAGGTGTGGTTCAGAGGGTCTGTAGCTATTAATATTCCAATCGCTCCATGCTCAATTGCGATCCGGACTTTTTCTGAAACATTCGAATAATCGGTTTCTTTTACGCCCTCGAAACTTGAACTTGAATCGTTTTCACCCGGTTCATGCTTGAGCACGAAGACAATTTTCCCTTTAACGTCGATGTCTTTATAATCGTCATACTTATAATCAGGCGCGGTAATTCCGTAACCCGCGAAAATGATCGGAGCGTTTACCTGTTTGTTACCCGTCATATCGAAAGGTGTGAACTCCGTTTTTATTTTGTACGATTGCTCGCTTCCATCCTTAACGATCTTCAAATAATTATCGTCACCCAAACTGATAATGCCGAGACCTACTTTCTGAAAGTAGCTTCCGTTTACCGTCTGCAAGCCGGATGATTTAAAAACACCTGCAATATAATTTGCCGCTGAATCAAGTTCAGGACTTGGTGTGTTTCTTCCTTTCATTGAATCGGAAGCGAGCGTGAAGATATGTTGTTTCATCAGTTCAGATGTGATAATCTCATCTGCGGTTGAATTCGAACTTGTAAATCCAAGATGAGCACAACCTACAACATACAAGGCAATGGAAATTAGAAAAAGAATTTGAATTATATATTTCTTGATATTTGACATGTTTTTGAGGGTATTTTAATTTTTGTATGGGGAAAATATATCGTAAATACGAAGGAATGTCAAATAATGTTGCATCAATCTTTGCTGTTTGAGATATTAAACCGCAAAGTTCGCAAAGCAAACATGTTTTGTGTTCCGCTGTTTTTTTCAGGTACGACATCTACGTTGTTCAAAACTCACTCACCACTGTTCGATCTTCTACAATTCTTCTTGCGCGATCAGATATGCCAGAATTGCTCCCGATGCCATTTTCTTTTTCCATCTTTGCTCTTGCGTATATGTCAACTTGTTCCATGTAATAGTTTTTCAAGGAGAGAAGAGATGGAAATTAAGGAAATGGTAGATTTTTTGTCAGACATAGCATAGGGAACAACAAGCATGTCTTTGTGAATGAGCGCCCCGCAAGTGTATACAACATTAGGAACATAACCTGATCGGTTGGTCTCTGTCCAATGAATGAGTGGCTTCCTTAAACGTCCAATAATTTTGGAAGGATTTTCTTTGTCTAGAAGAATTGCGCCTATAGAATATTGCCGAAAAGATCCTACACCATGAGTAAGAAGAAGCCAACCATGCTCGGTTTCAATTGGTGAACCGCAGTTTCCAATCTGCATGAATTCCCACGGATAAGATGGCTTCATAAGCGGCACGGATTCATGCCAAAAATGAATATTGTCGGAGTACATCAAAAAAAGGTTCTCATTATCCTGACGAGATATCATGGAGTAGCGGCCATGTATCCTGCGGGGGAACAGTGCCAATCCTTTATTTACGGCTGCGCTTCCGTTCAGCGTAATCATTTTGAAATGCTCAAAATTTTCCGTTTCAATCAATTGAGGAAGTATTGCCTTGCCGTCATATGCAGTGTAGGTAGCGTAGTATTTCTTCCTTCCATCATCGTCGGTAAAAAGAACGAATCGTGCATCCTCAATACCGTTCTGTTCACTGGGAGAGATCGGGAATAAGACCCGTTCCGATAAAGAAACGGAAGGATCGAAGTGCGCCTCATAGTTGCATTGAGCAAGCCAGAGGATTTTATCGAAAGTAAGTTTATCACTTTGAGATATTGGATGATGGTCGAATATCCAAGCTTTTAGTTTTTCCTGCAATTCATCAATGGTGAATTGATCTGAAAGGGACACTAAAACGGAATTGGTGAAGACGTTGTCAACATCCATTTCACGTATTTTCTTGGCAAAACACACCTTTTCGTATAATGTATTCGGTTTCATCTCTGCGGTAGAGGCGTAACCATGAGTCTCATCGATTGAAATATTATAATTTGCGTCGATACATCCGGAACAGAATGTCAAAGATGAAATATGCCCTTCTCCTGTCGCCCGCAGGGACATGATAAAACGGAGAGAGCCGGGAGGCAGTCCCGACTGGTCGGGGTGTGGAACGATTGAAGGATTGAAAAGGGCGGCTGATTCAAATGAGTATTCTGCTAAAAAGAATGAGCCAATAAGGAGTCTTCGTTCTCGCGAAGGCAATACATCTGAAGGTATAAACTGGCGTATGAAGGTAAATTGACGCTCCAGAAGAACCTCAAAATTATGATGCCGATGTGAAAACTTTTCAACTACACTCTTCAGTTCTTTCTGTACATCCGACTCATCAAGAGTCAACACTCGTGAAATAATCCGTTCGACTCGCAACTCCTTGAAAGGAATATGCGAGCGCGCAATGACTCGTTGGCTATCAGGCGCCAGAATAATGCCCGTATCTTTTACAAGTACGGGTGAGGATTCCTTTGAAGCATTATTTTTTATCATTCTAAAATTGGCTCCTTAAGACTTTCTATTATGTTCGTAATATTTGTCATTTCATATAGAGAGAGAAGAAATGCGAGAGTCGATTCGGCGCCTTGATTTCGATTTACTCTATCCACATGAAGGCCGTCATAACAACCGCCATTTGCCGGTTCGTAAAGCGGAATTCCCAAATCGTTAGCTCCAAGAAACCAATTGAATGCTTTTTCAGCTTCATTATGCCAATGCTTGTCTTTCGTTGTGATGTATGCCTCCAGACAAGCTGAAATTGTAGAATATGCCTCGATCGGCTGTTGATCAAAAACAGGCTTGGAACTGCCGCGTTCAAATATCTTATCCGTGCCAACGGGCTGAAAATGACCTCGAGAAGATGTCTGCAGAGTAGTCAGCCATTGCAATGAATCAATCCCGCTTTTGAGTATTTTTTCATTGGCGAGACCCCGTCCGCTGACAATAAGCGCGTGGGGAATTTTAGCATTATCGTAACTCAAAACTGGTTCAAACCATTTCCATTCAGCGCTGCTGTTCTCATCATAAAGTCTCATAAGCTTTGTGGAAAGCACTTCCAAACTGTTGCGGGCAAACCTATCGCCCGGGAAGCGCTGTTGATATTCATAGGCGCCAATCAATGCAAAAGCCCATGCCCGAGGCGAGGAAAATGAAGATATAGGTGTCAGAGCTTGCTCGAAAATCTCTGCCGCCATTTGAGTGAAGCCTTCATTCTTGGATCGGCTAATGCAGGTTCCGAGAGCCCATACTGCCCTGCCATGGCTATCCTCAGAAAAATTTTCATCTGCCCATGTACGCCGAAAGGTAAGAAAATTTCTGAATCGTGCGGATTTTTCATCCCATGCGTATCTCACAAAACCGAGAAAACGACTTGTAAGGTCATTAAGTCTCAAGGAATTTATTGTGCCGAGATTCTCAAGCAGTACGGTCAGAATTAGCGCTCTTGAATTATCGTCCGTGCAATATCCTTCAGCGAAGTTAGGAACATTATGCAGCGCATGCTGAAATATTCCTATGGAATCGGTCATTCGCAAGAAATGATCAAGCTTGATATCAGGTAAGATGAGCGGCTGTTCATTAAGAGGTCGCATTGAGATTTTTCTTTGCATGACGGATGGCCGTTTTTGACGTGCTTCTTCAAATAGGTTGCCGTATTGCTGCGCCACTTTGTTCCAGGTCATTTCACGGCCAAGCAGATAAGCATTCTTGCGCATAGAATGACGTTCGACTTCATTCTGAATCAGTCTTGTAATTGCTTGGGTTATGGAGTCCGAATCTCTAAATGGCACAAGGATGCCCCTACCGTCTGCAAGCAACTCTTGAGCATGCCAGAATGGCGTTGATATTACCGCATTACCTGCGCCAAAAGAATAGGCGAGCGTTCCCGATGTAATTTGTGTTTCTTCAAGATATGGGGTAATGTAAATATCGGCAAGTGCAATGAGTTCCTTAAGCTCTTCTATGGAAACAAATTTATTGTGAAAGATGACATGCCCCTTCACATCAAGTTCATCTGCAAGACGCTGTAGTGAAAGCCGGTATTTCTCGCCCTCATGCCTAAGCAGATTCGGGTGTGTAACTCCGGCAACCAGGTAAACGACATTGGGGTGAAGCTTGATGACATCCGGGAGCGACTGTAGTACGACTTCGATGCCTTTGCTGGGAGAAAGCAAGCCAAAAGTAAGAAGAACTATTTTGCCTTCGACGCCATATTGATCTTTATAAAAACTTGGATCGATGAATGACACATCGGGTATTCCGTGCGGTATCAGACGAACCTTGTCTTGAGGTGTTTTATATATGTCGTGGAGGATTTCGGCGCCTTTCTGAGACATGACAACCACATAATCAGATATCGCAAGCAGTTCATCCATAACACGGCGCTGTTGAATATTTGGATTTTTCAGTATGGTGTGAAGTGTTGTTATCAGAGGCATTTTTTGGTTGCGCAACAATGATAGAATATAAGCACCCGCTTTTCCACCAAAAATTCCGTATTCGTGTTGGAGACACACGATATCGATGTCGTTGAGATTCAGAAAGTCGGCGGCAGCTTTGTAGGTATCGATATCCTGCTCCTTTATCTCAAAACGAACACGTTCGGGGTATTCATAGCCCTCTTCAATGTCGGTTATTGGAATAGCAAAACATTGGACACCGGGATTCATTGCCGCGAAAGACTCACAAAGATCTGTTGTGAAAGTAGCTATTCCGCATTGACGGGGAAGGTAATTGCCGATGAATGCGACTTTCTTAATATTTTTCATAATACTCCTTAACAGTATCGACTTCGATACTTCAATATACACTATCTTTCGATAAAACGTCTGCCTGCTCGCTGATGTTAGTAGAGTTGTCCGCCATAAGCTTGAGGAAGGCAGGTTTGGGCGTGGGTTGTTGTTAAAAATAAAATCCCCTCTCCCGGATTGAGAGAGGGGACTGATTAGCGAAAGTTAATCCGGTCACTTCCCCACAAACTCTTCGGCAAAATATTTCGCTGTCAATCCTTCACCGGTAGCTTGTTTCAGGAAATCGTTCCACTGATAACTTGCACCGGGCATGAAGATTTTCTGCTTCAAGTAATCGCCGATCTCCTGCTTACCCGCGAACGAAATTTCGGCAAACGCGTTTTGTTTCTCGACTGTCCGTACGATAGTGTTCATTATCTGAGATGCCGCCAGTTCACCAAGCGTGTAATTATGATAGTAACACGGATATTGCGCAAGATGAATCTTCGCCGCCCAGTCGGGTTCGTTGCGGTTTTCCGGACGTTTTACAAATTGATATTCTTCAACTAAATCCCACCACAGTTTGTTCAAATCCTGATCTGGATTTTCATACATTGCCCGCTCGAACCGCACCATTACTTGTGACCAGTGTGTGAATGCCAGTTGTGTTATTCTCAAATTCTTAAAAACTTCTTTGCTAAGTGCTTCTTTTTCTTTCTCGTTTAAACCAACCATAGCTTGCAGCCAATCTACATTGTATGCCTGTCTGCCCATGAGGTTTGCTATCGCTTCGGTTGTGAATGTGTGTGCTTCTGTCCGTAGTAAAAATGGAAGATCGCGGTTTACATTTTTAGAATAAACACCATGTCCCAGTTCATGAAGTAACGTTCCCATCCATTCATGGTTATCAGTGATATTGCACATTGTTCTCACATCGCCAAGCCGGTCGATGTCGTTGCAGAAAGCATGTTGGTACTTACCTTTGTGCGGATAGAGATCGCTGTTTTTCAAAATATCTTCCACGGGCAGATTGATTCCCTTATAAAATGTGGTGCCAAGCTCAACTACATTTTTTCCTTTGAAGAATTTGTCGAGGTCAACTTCTCCTGCTTCGGAGATTTCCTGGAAAAACGGATTCACATAATGCCACGGCATCAGCTTCTCGGACTTTATTCCAAATTTTTTAGCAATGGATGCATCAAGCTCCGACTTCAATTGTTTGAACGGTTCATCGGTCAATTGTTTTAACTCATCGAATACTTTGATTACGTCGTTTGCATTCTGCTCGTCGGTTGCAAGCGCCATAACGTAATAGTTATCGAAGCCAAGTTGTTTCGCCGCCTGATTGCGAAGCTTAACTAACTCGATAATCAGTGGCGCAACTTCACGCCCGACTTGTTTTGTAGCTTCCCAAACTTGTTTTCGTTTATCGGAATTACGTTCATCTTTCAGCATCGCGCGTAAGTCGTTATCGGCGTATTCTTTTCCGTCTATCTTTCCGCGGAAGTTGTTGAACTTTTTAGATATAGCCGCCTGCTTCTCAACCATCTGCCGCATCAGCGTTGTGTCGATCTGATTTTTGAGATAATTGTTGTAAAGAACTATAAGCTGTCGCTGGAGAAGAGTATCTTTGATGGTTCCTTTCTCTTTCAACTCTTTGAGGAAAGCATACTCGGTTTTATTTGACCGGATTTTTTTGATCTCAATTTCAGCCGCGGCGGACTCATCGTAAAATTTCTTTTCGCCTGTTGCGTTCGCTTGCCAGTCGGCAAGGTTCTGCGTTTTCATCAGCGGCTCGACAGTCTTGAGATGATTAGTGATGAACTCGCGCAGCTTTTGCTCGTCCGTTGGTGCGGGAGAGCAGGAGAGGAGTGAGAGTAGAAACGGGACAATGGATATAAGAAGAATGGATTTCATAGAATATCTCCGGGATTAGAATAAAGTTATCAATGAATGATTATTGCATTTTTCAGGAGGTTAATTTATTTTCAGAGATAGAGTTGGCTATCAGGTCATACCACGGGATATTATTTTCAAGAGAGTTTTTGACAATTTCAATTTCTTTGGCGGTCAGTTCTCTGTATATTTCCTGGAAAGCAACGTTCTGAAAATCTTCGACGGATAGTTTATAAAGTATTTTGTTTTTGTTCATGGTTAATTTGTACGATGTATGGTGGGTTGATATTATTGGATAAATTCTTTAATGATTACATTTTGAAATCTTGGTGTTCTGCTATCCATTAAGAATATAAGAATGTTATTTTTTCCTCCTTCTTTAAATAGTTCTCGCACAGTTTCGATCTTATTCTTTGCAAATTTGTTCAAAGAGAAAAAAGAAGCCAGTTCTGATTCGGTCGAATGGTTATGACAATAACCTTCAATGTGTTCTGAGGTCAATCCAAGGGTCGGATAATGAGAAAGATGTTTGTCAGAAACAACCACTTGTGAAAAATTAGTATAAAGCATCATTTTGACGAGTCCATCTTTGATATCTGCAATACTTGGAAGGTCGGCTTTCTCACTGTGTTTCTTTTCTATTAGGAAAAGGTTAGTTCCACTTAGCAAAACCTCATCAACCGTAAAATAATAGAAACCTCCAAGATAGTTCTTAATAGTAATTGTAGCTTTATCTTCAATAACACTTTCTTTCGGTTGTGTTGTATGGTATTCTCTGTATTGTGCGGATGAGGCAAGCTCTCTTGAGTTACTCTGAAATTTTGAAACACTTTCTCGTATAACATTGATTCGGTCGGTAATCCCAGATTCACCGTGCATCTCTACACCTGTTCTTTTGGAGATTTTTTTATAATGAAACTTACTTAATTCAGCAATATTAAGAAGGTTCTTATTCAGTTCATTTAGATTCCAATGAAGCGCATCGAGTTTATATTGGGATAGCTCCTCAATCCGTTCCTTCAAATAGTTATAATCAAATTCTTGGTCAGTTATCTTATGCTCGTATGAAGGATTCTATTTTGCATCCTTATAGTAACCGAGGATAACGTATACACCAAGGAGACTCATTAATGAGACAGTGTCCCACTGAATAAAATCTCTGTCGCCTTGTTTTCCTTCGTCTTTTAAGAAGGGAATCACAGTTACTCGAGTGCGGTAGTTTATCGTGTCGTAAACACGGGCGTACGGATAACTTCTAGTGCGTTTAGGAGAGACCCAATGACTTATAGCAAAAGTATTACGGTCGTGATTGAGAAGGAAAGCAGCATTTTCAAGTGCTTGCCCCGATAGAAATTCATCGGTGGTAAAAGTCTTAAGTTGCTGACAGAGCAAAGGATTGTATTTTAGATTTTCAATCTTAGCATCTATTCTCAACTTCTTCTTACCTCGCTTTTTCGAACGAGAACGTTTGCTGGTTAATTTCGGCATTTATTCTCTTAATGATGTATTTAATGTATTCTGTTTGTGTTTCAATCCCGATGTGTTTTCGCCCCGCTCTTTCAGCAGCAATGTTTGTTTGGCCGCTTCCTGTAAAGATGTCAAGCACAAGATCATCTTTATAAGAATAGAGTTGGATAATTCGGTCAGCAAGTTCTATTGGGAAGGGACATGGATGAATGTTTTCCTGTGGCGCTACGGGACGGATCTTCCAAACATTTTTACTTTTTTCACCCTGATAATCCGATAGATCAATTAGATTATTTTGCTTTTCTTCTGGAGTACGAAACCAATAAATATTTTCCTTATCTTCTTTTAAAGCTGGTTTCTGGAATACAAAAACATATTCTGCTACTAAGCTTGGATAATAGTATCCTGGATAGGGATGTTGAAGTAATACACCGGAGCGTCGATCTCTCGCGATAGGTTTTTCCCAAACAATATCCTCGCGGAATTTCCATCCTATTTCTTCCATCCAGTTTACAAAGTGAAATGGCAGTGCGGTTCGTTCGCCATTCCATGAAACCGGAGAGATATTAACAACGTTGTGTCCACCTGGTCGAACTACGCGTAGTAATGCCTTGAATCTTTCCTTGAGGAATTCTCCATATTCTTTATAGGAAACTTCTTTACGTTCCCATCGATTCCGCTTACCATGCAACTTTTCAACGTGTTCATCATAGTTAATGGCATTCAGATAAGGCGGAGAAGTAAATGCTAAAACAACTTCATTTTCTGGTAGTGTTTCCAGGACATCGAGGCAATCGCCCTGAATTATGTCACCATTTCCGACAGGAAATTTTTTAAATACCAAGATTACCCCTTAAACTAAATGTATAATTTTGTCCATTGTTTAATTAAGATAGTAGAATTTAAGCAATTTTTTCTTATTTTTCTCTTGTTCAAATATATACATTTTCTACCGCATTATTTCGGCAATTTTGTCAACATCATTCGTTGGCAGTTGGCAACTATAATTCTGACAAATATAAGCTGTCGCTTTGCCGTCTATCATTGTCATGTTTTCTATGAACGGCAAATAGGAAACTAACTCCGATTTCGAATCGTCATCTACGAGCAGAATAACTTTGTTCGGCAGGAAATGTTTACGAACTTCTTTCAACATCGTTTTTGTGTCTTCCGCCGTACGATTACCTACAACAATAATTTCCTTCGGAGTAGTAAGCTGCCAGTTAAATGCAACAAGCATCTGCGGTAATGCTTCGGGCATTTGGTCTAGACGAGAGCCGAACGATTGAATTGTTTTTTCTGCCATCTCGCGCCAATTGTTATTGTTAGTTATTTGAGAAAGTTTTAGGAGATTCAGCGCGGCTATGGAATTGCCTGTTGGTTCAGCCCCATCATAATCTTCTTTTGTCCTTAAAAGAATTGATGGATCGTTTCCGGTGGTATCGAAAAATCCGCCTGCATCTGCATCCCAGAATAATTCAATCTGTTTTGCCATCAATGATATTGCGTATTCAAGCCATTGGAAATCGAATGTTGATTCATAAAGATCAATCAATCCCTGAATCATAAAAGCATAATCCTGCAAGCCGCCATCGAAGCGGGCATCACCATCGCGGTAACGACGGTAAAGCGTTTGTGTCTTTGGATCATAAAGATTCTTCATTATAAATCGTGCAGCACTCTTTGCCGCATTGCGGTAAATATCGTACTCAAGAATCTGGTATGCTTTAGTGAAAGCCGAAATCATCAATCCGTTCCATGCGGTTATAATTTTATCGTCAAGATGCGGATGAGGACGTTTCTCACGTTCGAGATATAATTTATGTTTTGCGGCAAGTATGAGTTGCTTCAATTCATCAGGCGTTTTACTAAACTTCTGTGCCGTCTCCTCAATGTTATGAGCAACGTATGGGATGTTCTGTCCATAAAAAACGTTCAGGTGGTCTTGAAGCGCATTTCCGTCATCCTCAACTCCAAAATGATAATTGAAGATTTCGGCATTATCTTTCCCAAGGATTGATTCGATCCTTGATTTTGTCCAAACATAAAAAGCACCTTCTTCTTTTTCGTTTGGTTTGGATAGATCGGAAATGCTTTCTGCGTCTTCAGCAGAATAAAAACCGCCTTCTTTATGATGAAGTTTGATCAGAACATAATCTAAAATACCTTTTGCGGTTTCAATCAGCGTATCGTCTTTCGTGATCTGATACGTTTCCAGATATGAAATAGCAAGTTGTGCCTGATCGTAAAGCATTTTCTCGAAATGAGGAACACGCCATTGCTCATCTACCGAATAGCGATGAAATCCGCCGCCGATCTGATCGTACATACCGCCGCTCGCCATTGCGCGCAGTGTGTTGAGAACGATTTTTAGCGATGAACCATTTCCGGTTCGTTTAAAATATCTCAGAAGAAAATTAAACACCGATGGTCTGGGAAACTTTGGCGCTCCACCAAATCCGCCATGGTTAGGATCGTAGCTTTGAAGAAATTGATTGTATGCTTTGCTAATGATCGACTCATCAATTGTTGTGTTATTTTCCGAACTGGAATTTGAACGCAGATGTTCAGTAATCTGTTCGCTTGTTGTGAGGATTTTATTTCGCTCGTTTATCCAAAGCTCACTGATGCGTTTTACCAGATCAGAAAATCCCGGTTTGCCGTGATGTTCTGTTGGGCGGATATATGTTGCGGCATAGAAAGGTTTTAGATCATGAGTAAGAAAAACAGACATGGGCCAACCGCCTTGTCCGGTGGTGGCAACGAGAGCGCTCATATAAACGCGATCAACATCGGGACGCTCCTCGCGGTCGACTTTTATGTTGACCATTTTCTCATTCATAATTTGAGCGATGGTTTTATTCTCAAATACTTCCCGCTCCATAACATGGCACCAATAGCAAGTTGAATATCCGATCGATAAGAAAATCGGCTTGTTTTCATCTCGGGCTTTTTGAAATGCTTCTTCACCCCACGGATACCAATCTACGGGATTGTGCGCGTGCTGAAGGAGATACGGACTTTTTTCGTTGATGAGACGATTTCTATAACTTGAGTTTGTCATTTTATGTTATAAAAGATAGTAAAATAAAAAAGGTCGTAAGATACGACCTTTAACTTACAATTATCCCGCCTTCATTTCAATTCGGCTGGGTCCGCAATTTGACGGATAACTTAACTGCACTTTGTTTGTTAAGTTATGTAAAAAATGGGACTGGGATAGAGCCACAATATTTTTTTGCCTGTAATTCTATCCCGCCTTCGCTTCACTTCGGCGGGATCCTCAATCTGTCAATGAACTTAACTTCTCTTCGCTCGTTAAGTTCAGACAGATTGGGAGTGGAGCTGATCGGGATCTCCGCCAAAGGCGGATGCGCCTCTGGCGCAGAACCGATGTTTTCCCGATGTGGAGCTGAAGGGATTCGAACCCTCGGCCTCCTCGTTGCGAACGAGGCGCTCTCCCAGCTGAGCTACAGCCCCAATATTTTCTGTGCTATCTGATCCCGCCTACGGCGGGATTCTCAATCTGACATTGAACTTAACTTCTCTTCGCTCGTTAAGTTCAGT
>JAGVIE010000055.1 GCA_020056225.1 Bacteroidota bacterium
CGCAGCTTGGGGATATCCCACTGTTTATTGCCCAGGTCATAAATAAGCTGCCCCACAGTCTCTTCAGGTTTTACCTTAAAGAATTCATAGAAGGAACGGCTGACCGTGACCACCCTGAGGTCTTGATCCAAAGAAATTAAGGGTTCACGCACAGTGTTGATGATGCTCTCAGCGAATTCGCTGGCTTCATCTGCGGATTTTTTAATTACTTCCAGTTCTTTACTCTCCCGCTGTGCCTCTTCCGCCCGCTTGCGCTCGGTTATGTCGCGTGCAATGCTCAAAACCCCGACAATTTTATCGCCGCTCTTTAATGGAGAGGTAGTGAATTCGCCAATCCTATACTCATCTGATTTAGTAAGAATGAGTAACTCATAAGCTTCGACTTTTTCACCTGACAAAATTTTTCGGAAAGCATTTATTGCTTTGGGTAAATCTTCAGGATGGACGAGGCTTGCGAATGGCTTATCTATCCATTCTTCAACAGACCAGCCGGTGAGTGTTTCAAACGCGGGATTGATGGTTACTAATTTGCCTTCGGGAGAGATTGTAGATATACAGTCGTGGACGCTCTCGAAAATTGAGCGGTATCTTTTCTCACTTTCTCGCAACGCCTCTTCCGCCTGTTTGCGTGTGATAAGGGACTGATTGAGAAGTTTGAATTCCCGGAACAATAGTCCATAGAGCAACACAGCGGAAGCAAAAACAAATGCCCACCCTTTGTATGTTTGAAGTGCTGTGAGAGTTTCTGTGTCGGGTACAAGATATTGCAGGATACGATCAGAAATCAATATCCATACGCCGCCAACTATGGCGTAGATGATAACAGTGGAAATGGGGAAACGTAATGGAGTTTTTTTCATACGGAACTCCCTTGGAGATTTGTGCTGTCTGGGATAGTATAATTTTTTACTGACATATCGATTCTTAACCTGCCATTCTCAATATATCTAATGTGTATACAATGCCCCTTGAACATTGGTACGATCAATTCTATTTATGATAGAATCTCCTTGTAATTATACAAAGATGTTTGGATAAAACCAACTCTACAGCTTACGAAAAGAGTGAATTATACCGCAAATCCCGCATAACAGTTCAATATTTTCCACCTTTGGTACACACAGCCTCCCTGTTCGAAAGGTTTGCTAAGTAAACCTCCGGTATCTGTCTCAGTTTTTAAAAGAAAGATGCCGGGGGTTTTTTGTTTTCGTCCCGACGCTCCGCGTCGGGATGCATGTCCTCGCACCGGCGCAGGAGCGCCGGAGCGAGAATGTGGATTCCATCTTGCATTTTATTGTTTATGTAAAACAGAATGAACAGTTTCTAAAAGTTTTTCTGCGTTGTACGGTTTTACGATGAAGGCGTTCACACCCAACTCTTTATCTGTCGCAACATGACCATTGCCTGTAAGACCGCTTGAAGCAATAATCTTAACAACAGGTTTCATCTTGCGAAGGACTTTGATTGTACGTGATCCATCCATAATTGGCATCATCATATCGGTCAACACCAGGGCAATTTCCTCTTTTCTAGATGCGAAATTCGCAACTGCTTCTGTTCCATCCGATGCCGTAATTACCCGATAACCATGTGCCTCAAGCGTATGTTTGGTAATTTGTTGGATTGAGCTTTCATCATCCACCACCAAAATTAGCTCCCCGTTGCCCAGTAACATTTCTTTAGGTTTTTCTAACTTCGGTTTAATCTCACCAGTCTCCTTCGCGGCGGGTAAGTAAATTCTGAATGTTGTTCCTTTACCAACTTCGCTATACACGTTGAGAAAACCACCGTGACTTTTGACGATGGCGTGGACTGTAGAGAGTCCAAGCCCGGTTCCTTTCCCTACTTCTTTGGTGGTAAAAAACGGTTCAAAGATATGTTCCAAAACTGCGGGTGGTATGCCGCATCCGGTATCCTCGACACTAAGCATAACGAACCGGCCCGGTTTCGCCTCGATGTGCATACGGGAATAGTGTTCGTCAATGACTTTGTTCTCCGCCTTGATATTAATGGTTCCGCCATCCGGCATTGCGTCACGTGCATTAACACACAGGTTCAACACCAACTGGTGCAGATTTGTCGGGTCACCGACAATTGTCCAGATGTCTTTTGGAATATCCTCTAATATTTTTATCGATTTCGGGAATGTTTCCCTCATAATATTGGTAATTTCGTTAATGATATGGCGAAACTGAATGGGCACTTGTTCTCCTTGAACTCCTCGAGCAAAGCCAAGGATTTGCTTTACGATAGCAGCGCCACGGTGTGCACTGGTTTCTATTGTTTCAAGCATTTTTTGACTTCGTTCGTCCGGTATTGCTCTCTTAAGAATCTCGATGGAAAGCATTATGGGAGCCAGCACGTTGTTTAGATCGTGCGCAATACCGCCGGCGAGAGTACCAATGCTCTCCATACGCTGCATGCGCATAAATTGTTGATCAAGCAGTTTCTTCTCTGTAACATCACGGCTTACGACAACCACGTTCGTGATTTTTCCGTCTTTATCACGTATTACGCTACCCTGCGATTCAATGTGGGAAATTGTGCCGTCCTTTTTCATAAACCTATACTCCGCACGCTGACCGATGCCCGTTTTCACTGTCTCCTGGAAAATGGCTTTAATTTTGTCACGGTCGTATGGATGAATTTCCTGGAAAGAATCGGTACCGCGTAACTCATTCGGGTCGCCGATGATATTCTTGTACATAGGGCTGTTGTACACACGCCGTCCTTCAAGGTCAAGCACTGCGATGAGGTCGGCGACGTTTTCTGATATAAGGCGGAACCGTTCCTCGCTCTTGCGCAGTGCCTCTTCACCTTCAATCCGTCTTTTTTCTGTTTCGATTGTTTCTAATGCAAACGAAATATCATTCGTTACTTCATCGAGTAAAACGATTTCTTCCTGATCAAAGAAATGAGACACACGCGCATAAAGACTGAAAGTGCCAATTACCTTTCCAAACAATTTTATCGGTAATGCAATCGAAGAACGATACCCGCGTTTTAATGCTTCGTCCTTCCATGTCGCCATACGCGGGTCGTTTTCAATATCATCGCATACAAAATGTTTTCCTTCTCTAATTGCGGTTCCGGTTGGACCATGTTCTTCGGGCACATCGCCGATAGAAATCTTTTTAATCGTTGAGAGGTAACCATCTTCAACTCCAGAATGAACAACCGGATTCACAAGTTTTGTTCTTTCATCTGCTAAACCGATCCATGCCATCTGGAATTTTCCGAAATCAATTGCGGTGCGGCATGCCTCCCGGAAAAGCTCGTCCTTGTCGCGTGTTCGTACAATCATCTGGTTTATTTGACTAATCACGGCATAAACGCGGTTCGCTTTAAGAATTTTTTCTTCGGCAAGTTTGCGCTCGGTGATGTCCTGGACGGTACCAGCAGAACGGAATGGAATCCCTTTACCATCATAGAAAGTTTCACAGCGTTCATGTACAAACTTTATACGACAGTCAGGCATCAAAAGACGATGGACTATATCATATTCACTTCGGTTGCGAACAGAACTCGTATAAGCTTCATTAACCATCACCCTGTCGTCGGGATGAATGATATTTAAAAATGCTTCGTACGATACTCCAAGTTTAGCAGGATCCATTTCGAAGATGCGATATATTTCATCAGACCAAGTTAGGTGGTTCTTAATTAAATCTAAGTCCCAATTACCGACATGAGCAATTCGTTGTGCTTCACGTAATCCCTGCTCGCTTTCTCTTACTGATTTTTCCGCCATCTTGGCTGTCAGTTCGGAAAGCTTGCGCTCGGTGATATCAATCGAGAGAACGAAGATACCTTCGGGCGTGGGCTGAATGCTAAGCTGGAACCACATCTTCGTATTATCAGGATATGTAAATTCATTTTCCATCTGTTGTGGGATGCGCTCATCCATACAGCGCCGCAGAGCAGCGAACATTTCCGTATCTTCGATACCCGGATAAACTTCCATCATTTTATAACCCACGAACTCTTCCTTTGACTTCCGACCATGTTTAGCGGCAGCATCGTTTAGATAGCGATAACGCCAATCGGTACCAATAATCTGTATACCCTCTAACATGTCATCAAGAGTTTGTCGCAACCGCTCCTCGCTTTTTTTCAGCTTCTCGTATGCCTTCCTCAATTCAGCGGTTCGTCTGTCGATGCGTCGCGCAAGATCCGCGTTGAGTTTTCGGACTTCCTCTTCCGCTTGCTTGCTCTCTAATTCAGCGAGCTTACGAACCCGATTCTCGCGAATCAGCAGCACGAATACCGCCATGAGTAAAACAAAACTTACAATGTTTCCACCAATTAAAGTTACAATAGCATTGTGTGAGCTTGCCTCCGATTTTTTGATTCGTTCCTGAAGAAGTCTGCTCTCCTCAGTTTTCATTTCTCCAATTTTCACGCGAATCTCATCCATCAATTGATTGCCACGCTTGGTTTGGTATTGCTCAATCACCGTAGCTTCAAATCCTTTTGTTTTCCTGATAGTGATTGCATCGGACATAAAGGCAATTTTGTCTTTCACAATCGGATCAAGAAGATCAATGCATCGTTGGTGGTTAGGATCATCCGACGTTAATCTGCGAAGCTCATTTAACTCTATCCCGATGCTATCGTATTGAGCATAATACGGTTCGAGATACTCCTCTTTGCCGGTAATTACAAAACCCCGAACGCCCGTTTCAACATCTTTGATGTCAGAGAGTACCTCCTCAAGTTTCTGAAGAACCTCGTGTGTATGTGTTACCCGCTTTGCATCTTCAATCTGGCTGACATTGTTCCAATAGGAGATGACGCCAATATATAAGAGTGTAACAACAGCAATCCAGAACCCAGACCTAATGATAAACTGTGAATCAAAGACAGCCCTTATCGATAACAAACTTACTGCAAGGAAGATGAAGGTAATGGAAGTATGAAGTGCCATTGGCGTAAAGGGACCAAGGTTGTGCAACAATCTTAAACCGAACAGGTAACCCATGAACGAGAATAATGCTATTACTGCCATCACTGAGATAAGCACACGCGCCGCCGTGAATACTTTTCGTGAGTATAACAAAAGTGAAATGCCAATAAGTAAAAAATTGAAAGCTGTTGCCGGCGCCATGCGCCCCGGATTAGATGTTTCAACGGCACCGATCGGTTCTGTAAACAGAAGTTGGTCTATACCGAAGTCAATTCCGAAAAGATATTGAGCAAGTGATAATCCACCAAGAAGAGCCACTATAACCGCACATGCTTGCGCAAAATAGATCTTCCATTGTTTCGTTTGTTCATCGATCAAGAACCATAGAGATATTCCAGAGAGAATAAACCCAATAGCAGTGTTTGCTTTCATCGAAACGAGGTTCGGATAGATACTCTTCAAAATGGGAATATCAAATATCCAACCAATAATTGCACTGATGCCAACAAGCATCACAAAACCACTTGCAACTTTTGAAACGGATTTGGATGTAGAGATGAAATTAGAATTTAGATTAAAATTCATAATTGATTCCCTCCCCGAGGTTATTAATGATACCTTTGATACGCTGATGTGGATTACACACTATTAATTCTTGTACATGTTTCTCGTTTTTCTTAAAATATTTTATCATGATACCCTCCCAAAGAATGATTTTAAAGATTTATAAAAACCTTCATTCATTTTTTATCTTTTTAAATCGTTGAAATATTTCTCTGCACATTCCGGGCAGATACCGTGCGTAAATTTGGCATCTGAATGCTCGATTATATATTTTTCTAATTGATTCCAATATCCTTTGTCATCGCGTATTTTCTTGCAGGAAGCACAAATAGGGATTAAACCGCTTAGTGTTTTTATGTTGTCCATTGCTTGCTGCAACTCCCCAATGATTTTTTCTTTCTCGGCTTCCGCCTGCTTTCTCTCGGTGATGTCGCGGACAATAGCTTGCAGATAAACCTTGTTGCTAATTTCGATTCTGTTTAAGCTCACTTCAGCGTCGAATAGTTCGCCGTCAAGGCGGCAATGTTTCCATTCAAAAAATTGAGGTTCACCTTTTAATGCAGCACGAATTTTTTCTACTGCCTTTTCAGCCGACAAACGCCCATCGGGCTGTAGTTGTGGCGAGAATTCAATCGGCGAATGGTTAATTATATCTTTTTTTGAGCATCCAAAGATGACCTCGGTTTTGGAATTGCAGTCAATGAAGTTTTTCTTATCCATTATAAAGATTGCGTCATTAGCTGTCTCAAACAGGGTTTTGAACTTGGTTTCGTTTTCCTTGATTGCTTTCTCTGCTCGTTTACGTTCAGTGATATCTTCTTTCACTGCAACGAAATGGGTAATAACACTGTCTTTGTTCTTGACGGGTGAGATGTATGCCATTTCCCAATACAGATCACCGTTCTTCTTTTTATTGTGAAATTCACCGCACCATTCCATGCCTGCAGTTATAGTCTTCCATAAGGTTTTGTATTCTTCAGCAGGCTTTTCGTCCGATTTCAAAATCCGGGGATTCTTTCCGAGAGCTTCTGCAAATGTATAGCCCGTAACTCGTGTGAACTTTGGATTGATGTATTCGATGTCGCCGTGCGAGTCTGTGATTACGATGGAGGCGGGGCTTTGTTCAACTGCAAGAGAGAGTTTATGCAATTGCTCTTCTGCGCGCATGCGCTCGGTGATGTCAAGAAATGTAGCTATTGCACCTACTACCACACCGTCCTTTACAATCGGATGCGACCAGTATTCAACCGGGACCGAACCACCGTCCTTACGCCAAAACACCTCATCAGAAACATTGATTGGTTGATTGGTATGATGAGCGCTATACATTCTGCATTCACTTGCCGGATATGGACTGCCATCGTTATGAGAATGATGAATGAGTTCGTGTATATGTTTGCCGAGTACTTCTTGCTCGTTCTGATAACCAAGAATTTGTAAGAATGATCGGTTTATGAATGTACAATTGCCATTGGTGTCCACTCCATATGCACCTTCAGCGATTGAATTTAACAGACGATACAAGTCCTCGCGAGAATCTTGTAGTGCCGCCTCAACACGCTTGCGCTCGGTGATGTCTTTATCCACGCCGCGGTAACCTTTGAGATTCCCCTCTTTGTCCAGTATAGGCACACCATTGGTGAGGAGGCAGATTCTTTCACCATTCTTATCAGTATTCCAATTTTCGAGATCCTTTATGGGAACCTTGTTTGCCACGATTTCAGAGAATATTGCCGCCACTCTCTTTGCTTCATCCGGTGGCATAAAATCGAACGGTGTCTTTCCGATGATGTCTTCACTGGATCGCCCAAAAAGGTCAAAGCCCTTATGCGAGCTGTAGGTATAGACGCCATTCTCGTCTACCTCCCACACCCAATCGGCGATGCTGAACATGATATCTCTCAGTCGCTCTTCACCTTCCTGCAGCTTTTTTTCCGCTCGGTTGCGCTCCGTAATATCCCGCGCAACGCCAACCATTGCAACCGGTTTGCCATCGTCATCTTTGACAAGAGATGCCCAAAGTTCGATCGGGAAATCACTGCCATCTTTCCGGCGATTGATCAATTCACCATGCCATTCTCCGGTAAGTGTAGTGGGAAGTATTTGTTGGAATGCTTCCAGCGATGTTTTTGGAGGGCGGACCATTGATATATTTTTGCCCGCTAATTCCACATTAGTATATCCGTACGTATTTATGAAAGCGTCATTTACAAATATAATGTTATCGTTCAGATCGGTAATAGAAATGCAATCCTTTGCGGATACAACAGTTTGTGCAAGTAATCTTATCTCCGCTTCTTGAGATCGGCTTTTGGCAATTTCATTTCTTAGTTCTCTCCACCTACGGAAGGAGAAAACTCCAAGCGCAATTGTTAACACAATAAAAATAACAATAATTTCGTCGAGTTTGTATTTTTCTAAATAGATGTGCCATTTAAAAAATATCCCTAACCAATTGAAATAAACTGCCAATATTAATACTACAACGGCGACAATCGAGATTACAAGTAAATCCTTGTATGGTACTATAAGTTTTTTTTGTATTTCTGTGCTGTTCTTATTCATATATTTGGACCTTACCCCAATTTGTAGACAAGAAGAAATGCTGTAGTTGTAATTGCCTCCATGGCTACTACACCGAGAAGAAAGGACTTGAGGATGGCAATATCAAACTCCCAGCCGGTGAGAACGAGAAGATTAACCAATGCTGTTAGTGTCTCTGCAATGGTTGAAAGTTTTGTTAATGAAATTCCACGCTCCATGTTTCACCTCTCAATAGTTTTAAACTTACTCCTGTTAAGTCAACTACTTTTTCTTTCACAATCAAAGACAATCCTCACTAATAACTTGCAGATAATATAGAGATATTTTCTAATATCACCAAATTAAAATTGGCAATTCTTTATGACTAAAGATATAGAAATCAGGGATGTACGACATGAAAAAGCTCATTATCAATCGATTTTCGAATGATTAAAGCAATAAGGGGTTGGTGAATGCCGGTAGCGGTGAGCGTGTAATGCGTTTCCGCCCGCCGCTTACAATTCAGAAGCACGAGATTGATGAGGGAGTGAATATACTTCGTACTTCTTTAAAAGAAATGAAAGCGTAACGTTAGCAAATGGAACCCACCTTCAAGGTGGACTCCATTTTGCAGGTCAATGTTTGCCTAGTAAACCTACGACATCTAACTCAGTTTTTTCACAGTAAGATGTCGGAGGTTTTAATTTGACTTACCGAATTAAGATCATTTTCTTCACATCGATGAATGCTGAGCTTGTCGAAGCCCCAGCCGTTAACTTGTAGTAATAGAGTCCACTTGCAAGATTACGTGCGTCAAAATCCACCGAATATTTGCCAGCCTCTTTGTATTCGTTAACAAGTGTGGCAACTACCTGTCCTAAATTATTATAAACCTTAACCGTTACATAATTGTCAATTGGCAATTGATAATTGACAATTGTTGATGGGTTAAACGGATTAGGATAGTTTTGTCCTAATGAATATTCTTTTGGCTGATTCATCTCGTTCTCATCAACCGCTGATGTGCCTACTATTATCTGTCCATTGGTTGGCAGTGCCAATGGTTTCCCTTCGTTCAGCAAGTTTGATGCGAAGTTAACAGGATATGAGCCGAGAGGTGCTGATGCAGAAATTTTGTACCGTATCTTCAACAAAACTCCCGGTCCGGTTACAGGTGTAGCTCCGGCGGCAGTGATATTTACACTTCCCGCCGTGGGAGTTGCCATCGCAATCATCCGACCTTCGAATAATGTTCCTGCCGTAATAACCTCTATCGGCGTGAAGTAATTCTGGTTGTGAGTAAGAGAGAGTTGTGTTGAAAATACACCGGGCAGATATGATCCAATTTCCACCGACACCTCAACAGAATCGCCAGCAGAGCCGGTAACATTCAGCAAACGGATACGCATATCGTACAAAGTAATATTGCCGCTTGTGCCTGTGGCTCCAACAGAATCGATAACCAAAACATGAATGATTCCGCTTTTCAACACTTTCAGTTTACCTGTTGATGAAATTGTTGCGAGGGTAGAATCGGTTACAGACCAAAAAACAGGAGGAGTTGCACCACCTGAAACAGTGAACTGCAAAGAATCTCCGGCAATCATAGTAGCAGTAGAGGGAGTAACAGTTAGATTAGCGCGGAGAATTGGAGTGAAAGTTCCGTTCTTGATGTTTCCAGTTATGTTTTCGTTAAACAAGATGTCGGAAAGTTGAAGTGATGTTCCGTACGTGTTTATTTCGGTTATCTTGAAACGGATATAAGCGAGTATAGAAGTTCCTATACTGTTAAGGCGCATTGTATCGCTTGCGAATGCAACAGTTATCTTGCCCGAAGCGAAGTGCATAACAGGTGCAGGGAATGATGCTAACAATGCCCCATTAGTTATCATGTCAAGAGCAGTCAATACGTTAGCATTATACGAAACGGAAAACGTGCCAGATTTAATATCGACTAAAGTAAGATCACTTATATAAATCGGAATGTTGATTGTTTGTCCCTGCAAATATGTTGTGTCGCGAATTGTCAGTTTGAACGATCTCACTTCGATCAAACCTGTTGTATCGGTGATACCATTACTGTCAACTGCAACAACGCCGCATACACCGCCATGTTGCGATGTTAGCAAACCGCTGGAGTTGATAGTTGCAACGTATGGATCCGTTGTATACCAACTATAAGGGGATTTACCACCGCTCACGCTAAATTGCCATGTGTCTCCAACAGTAAGCAATGCTGTATTCGGTGAAACGGTTATGATAGGAAGATTGACAATTGTAATCGTTCCGTTTCTTGTACTTGTAGTGGGTGTACCTTCGTTAAAATACGCTTTAACAAATTGAAGCGAGGCATACGTTGATGTTGAAGTGAGTGGGAGCGATGTTTTAAGATATAAAAAGATTCCCGTTCCTGCGAGGGGAGTAGTCCCTGCACCGGCAATTGTGATTTTGCCTGAAGAGAGATGAAACGCAGGTGCGCTCCAACCCTCGATCATCGATCCGTTAGTAAGAACGGAATCGATGATCAAAGCACCGGCACTGTAATTAATATCAAGTTCGTACGATTTCACATTCAAGCCAGTAACACTGCTATCAATCCAAACTGGAATGTAAACAGTTTTACCTCGCGTGATTGTTGAATCACGGAACGAAACCCTGATGGGTCCCGCCAATAAAGGCAGGACCGATAGAGTTCCGAGCAATATGATGAATATAATTTTTTTCATTTTAGTTTGCTCCTTATTTTAATTTGAATTTATTTCATGAGGAGCATTTTCTTTACGCTCGTGAAGTTTTTATTTCCGGCCACCGTTATACGGTAAATATACATGCCGTTTGCAACCGGAACGCCGAAGTTGTTCGTCCCATTCCATTCAATCTGATATTCACCTGCGGATTGAGTTACATCGAGAAGTGTACTAACCAATTCACCGATGGAGTTGTAAATCCGGAGAGTAATATGTGAAGCATCTTCCGGTATCTGATATCGGATGGTAGTTGTTGGGTTGAACGGATTGGGGTAATTCTGATCTAAAGCAAATTCGGTTGGTTTACCGTTGATGGTTAAATCACGGTTAATTGCCGATGAGCTTAAATCAACTTCGTTGATGAGCAGTTTGGTGAAAGTGATTTGGGATTTCACAACGCCGCGCACATTTCCGGCGATATCAAATGTGATGAACAGGAGGTTGTCATCGGCATCAATAAGCTTATTGCTTGCCATAGCGATGTTGATTGAACCGTTAGCGAATTTATTCTGCATCAGCATTGAAGAAACACCTGAGGCGAGTTTTATTTCCTTAGGTGTAAGAAGTTTCGCGTCGTATTTCAATCCAATATCAACCGATGCAAAATTCCTTAATCCATCAACTCTGATTGGAATGGTGAAAGATGAAACGGTCGTGCTTACCGGTTCACCAACTTCAATAGATGAAGCACTAAGACGCGGTAGAGTTGTGGAAATATTTTTCCCCAACTCACTTGGGAAGTTTAAAATATTACCGACGACATATTGCAGAATTAATGAAGCATCGTAAGAGGTGATTCCACCAGCCGCGCTCACATCTGCAACTTTCTGTTGAATTGCATCCAGTGGATAAGTCCCTGGATCAACCACGTATTGCAATATTACGGTTGCATCGTACGCCTGCACAAAGCCATTTAAGCTGACATCTCCGGCAAGTGGCGCCTGAGCACCGATTGTTCTGAATGGTGCATACTGGACGCTATCGGTTACTTTATCTCCCGTACCGAGTGGGTTTCCTGAATGTGTTGGTCCTGAGTTATTTCCCCACCAATTATAACGTGCATCTATATTAAACGTTTTATTAACGTTGTTGACTCCGTAATTCGAATTTTGGTATATGTCGCTGTAATTCATGACCGGCTTTGCTGAACCTGTTGCTTTTATTGCATCGTAGTTCTTCGAGAATGAAGAGTATGTAATTGTGGGGCTTGCATTATTAGCCGTTATTGCTGCTGTGCTATAAGAGAGTCCAGCATATCTAAAGATACAATTTTTAATTCTGCAGAGAGGATCAAGTGATTCATCTTGGAACGTAATTCCATACCAGCCATTATAGCTGCTGTAAGGAGAAGTAGCTGTTGTATCTGCGTTTGTATCTCCACCATAAAAATCGTCTCGGTAGTCGGTAAATACAATCGCGCTGTCTGGAGTGGCACCGCCTTCAGCAATAAGTCCTTTTCTTACCGTCATACCGTTGTAATAAAAGAACTTGATAACCAGCCCGGGAGAAATTGTGAGAACTGCACCGGTGCCGATGTTGTAATTTCCGAATAGGTAAGGAATGTTGGTTACACCTGCGAAGTCTCGTTTTACAAGTGTTACATCTTGTACGAGTGTTTCGTTTTCAAGAACACCGATTGCTCGAAATGTTTTTCCTGAAATAACATTGTTCGCGGTAGAGCGTGGATACGAAACAAGAGATGTTCTTATCGGTGCGTAAGTGAGGTTATTAAAAACACAAGTATCAATAATCGGGTCCGAGACACCGGTGAGGTACATACCCCAATTATCTTTATCGAAAGTTGTATTAATAATCTTTGGTGAACTGCTTAAGGTCGTGATTCCGCCCTCGCGATAACGTATGATAGCGTGATTAACAAAGCTCAAACTGTCGTTACTGATATCCGAGAAATATACGCGCTGTCCACCCTGGATGTTTGGTAATGTTAGTGATCCGTCTCCTTTTGAATCAGCCGGGTTGCCATAACTGTCATCAGCATCGTCAGTGAAGATCACCGGCGATGTTGAAGTCCCGTTGACTACTATAGCACCATTGACGGTCAAGTCACCATTCTTGAAAACAAGACCGGCAGGAATTGTCAATACAGTCCCTGAATTAATAGTGCATGTGGTGTATAAATAGTAAGTGATGTTATCATATCCGGCAAAATTCCGAATAGGAATAGTATCATCTACAGAATAATTTTCCGGAACAATACCAAGCGCCATATATCCGATATTCAAAGCTGAAATGTTGGTGAATGTCGGGTTTGAGAACATGCTCATGGCAACCGGACAGCCGGTTATATTATTTATCTGAAGGTTAGAGAATGTTGGATCGGCACTCCCGAAAACCCCGATTGCAGTTGTACTCGATTGCTGGATAACACAGCTATCTGCAACGACTTTGGAGTTTGTTACCCTGATTACTCCATAGGTATAGCTATACGCATAAGCTCCACTACCGCCATATCTGAATTCACAATTCTTAAATGAATTCAAGGTATCAGCAGATGAACTTACGAAATCGATGACATTCCAATTTCCGCGAGCAGGTTGAGAAGCGTTTCCATCGTTGTTTGTATCTCCTCCATCCGCATCGTCTGGTAATGAAGTGAAAATAATTTTTTGTACTGCAGTACCGTCGGCAATTAGCGCACCCTGAACAGCAATGCCGCTGTAACCGTTGTTAACAAACTTAATTACTACACTGGGTGCGATAGTGAGAACAGCATTCGGTGCAATGGTCAAGTTGCCTACGATGTAAGCAATATTATTTATTCCTGCTACATCGCGAGTGTTAAGAATTGCGTTTGATGAAAGAGTACCTTCCAGAATCCTGATGCCTTTACTGCCATTCGCGGCAAATGTTATATTCAAAAAAGTCGGATCGGAAGTCAACGACATCGCAATTGGGTCTAAGCGGCAATTAATGATATCAACACCATTGATAGTTGGCGTTGCACCGCCATCGCATTCAATACCGTAATAATAAATATCACTGAGTATGGTGTTTGATAATGTTCCACCCGCGTTTGTAAATGTCACTCCTCCATAATACGATCCTCCGTATTTTATCAAACAACTATCTATGAGGCAGAATCCATCATCACTCGTTGCTAGAAATTGAATTGTTTGCCAATTACCCCAAGCAGGAGAAGTTGCAGCGCCATCGCCATTAGTATCGCCGGGATTTCCAAAATTATCATCTTTGAGTGATGTAAAAACAATTTGTCCACCCACTGCTGTTCCTTTAGCTCTAAATCCGCCGTTAACATAGATTCCCTGTCCATTTACTTTGATTATAACACCTGGATCAATTGTCATATTCGTTCCGGAATTAACTGTCAGGTCCTCAAGCAACACGTACGTGATGTTATCATATCCTGCAACGTTACGTTTCCGAATAGTTCCATTGAATCCTAAATTTTCACCGACGATTCCTAACGCAGTCCATGTAGTGTTGATGAAATGAACTCCGCTAAATATTGGATCGGCAGAAACCGAGAGAGCAATCGGTGTATAAGTTGTATTGATTATGGTATCGTTGATGATTCTAGGTCTTGAAGATTGAAATGCATAAATACCGTAATAAGTATCTTTAAGAATACAGTTTGATATTGTCGGAGACGTTCCAACAGTTGTTACCGTACCACCACTGATATAGCGCGTATTATAATACGACCCCGGTAGACTTGCATACTGAAAACGGCAGTAGTTCAAGATGGAGGTAGTATCACTTCCTTGTTCGAATACAATTCCACCCCAATCACCTTTGTTTGGTATGGTTTGAGTTCCGTCTTTGTTCGAGTCGCCCGGGTTCCCAAAGTTATCATCTCTGGCAGAGGTAATTGTTATCATACTGTCGGGAGTTGCGTTTGCTGTTAATTTCCCTTGAACGATGATTCGTTGATAATTGCTGTATCCCTTTATTACAACTCCTTTATTGATGGTAAGACTGTTGCCAACCGGGACTGTAACAGCTTCAAGAAGGAGATAGGTTACGTTGGGAATCGATGTAACAGAGCGGATCGGAAGAACTGCATTGGCTGGAAGCGTTCCACCGAGCAACCCTATTGCGTCGTAAGTATTATCGGAAAAAGAAAATGTGTTGTTTACAAAATTTGGATTTGCAGCAAATGACATGGCAATGGGAACCATATCACTTGATCCGATTGTATTATTTATAAAATTCGGATTTGAGACATATTGCATCATAGCGCCGTAATAGTTATTTGCCATATCACAGCTATCGACAGTCGGGCTTGCATTATACATTGTTATGCCGCCGATATTTCCTGAGCCGGCAAATGTTATATTACATCGTCTCATTATACAACTTCCATCTATGCTGGCATCTTGAAACACCACGCCATCCCAATATCTCGAAGCAGGAGCGGTTGCGGTTCCATCAGCATTTGTATCGCCGCCGACATTATCGTCTGTATAACTGGTAAACTGAATGTTTTGACCCGATGCTGCTGTAGCATTTAGTGAACCACTCACATCTAAACGTCCGCCGCTTGTGAACTTCAACATATTTCCCGAAGCAATCTGCATCGAACCGCCTGCATATACTGTATAATATGCTAATACATATGGAATGCTAACAGTATCGAGGACCAATGCATTGGAGTTGCCATAGTAGCTCAACGAAATTCCGTTATGCGTATTACCGGTAAGAATATTACCGGCATTAAAAATTAGTGAGCCCGGTCCATTATAAACGATGGGCCAATCGCACGAAGCGATATTACTGTTAGAAAGAGTCGCCGTGCCCGAAGTGTTCAATAAAATACCATAATTTTTACTGCTTGTAATATCTGTTCCACTTAAAGTTGCAGAACCCCAATAGACATAAACATTCGGATTTGCAGAAGGGAAGGATGTCGTGCCACCATACCTGATTCGGCAAGTATCGAATTTTGCGGTGCCGCTGCTGCTGTTGCCGACCTGTATATAATTCCAATCTCCTTTTGCCGGGATTCCACCAACTGTATCTTTAGCAGAAGTAAATAGAACATACCTGGCGTTCAGCGTGCCGTTGATATACAGACTCTGATTACTTTGGAATCGAACCGTAACTCCGGAATCGATTGCCAGAGTTTTGTTCTGGAGGATCGTTGCGTTGGAAGTTACAATATACGGACTTGAGCTTCGTGTCCATATTGTATCCGTTATCGTTCCGGATACGATCGTCTGTCCGTTCACACTTGCTATGGTGAGCAAGACAGCAAAAAGCGTTAATACTAATTTCATTGTGGACTCCTTATAATGGTAATTGTATTTTGAGATTAAAAAATAATTTCTGAAAAAAATATTCTGAGTGAAAATGGCGATGCCGCGTACCGGGTGGTAAGGCAAAGAAAATGGGAATGATCTATTTGAAGATAGATATCTCAACATAGAAGAACGATAATTGATTAATGATAGCAACAAGATAACTGACTTTTTTCAGATTGTCAAGAATTATTTTAATCCTGACATACTTTGTGAACAGTAAAAGGCACGTATTAGTTTCATGCAAGGGTAGATTGAATTATTTCGGATTTTATTAACTGATGTTACGCACCGTAGGTGCGAAATGTCTATAGGAGTTTCTGACGGAACCATTTCAAGCTCCGTAGGAGCGAAATGTCCATTTTTACATCTCGCCCCTCTGGGGCTTTTTCAAGAAACTATCGAATTCTACAAACATTACGTCCCTACGGGACTTTGTGCCGTAATCATAATCAGAAGAAAAATGAGTTTTGCGTAACATCAATTATTAAATGAAAAATGAACGAACTCATGCCCAGGTGAGGATAGATTCAATAAATTGGGATTCTTATAAAATTACACAAAGAATCAATTTCTCCCAATGTCTCCCCCGGTGTTAATTCTTCACAAGCCGGATTTTTCTTCAGATTTAGCGGATTACGATCATCTTTCTCACCTCAACAAATATTCCAGCCGTTAATTTGCAATAATAAATACCACTTGCAAGATTAGTCGCGGAAAACTCCACTGATTTATATCCTGCCTCCTGTATTCCGTCAACCAAAGTTGTTACTTCCTGACCGAAGACGTTGTAGATTTTCAGCGTAACGTAATTTTCAGTCGGCAATTGGTAATTGATAACAGTAGATGGGTTGAAAGGATTGGGGTAATTTTGTTTCAAGATGTAATTTGTAGGCAGGGTGATATTCTCTATTTTAACTGATGTTGTACTATCGGGGATAATTCCTTCAACGTGTACAATAAACTCACCGATATTTGTCTCGATTCTTAGTGAATCAATAAATGTACCTACAAATGTCGGCGTTAAAGTAACCATTATAGAATGTCTTCCCGCCGGAGTTATAATGAATGTTTGTTCCGATATTAAGATGTTGGGGTTTTGGCATACGAGGTTATTTATCTTGATCGAATCAGTAAGTGAATTGGTAACATTGAAGAAAGTAACATTTATTTCTTTTGATTTTCCCAGTACAACAGTATCGAAGTTGATGGGTGAAGGTACGGTGACTAAATTTGAGGTATCAAATACGATTGGTGATGTCATAGAAGGATCAATATAAAACTTTCCGTAAACTTCGTCAGTGTCGTGCGGGTTTACCTCGCTTCCAAAAAAATTGAATCGGGCGTTAATAGTATTCAATCTATAATTTGCTAATTGATACCCCAGTCCTTTATCTGGATAGTTGTCCAGAGCTATATTATCATGTATATTATTTCCGTTTCCGATGCTGCCACCTATAATGGGTGTAATATTATTGGAATAACTTTCGAGAAGAACACCTCCTCCAAAACCAGGGAAAAATCCACCGGCGGTATCGTTCTTAATTGTATTTCGAATAATCAATGCTGAACCATCACAAGAAATACCGCCACCAGCATCCGAAATGTTTGTGTCAAGAGTGTTATTTTTGATGATTGGATCGCTTTGGCAATAAATTCCGCCACCAGCTCCACCAAATAAAGCGAAGTTAATATTAGATTCGATCAGGTTATTGCTGATTATACAATGTTCCCCATCGAAAATAGTTATTCCTCCTCCCATAGCACCATCAGCCACTGAGGTGTTACTGATAAATTTATTTTGTGTAAGCAAAAGGAATGATGAATTCTTAGCATATAATCCTCCACCGCTGGCACCTCCACCTGTGTTATTGGTAGCACGGTTTTTAGTGATCAAGTTGTTGGAAACAGTTATGAATGACGAATAACTTATTGAGATGCCGCCGCCGTAATTGAAATTTCCATCAGTCGGAGCAGTACCTCGTTTGATGGTGAAGCCATCAATTTTTATATTGGTTACACTGTCGCACCGGATGATTCTATTTTTCGATGTAGGATAAGAACCATCCAAAATAGTCAATGAATCACCGGCTCCTTGTAACGCAATGTGACTCTTCATTACTAATGGATATGTTTCTCCGGTTAGACTCAAACTATATGTACCGGGTGCAACATGAATAACATGAGAGTTAGAAGGTGTGCCATCCAAAACAGAAAGCGCATGTGTGATTGTCTTCCAGGGTTTTGATATTGAGCCATCCCCCGTCGAGTCGTTTCCGGTTGTCGTTACATAATAATCTCCACCCATCCCCGGAGCCACTGCAATGAGTGTAAGACATAGAATGAGAGTTATGTTTCGTATCATTTTAAGTCTCCCTTCGTCTAATGTTGTATTTGTATTCCTTCTATTACTTTTCCTGATTTATTATTGTAATCGGATTTTGCATTATTTAGTTACTATCGCAATAATACCATCTTCTTCACATCGATGAATGCTGAACTTGTGGAAGCACCAGCCGTTAATTTGTAATAATAAACTCCGCTTGCTAAGTTGTTTGCGTTCAACTCCACCGATTTATATCCTGCCTCCTGCATTCCATCGACCAATGTTCTCACTTCTTGTCCAAAGACGTTGTAGATCTTCAGCGTAACGTAATTCTCAGTCGGCAATTGGTAATTGATAACTGTAGATGGATTGAAAGGATTGGGGTAATTTTGCTCTAAAACAAATTCATTCGGCAATACAGATGCCGGAGCCGAAAAGAGCCGGAGCCGGATATCAGTTGTCGGATTACCAATCTTGGTTGTTCCTTCTTGATCTAATGCAATTTCTTTTCCATCAATTATCAGTAATGCTTTGCGGCTTCCATCGTCCATCTTCCATCCGATTGTTATAGGATATTCGCCGGATGAGATTAAGATTGGAAAATCTTTTAGCCGTTCATTCTCTGCCAATGCGAGGCGGTATCCACCTGCGAAACGTACATCAAATACTCCGTCCGGCGGAGGTGGTGGAAGCTCAAACTTATCCATACTTTTTTTCAACTCATCCGCAAAACTAAAATAGAGTGTTTTATTGTTCCCGATGCGATCTTCTATTGTAATACTATTCGGCGGAGTAGGAGTTTGATTCAGCGTGGAAACCGATGTAACTGCCTGAGATGTAAAAGCGTTGAGAACAAGTTTTCCGTATGATTTAACTTTCACCCAATAACTATGATGTGGCAGAAGATCAGGACAAGGTCCATAGTCACAATAGTAATCATGATAACCCGAAATGATAATACTATCAGGAATCTGGATTACAGAAGTTTTTACAACATTCTTTGAGAGTGTTGCAATCATATTCCATCCGGCAAAAACATCGATTGTATCTATTAATCGTGGAAGACCCGGAATCATAACATTCAGCGATGAATTAGATTTCAACCAGAAGCCCATCTTCTCAGGTATGGTGTCGAGTGGAATATATGAATTCTTGTATATCCATGCATCGGACACCGCGGAAGGATAAATAGAGTACCGATTGTGATCCGTTACTTTATTGGGTAAAGATAACAAATTCCAGCCCCAAAGAAGTTGGTATGTTGAGTCGGGGAAATAATAATTACCAAAAATAAAACCGCTTGTATCAAGTCCGCTGGTCATCGTGATTGAATATGAACCGTAATTAAGCGGAATAGTCTGGAACCAACCAACCTGAGCGCTCTCCGATAGTGTGTATGCGCCGGCACCGATATCCGTGAAAGTGAAATTCCCATCACCATCGGTTGTTGTACGGTAGGAGGTGGGTCCGGTAAAATTCAAAACCCAATTTGCCAGTCCGGGTTCCCCTGCATCCCGAACACCATTATGGTTTGTGTCGTCGAATGCTATACCGTGCACAGTAGCGAGTTGAAAATTTCCGAAATTGATTCCGGCAGTATCAATACCGTGCAGAAGATTGATTGAATATGCTGATGCCGGTACCGATTCTATCCATCCGATTGGAAGGTTCTCCGTAATCGAATAAGTGCCGATGGCAAGACTATCGAAGAAATAATTTCCATCGACATTTGTTATAGTAGAATCTGTTATTGCTCCTGTAAGATATATCTTTTTCCCGGAAATAACCGGATCGCCGATATCTTTAACGCCGTTGCCATTTAGATCGTGGAAAACATTGCCGCTGATTTGCCCCATAGGCAGTGCGCCAAAATATTTAATAGCGCTATCTGCATTTAATATTCCCCAGCCCATCAGGTTGTTCGGTGCCGACGCCTGGCTCGCTGTTTGCCGCATAGCATCTCGCACCTGCATTGGAGTGAGATTTGGATTAGCACACCGAATGAGTGCGGCAACACCGGCGGATAGCGGACAGGAAAATGATGTCCCGTTTGCTGAACCATATCCCGTCGTATTAGTAGAGCTTGCAACTTTTACACCGGAACCCATTGCCATTATATCGGGTTTGGTTCGTCCATCGGCTGAGGGTCCAACTGAACTGAAAGAAGTTCGTGTGCCGTTTGAGTACACAGCACCGGCGGCTATAACACTATCGCCATCCGAAGGCGCACCGAGTGTATTATGAACTCCGTCTCCGGCGCCGGAATTTCCTGCTGAATTAACGACAGCGATTCCCAGGCTTACAGCATGATCGGAGGCTTGTGTTACCAATGTCGTGTTGCCGTCCATATCTGCCCATGTCCAGCTTGTATATGGCGCATCATAAGTTAAATAGCCGAGCGATGTACTTGTCACATCTACGCCGATACTGTCAGCCCATTGGATTGCCGCCGCCCAATTATCTTCTTCAATCGGTGTTTCGCTCGAATCGTTCTCTGTTCGTGCAAGAATATAATCCGCTTTGAATGCCGGACCAATCAACTGTCCCGGTTTATACCCGCCGATTGTAGAAAGTGTATTCACTCCATGCGATCCGAAACCTGTGCTTGGATTGTATGGAATCACACTCTCTTTGTGATCTACAAAATCGTGTTGAGCGATTATGTTCATCGAAGCGAATGATTCATGATTAAGAATCCGGAAACCATTATCGAATACACCAACTACTACTCCTTGTCCGTATATGCCGAGATTGTGTACCGCAGGTACAGTGATTTGGTTTACCTGAGTGAATGATGTTCCGTAGTCAAGCGCAGTTGTTCCGCTGGGCATTGGCTGTGGGAATGTTTCTTTAAGTGGAGATTCTACTTCGTCGTCGATTTTCTTTTTCCATCTTCCCACTATCTCAATCTCTTTTACAAATGATAAAGATTGGAGTGTTTCAATCTGCTGTTTCGTTGCAACTACGCTCACCGCGTTAAACCATTTCAACTCATGCCGGACTCTTAGCACCCGGCTTGATACCGCCTGAACATAGGAATGCTCGAGAGGATAATCACGCTCGTCGATAATATTGTTCCGAACTTTCATTCGCCGGGCGATGGAACGTTCGGAAATAAAATTTACAGACATACTCGATTTGAATTTGGTAATGTTGCCCTTGTCGGTAAAGTACACAAGGACAACAATCTCGTCGTTATTATTCATCGCAGGTAATTGTTTGCTCAGGAGTTTGCCAATCTGCGCCTGTTGGGCAACGGATGCGCAAGTTATGATGAAAATGAAAGATAGTATCGAAAGAAGAGTTTTCATGAAATCTGCCATATAGGTTAGTTCGCTTGTCGGAATATTCTTAATAAAACTTACCAAAGTTTGAGGGGAAAGTCAAGAAGTTGAATTCAGTTTGAGTTTTCACTATCTTTGTAAGGAAATATCGCATATTATAATAAAAATGACATCTCTTCAAATAAATTCCGATACCATCAAAAAAATCCTAATAAATTTCATCCGCACTGAAGTTGCAAAAACCGGACTTACTAAAGGAATTGTTGGATTATCCGGCGGCATCGATTCTGCGCTCGTTGCATCTCTTGCAACTGAAGCGCTGGGTAAAGCAAACGTGCTTGCGGTTATGATGCCGTACAAGACCAGCAGTCCCGAAAGTATTACAGATGCGAAAATTGTAATTAAACAACTCGGTATTCGATCGGAAATAGTTGAAATTACTCCGATGGTCGATGCTTATATCGGACGGGCGGGTGAAATGAATTCCATACGTAAAGGCAATATCATGGCGCGCCAGCGTATGATCGTGCTCTATGATATTTCGGCGAGAGAAAGAGGGTTAGTTATTGGTACGAGCAATAAGACTGAAATCTTACTGGGATACGGAACACTCTTCGGTGACACTGCCTGTGCAATCAATCCAATCGGTGAATTATATAAAACACAAATATGGCAGTTGGCAGAAGCATTGAATATTCCGAGACGCATCATCGATAAAAAACCGACTGCCGATCTCTGGGAAGGTCAAACTGATGAAGGGGAGCTTGGATTTTCATACAAACGCGTTGACATGTTACTGTCTGCTATGATAGATAAGAAATTAAATGATGACGAATTGTTGAAGCAGGGATTTGAGAAAGATTTTATCGAAAAAGTTCGAGGTCTGATAAGCCAGAATGAATTCAAACGTCGTCCATCGCTCATAGCTAAACTCGGATAATTCAATCTGTGAAGAAAAACGAAATATGAGTGAAGCGATCCAGCGTGGTACGCTCTACATCGTCAGCACGCCCATTGGGAATCTTGAAGATATGTCTGTACGTGCGGTTAATATTCTATCAGGTGTCGATCTGATCGCCGCTGAAGATACACGAAAGACAAAAATCCTTCTCGATCATTACAAGATCAATAAACCGATGCTGAGTTATTTCAGCTATAACGAAATTCGTCGAACACCGGAGTTGATAGCTAAACTGAAAGCCGGGTCTTCCATCGGTCTCGTGTCGGATGCCGGCACGCCCGGCATATCCGATCCGGCATATCGCATCGTTCACGAAGCAGTCGAAGAGCAAATACCGGTTGTCGCTATCCCGGGTCCTACTGCGTTTCTTTCCGCGCTTATTGTAAGCGGCCTGCCTGCAAATCGTTTCGTATTTATCGGATTTCTTCCGGGTAAAAAAGGGAGGAAGACAATGTTGGAAGAAATATGCTTATTAAAAGAAACAATCATTTTGTATGAATCACCACATCGGTTGATGAGAACTCTTGCAGACTTAAAAGAATATTGCGGCGATCGAAATATTTCCATCTCACGCGAACTGACGAAGAAATTTGAAGAGACTACTCAAGGCAGAATCACCGACATGATTGAGCATTTCAGTAAGCATTCACCACGTGGAGAGTTTGTTCTGATCATAGAAGGTTGTTCGAGATATAGGATGAAAGGAAACATAATTAATAAACACAAGGATGTATAAGGAACGATTATTGATGAATTGAAAAACGGACCAGGATGTCGCGGCTCCGCAAAACCACAACCTGACAGTTATTTGCCAACATGTCAAAACATTCCTGAAATATTTTTTAATTCTGTGACAAAAAGTCACTAAAATCTTCCGACTATTTTTTCAATCATTAAAATCATTCAAATATCTAAGTTTCTTCTTTGGCACATCCTTTGAGTTGTATAAAGCTAAAAGTTCATCAATAATCAATTTATGCAAAATCTCCAGAAGAGGCGTTTCCTCAATTCTTGATTTTATCAGCGGATTTACATATATTTATGCGTTCTAAAGGAGTGCTAATCTGGACTGGCTTTACTTCATTTCGAAGTGGTATTTTCAACAAAGAACTTAACTTATTAACCATTGATATTAAATAACTTATAGGAGCTATACTTATGAAAATTAAACCATTAAGTGATCGTGTTGTAATTAAGCCTTCTCAGGCGGAAGAGAAGACAAAGGGAGGAATTATACTTCCCGACACTGCAAAAGAGAAGCCAGTGATTGGTGAAATTGTTGCAGTAGGTCAGGGCCGGAAGGCGGATGATGGCAAATTGATACCGCTGGATCTCAAAGTCGGAGATAAGGTTCTATATGGAAAATATTCGGGCACTGAAGTCACCATCGATGGTCAGGAGTATTTGATCATGCGCGAGTCAGACATCTTTGCCGTTGTTTAATAAAATGAAATCAAACAAATAATATAATAATAGGAGTTGAATTAATATGGGTGCAAAAATAATTACCTACGATGCAGAAGCAAGAGCCGCTTTGAAGCGCGGTGTTGATAAACTTGCCGATGCCGTGAAAGCAACACTCGGTCCAAAGGGACGGAATGTTGTTATCGATAAGAAATTCGGCGCGCCGACCGTAACAAAAGACGGCGTGACAGTTGCAAAGGAAATCGAGCTTGAAGATCCAATAGAGAACATGGGCGCGCAGATGGTTCGCGAAGTTGCCAGCAAGACATCCGATGTCGCAGGCGACGGAACAACTACTGCAACCGTTCTCGCGCAGGCGATCGTTCGTGAAGGAATGAAGAACGTTACAGCAGGCGCAAATCCGATGGATCTTAAACGCGGTATCGATCTCGCAGTACAGAAAGTTGTTGAGGAATTGAAGAAGATCAGTAAAACGGTCGGTGATGATAAAGAAAAAATCGCACAGGTGGGTTCAATCTCTGCCAACAACGATCGCACCATCGGTGAGCTGATCGCTAATGCGATGGAACGTGTCGGCAAAGACGGCGTCATCACGGTAGAAGAGGCGAAGGGAACGGAAACAACAGTAGAGTGGGTGGAAGGTATGCAGTTCGATCGCGGTTATCTTTCTCCGTACTTCGTGACCGACGCGGATACGATGGAAACCAAACTTGAAGATCCTTATATCCTTATCTATGATAAGAAGATCAGCGTCATGAAAGACCTTCTGCCGATATTGGAGAAGATTGCTCAAGCCGGTCGTGCGGGTCTTATTATCTCCGAGGATATTGAAGGTGAAGCACTTGCAACATTGGTCGTCAATAAACTCCGCGGAACTCTCCGTGTCGCAGCGGTAAAAGCACCGGGCTTCGGTGACCGCCGCAAAGCGATGCTTGAAGATATCGCAGTTCTCACGGGCGGTACTGTTATCTCCGATGAGAAGGGATTCAAACTGGAAAACACTCAGCTCTCTTCTCTCGGTACGGCGAAGAAAATCAGCATCGATAAAGACAACACAACCATTGTCGAAGGTGCAGGCAAGAAGGATGATATCAAAAAGCGTATCAACGAAATCAAAGCCCAGGTCGAAAAAACCACATCCGATTATGACAAAGAGAAACTGCAGGAACGCCTTGCAAAACTTTCGGGTGGTGTTGCCGTGTTGAAAGTCGGCGCCGCGACCGAAGTCGAGATGAAAGAAAAGAAAGCTCGTGTTGAAGATGCACTTCATGCAACACGCGCGGCGGTTGAAGAAGGCATAGTCCCGGGCGGTGGAGTTGCTTATCTCCGGGTGCAATCCAAGCTTGATTCCCTGAAACCCGAAAATGAAGATCAGCAGATCGGCATCGATATCATACGAAAGTCTCTCGAAGAGCCGATCCGTATGATTGTAGCTAATGCCGGTTTGGAAGGAGCTGTCATCATGAATAAAGTGAAGGAAGGCAAAGACGATTACGGCTTCAACGCACAGACCGAGAAGTACGAGAACCTTATCGCGGCTGGCGTTATCGACCCGACTAAGGTTACCCGTATCGCGCTCGAGAATGCCGCCAGCGTTGCAGGATTACTGCTGACGACTGAAGCGACGATTGTCGAGAAACCAGAAAAAGAAAAATCAATGCCTCAGATGCCACACGGCGGCGGCATGGGCGATATGTACTAAAAAAGTCGATAAGTATTTAGTACCTCGTAAGTTAGAAGAAAACCCCGGTCATCAAAATGGCTGGGGTTTTATATTTTGTTAATTCATTGTAGATTATAGATATTATACTCTATATATTCAAAAATATTGAAGTCGTCGAAGTATCTAGTTTCAATGGAATCTGCTGAACCGACAGATTTCTTAGGAAAGGCATCACATAATGACCTTTGGGACAAAAGCGCATAAGCCGTAAAGGAGAATAATTATGCAAAAACTAATAATACCAGACAACGAGTTTGAGCGACTTAAAGCTCTACATCGATACGCAATACTAGACACACCAGCCGAAAAAGTATTCGATGATATAACCTTCCTTACTTCCCATGTATGCCAAACACCTTATTGCATGATCAGTTTTGTTGATAGTGAACGCGTCTGGTTCAAATCAAAAACTGGATTAGATATTAAAGAAATTCCGCGCGACATCGGTATTTGCGCTCGTGCGATTATGAAACCGGATGATCTTTTCATTATCAACGATACAACGTTTGATGAACGTTTCGTAAACAACCCTATGGTACAAAACGAGCCGCACATCCGTTTTTATGCGGGCGCGCCGTTAGTTACATCGGATAATTTTGTGTTAGGAGAACTTTGCGTTCTCGATTCCGTACCGCGAGAGCTGACTAAAGAACAAATGACTGCCTTATGGGCATTAAGTCGATCGGTGGTTAATGAACTTGATCTGCGGCGGAATATAAAAATTCTTTCTAATGCCAACTCAGAACTCAAACGGACAGAAACCGAAATGAGAGAAGCTGAGGAACGGCTTCGTGATTTTCTGGAAAATGTAAACGACATGATCCAATCTGTAGATAATGAAGGAAATTTTCTTTATGTAAATCGTTCATGGCTGAGCACTCTGGGATACAATAGATCGGAAATGTCGAAACTTAAATTAATGGAAGTTCTTCATCCTGATTGCCGTGAGCAATGTATGGAAAAATTCATGCAGGTGTTATCCGGTAAAGTTATTGGCGAAGTTGAAGCAGAATTCATTACGAAGGACGGTAAGAAAATTATCGTTGAGGGGAACTCGAATGTGAAATTTGAGGATGGAAAACCGCTTTACACCCGCAGTATCTTCCGCGACATCACCGAACGCAAGCGAATGGAAAAAGAATTGCAAATTAAACAAGCGTATTTTCAACAGCTGTTCGAGAACGCGCCGGAAGCAATCGTAGTGCTTGATAATGAAGATAGAATTATCGACGCCAACCGTGAGTTTACCCGCATGTACGGTTATACGCACGAAGAATCGATTGGTCATTACATCAATCAGCTTATTGCGCCTTTCGAGCTTCGGGGTGAAGCGCTTTTGTTAACCGCTAAGGTTGCCAAGGGGGAAACGATTAGTTATGAAACAATCCGGCACAGAAAAGATGGAACGGTATTGACTGTCTCGATTCTCGGAACGCCAATAACGGTGGAAGGCGGTAAGATAGGAGTTTACGGCATATATCAGGATATCAATCAGCGTAAGCAGATGGAAAAAGAACTTCAAATCAAACAGGCATATTTTGTGCAATTGTTTGATAGTTCTCCGGAAGCGATAGTGATACTTGACGAGTATGACCGCGTTCAAAATCTTAATAAAGAATTCACGAAGATGTTCGGTTATACGCTCGAGGAAAGTATGGGCCAGCAGATTCATGAGCTTGTTGCTTCTCAGGACCTGCGGGATGAAGCGCTAGCGCTCACGAATAAAGTAGCTCATGGTGAGATGATTAGCTTCGAAACTGTACGAAAGAAAAAAGATGGTTCGCTTTTCGATGTTTGGATTCTCGCGGCACCCATTTATGTAGAGGGCGGAAAAATTGCTCTTTATGGAATGTACCGCGATATCACCGAGCGAAAACGAATTGAGAAAGAGCGGGAACAGCTTATTCATGATCTTCAGGAAGCCCTCGCGAATATTAAGACGCTTCGCGGACTTATTCCTATTTGTGCGTGGTGTAAAAAAGTCCGAAACGACACCGGTTATTGGAATCAGGTGGAAACGTACATAGAACAGCAGGCAGATGTAAAATTCTCGCACGGCATCTGCCCGGATTGTTTTGCAAAAGTTAAAGCTGAATCTAAGTACGAATAAATCTTAGCGTGCGTTGCGGTTCGTAGCGAACATGGCGAGAAAGAAGTTGGTTATAATAATGAATGGAAAATAAATAATATTAACACCTCGACCTGCCTGCCGCCGGCATGTTAAACGAGGTAGACTAAATAATAAATACCGTATTAACACCTCGATTTATCGAGGTGTCTGTAGAAGTAGAAAAACAATGCCTAACTGTTTCAACAGTTTAAGAGAGGAGAATAACAGATGTCACTGCACTCATACACCAAATACTGGCTGCATCTGATATGGGGCACACTAAAACGAGAGAAACTCCTGATCACTCAAGAGACCAGAAAAGCCGTCTCTTCATACTTATATAAATATTCAGAAGATAATAACATCTTCATGAAAATAAACCACGTTAACAACGACCATGTTCACTCGATAGTAGATTTACCGACTAACATGGCAATTGAAAATGTCATGAAGTTATTCAAAGGAAGTTCTTCTCATTGGATAAATCAAAATAATTTTATCCCGACTAAGTTTGCTTGGGGAAGAGGGTATGGGGTTTTTCTGTTTCCGAGTCAAACTTAGAAATAGTTATGGATTATGTTAAAAATCAAGACGAGCATCACAGGAAGAAACAATTTTCAGAAGAGCACCAAGAATTTATTGAGCATTATGAATTGCGATTCATCACAGAAGATTAAACCGTTGAAACGGTTAGCCAATTAATAACTTAGTTGGCTAACACCTATCTGAAGATAGGTGTTAATCTAGCCATAATGATATAACACATTAACACCCCGATTCATCGAGGTGGAATAAAAGTAAGGTGATAATAAAGTAAGGTGATAATATAGAAATGCTGAGACTAACATTAACACCTCACTTCAGTGAGGTGGGTTAGAAAGTAAAACTATGAATACACAAAATGAATTACTCAAAAGCGAAGCGTACAACCGCCTCCTCTTTAATTCATCACCTATCGGGTTGGCGCTTTGTAAAATGGACGGCTCGCTCATCGATGTGAATCCTGCCTACGCTAATCTTTTAGGTCGAACTATCGAGGAAACTTTGAAGCTTTCCTATTGGGACATCACTCCAAAGAAATACGAAGATCAAGAGAAACAACAAATAAAATCGCTAGATGAAACCGGCAGGTACGGACCTTATGAAAAAGAATACATACACAAAGACGGGCATCTTGTCCCCGTCCGGCTTCAAGGTTCGATCTTTGAGCAGGAAGGTGAGCGTTTCATCTGGTCGAGCGTAGAAGATATAACAGAACGTAAGTCTGCTGATGAAAAAGAGAAAGAATATCTTCGGCGAATTACTAATATCTTTGAGCGTATAAGCGATGGCTTCGTTGCGTTCGATTCTCAGATGAATTATACCTACGTCAGTGCGCGCGGCGGTGAAATGCTAGAACGCCCGCCCCAAGACTTGATTGGTAAAAACTATTGGAAGGAATATCCTGAAGCAAAGGGCACACCTTTCGCCAACGCATATCTGCGTGCGTTGGAAACCCAGACAACGATCATCATCGAAGATTATTACGCACCGTTCAACCGCTGGTTCGAAAATCGTATTTATCCGTCAAAAGATGGGCTGGCGATTTTCTTCTCAGACGTCACTGAGCGCAAGTTATCAGAACACTTGCTCGTATGGGAAAAGCAGGTTCTCGAAAGGATCTCAACACGAGTCGCTCTTGATGAAGAGCTAAACTCCATAGTTTTAGGCATCGAGTCGCTCTCAAAGGAGACTATCGCGTCTATCTTGTTGCTCGATATTGATAGTAAGCATGTGCACCACAGTGTGGCTCCGCACCTGCCCGGTGCCTATAATCAGGCACTAAAGGGTGCACCCATTGGTCCACGCGCCGGTTCGTGCGGCACAGCAGCATATCGCAAGGAACCTGTTATCGTTACTGATATTGAGACCGATCCATTATGGGATGATTACCGCGAGCTTGCAAGAGCACATGGACTGCGTTCCTGCTGGTCAACGCCTATTATCAATCAGGAAGGAAATGTCCTCGGCACATTTGCAATGTATTACCGGGAGCCGCGCAGTCCGGTGGAAAAAGATTTTAGGTTAATTGAACGCGCCACTCACCTCGCAGGAATCGCCATCGAGCGCAAACGGTCGGAAGAAGCATTGATTTCAAGTGAAGTGCGTATCCGCAACATTTTTGAGCAAGCAAATGACGGCATTTACATTATCTCCGCTGAGAACCGCTACCTCGACGCCAATGCGCGCGGGCTTGAACTGCTGGGTTACACACTCGACGAACTCCTACAGATGAGTGTTGCCGATGTACTCGCAACTTACGAAGTAGAACGGCTCAAAGTTGAACCACCACGGATGATGAGCGGCATACCCCACTTAGCTGAATGGGATCATGTACGCAAGGACGGCTCGACGTTTCCGGGCGAAGTCAGCGCACGTCGGCTCGATGACCACTCGTATCTTGCTATCGTACGCGACCTGACCGAGCGGCGGCGCATCGAAGCAGCAATGCGCGCGAGCGAAGAACGCTTGAGGTTATCTACCGAGTTAGCGAATGTTGCCGTTTGGGAATATAATTTTATCACCAACAGCATGTCGCGCTCGAAAAATCATGATCAACTCTATGGACTTGAATGGCAGGCAAAATGGGATCTAAATACTTTTACTAATGCAACCCATCCTGATGACCGTCAGTTTTCAAATGATATGATTCAAAAGTCAGTTGCCGCCAATGGTCCAGATGAATACCAATTCGATTTTCGTGTGGTTTATCCTGATCAGACAATTCATTGGCTGAATGTCGTTGGAGAAGTGGTTGAACGCGATTCGGAAGGAAAGGGTACAATTGTGCGCGGATGTCTTATCGACATCACCGAACGCAAGCGGGCGGAAGAAGAATTGCGCGAGAGCGAGGAACGCTATCGTCTCATTCAAGAGAATAGCATGGATGCCATCCTTTTGACTGCGCCGGACGGATCCATTCTTTCCTCGAATCCAGCCGCATGTGAAATGTTTCAAAGACCGGAAGAGGAAATTTGCCGGATTGGGAGGAACTGATTAGTGGATATTAATGACCCGCGCTTGCCAGTTTTAGTTGAGGAACGGGCACGCACAGGCAAAGCCTACGGTGAACTCACTATGCTTCGAAAAGACGGGTCGGGGTTTCCAGTAGAACTGTCCTCATCCGTTTTTGTTGACAGACATGGCGAGAAGAAAACCAGTATGGTTATTCGTGACATCACTGAGCGCAAGCGGGCCGAAGAACAAATCCTTAAAGCAAATCGTGTGTATGCTGTTATCAGTCAGATTAATCAGGCAATCGTAAGAATAAGTAGTGAAGATAAACTATTTGAAGAAGTATGCCGCATAGCAATTGATTTCGGAAAATTCCAAATGGCGTGGATTGAATTAGTTGATGAAGAAACTAAGATCGTTAAACCGATAACTTTCTCGGGCGTTGAAGACGGCTATCTAACAAAAATCAAAAAGATTTCTATAAGTGATGTCCCGGAAGGACGCGGTCCAACAGGAACAGCAATAAGAGAAGGAAAGCATTTTATATGCGATGATATTGAAAACGACCCGTGTATGGCAGCATGGAAAGATGAAGCATTAAAACGCGGCTATCGTTCTTCTATTGCTTTACCGATCAAATTATTTGGAAAAGTTATCGGCGCATTTAGTCTTTACGCCCCAACCACTCATTTCTTCGACCAGAAAGAAATAGATTTATTAGATGAAGTAGTAAACGATATTAGTTTTGCACTTGAATCTATCGAAACGGAAAAGAAACGGCAAGAAGCAGTAGAAAGATTAAAGCAAAGTGAAAATCGCTTTCATACTGCTTTCGAGAATGCCGCTACAGGGATGTGCTTAAATGCTCCTGAAGGAAATTTTTTACAAGTAAACAAAGCACTATGCCGGATGCTTGGTTATTCGTCGGATGAACTCCTCAACGCTACATTGGCACAAATTACTCATCCCGATGATATCTCTCTTAGTATGAAGAGTCTTGCAAGGTCTGTAGAAGGAAAAGAAGACACACATCATTTTGAGAAACGATACCTACGAAAAAATGGGGATGTGATTTGGGCAGAAATTTCTTCATCTCTCTTACGAGGCACAAAGGGTGAACCCCTTTATTTTATCAATCAAATAATTGACATCACCCAGCGCAAACGGGCGGAAGAAGCGCTGCGGGAGAGCGAATCTAAGTATCGAACCCTTTTCGAGACGGCCAACGATGCTATTTTCTTGATGGATAGGGATATTTTTATCGACTGTAATGCGAAGACTCTGGAGATGTTTGGTTGTACTCGGGAGCAGATTATTAGACAGCCTCCTTACCGGTTTTCTCCGAAGGTTCAGTCTGATGGGAGAAGCTCAAAGGATAAAGCATTGGAGAAGATCAACGCGGCTTTCACAGGTCAGACACAGTTTTTTGAATGGCAACACAGTCGCTATGATGGTACCCTGTTTAATGCGGAGGTCAGCCTGAATACTTTCACCATCGCTGGCAAAGACTATCTTCTGGCAATTGTACGCGACATCACCAAGCGCAAGCTGGCTGAAGAAGCATTGCGAGAAAGTGAGGAGAAATACCGCTCAATTTTCGATAACGTCCGCGACTGTATTTATACAATTTCTCCCGAAGGTATATTAATGACCATCAATCCCGAATTTGAACCACTCACCGGCTGGTCAGTAAAAGAATGGCTTGGCAAATCCTTCACCGAACTTGTTCATCCAGATGATTTACCCAAAGCCATAAATGTTTTCCAAAAAATTTTGTCGGGTGAAAAAGTCGAAGCTTATGAGTTACGCATTATCACTAAATCAGGTGAGTATAGGATCGGCGAATTCACTCCCTCTCCTTCAAAGAGCGGCGATAAAATTGTTGGAGCTTTAGGCATTGCTCGCGACATCACTGAGCGCAAGCGGGCGGAAGAAGAAATCAAACTAACAAACAAAGAACTTGAAACAATAAACAAAACAATCGTAACGTCAGCGAGCACTTTAGACCTTAATGTTATATTAGAAAAAGTAATGGACGAAGCAATTCTGGTCGTTGGATTAGAAGGCGGAACCATCTGCCTTATTAATCCGGACAATACTTTTGACCTTGCAGTTGAAAGAGGAGCTTCTCAAGAAACAATCGAAGATCTCTCTAAGCACAAGATCAAAATCGGTGATTGCCTCTGCGGTAATTGCGCCAAAGAATGTAAACCGCTCATCTTACAAACGAAGGAAGAAGTTTTGGAATACGCAACACGTGAAGTGCTTCGCGGAGAAGATATTCGCTTCCATGCCGCGTTCCCATTTGTCGTTGGAGAAAAATGCGTCGGCGTTCTTTGTGTTTTCACTCGCACCGATAAAAAACCCACACAAAGAAACCTGAAGTTGCTGGAATCGATTGTAACACAAACCGCAATCGCTATCGAGAACGCGAGATTGTATGAAGAGGTTAAAAAATATACTTCACAACTTGAGAAGATTGTATCTGATAGAACCGCAGAACTTCAGACGGCGAACAAAGAGCTTGAAGCATTTTCATATTCAGTCTCGCACGACCTACGTGCACCATTGCGCGCGATAGATGGTTTCTCCAGAATTTTATCTGAAGATTATGAAAAAGTACTCGATGATGAAGGAAAGCGGCTCCTGAACATCGTTCGTACGGGTACCAAGAAAATGGATCAGCTTATAAGCGATCTTCTCAATCTCTCCCGTGTCGGCAGAACCGATATGCAGAAAAACAGTATCGATATGAGGGTGCTTGCTCGCTCTATTTACTATGAGGTTGTACCCGCTGATATTAGGGAAAAATTCACATTTTCAGTTAAATCTTTGCCTGAAGCATACGGAGATTCGGGTTTGATTCGGCAGGTTTGGATCAATTTGATTTCTAATGCGATTAAATTTACATTACCAAAGAGCCGGCGAAGAATAGAAATCGGGTTCCGGGTCGAAGGTGCATTGAATATTTACTATGTTAAGGATAACGGTGTCGGGTTTAACCCTGAGTATTCGCATAAACTCTTCAATGTATTTCAGCGTCTTCACAGCGTTGAAGAATTCGAAGGCACGGGAGTCGGACTGGCAATCGTTCACCGCATCATTCATCGCCACGGCGGTAAAGTGTGGGCAGAAGGGAAAGTAGATAAAGGTGCTACTTTTTATTTTTCACTGCCGGGTGGTTTTGAAAGTAGGTAGTAAACAGTAGGTAGTTAATAGTAAACAGCGGGAAGTTGAATAGATGAATGATAAAAAAGAATACAGGGGGTTTAGAGATCTAATAGTTTATCAGCTTGCTTATAAACTTGCTTTGGAGATTTTCGAAATCACAAAATCGTTTCCAAAGGAAGAGAAATATTCTCTTGTCGATCAGGTCCGGCGTTCTTCTCGTTCTATTGTTGCGAACCTTGCTGAAGCTTGGTATAAGCGTCAGTATCCGAAATCTTTTGTCAGTAAGTTAGTTGATTGCTCTGGTGAAGCGGGAGAGACAGTGGTATGGATTGATTTTTCATCTGATTACGGCTATATCACCAAAGATCAACACAATTCCCTTTGTATGAGGTATGATGAAATCTGTCGAATGCTCAACAGTATGATAAATCAACCGGAAAAACTCTGTCACTAAATGATACTACATACTCCATACTGCTTACTACGTACTACTTACTGTCGGCTATCTACTCCATACAATGCACAATAAAACATTCATAAATGAAAAAATCATTTAAAGACGGAATGATCAATCGATTTAAGAAGAAAGTATAGCCATGACCGATCCTAATACAGTAGATATCCTTCTCGTTGAGGATAACCAGACCGATGTTGAATTAACCATCCGGGCTTTAAAGAAGCATAACCTTACCAACCGCATATTCGTTGTGAAAGACGGCGAGGAAGCGCTGGACTTTTTATTTAGGCAGGGTGTGTACAGCAAAAGAGAGACTACGAACAGTCCTAAAATAATCTTCCTCGATCTGAAACTTCCCAAGGTGGATGGACTTGAAGTTTTAAAAAAGGTGAAGACCGACGAGCGAACAAAGATAATTCCCGTCGTCGTTCTAACCTCGTCGCGTGAAGAACGGGATATTGTGGAAAGTTATAAATTAGGCGTGAACAGTTACATAGTGAAACCGGTGGACTTCGATAAATTTGTCGAGTCGGTTTCTCAGATCGGACTTTACTGGTTATTGCTCAACCAGCCGCCGCTCTGAAATTGTTTTGGACAATCTTTATCTGTAAGTAACGGATAATAGGAAATATCAGGTTTAAAATTTACAGTCGAGAGGATCAGCATGAAAAAGAAATACCGTATTTTGTTCGTGGAGGATATGCCTTCGGATGTCGAATTAGCGAAGCACGAGCTTAAGCATGCGGGCATCGAATTCGAATCGCTTTGTGTCGAGACAAAGAAAGATTTTCTTGAAGCGTTGAAAAATTATCAGCCGGATATCGTTCTCTCCGACTATTCACTGCCGAAATTCGACGGCATGACCGCGCTGAAGTTAACCCTGGAGCACGCCCCAACAATTCCGTTTATCCTCATTACCGGCTCGATGAACGAAGAGACGGCAGTCGAATGTATGAAAGCCGGCGCTGTGGATTATATTATCAAACAGCAAATCAAGCGGCTTCCCGGCGCATTGATGTCGGCAGTTGAGCAATCGCATTTACGTGAAGCTAAAAAGCGTACCGATGAGCAGAACCAATTCCTAGCCTATCTTGTCGAAAAAGTCAACGACGCTGTTATTTCAACCGACATAGATTTTAACGTAGTAAGCTGGAATAGAGGAGCAGAAAAAACATACGGCTGGTCTGCTTATGAAGCGCTGAATCAACCATTCGATAAGCTCGTGAAGACTATGTATGTAGGAACAACGCGCAAAGAAGTTATTAAACACTTTTTTGAGTTCGGTTTTTGGAAGGGCGAGGTTGTTCACCACTTTAAAAACGGTAAACCGCTTGCTATTCTTTCCTCCGTGACGATGCTGAGGGATAACGACAAAAAACCAACCGGCGCCGTTGCTATCAATCGCGACATCACGGAGCGAAAACGGGCAGAAGACGCACTACGCAGAAGTGAAGTGCTTTATAGAACTCTTATCGAAACTGAACCGGAATGCGTTAAAGTTATAACTAAAGATAATATTCTAAAGGACATGAATCCGGCAGGCCTTGCAATGATCGAAGCAAATTCACTTAAACAGGTAGTTGGTAAATCCTTTCTGGGGATTATCGATCCAGAATGTAGAGCGGCATTTACGGATCTCGTTCAGCGCGTCTTTCGTGGTGAATCCGGTATCCTCGAATTTAAGATTACCGGTTTGAAGGGAACGAAGCGGTTACTTGAAACCCATGCAGTACCAATGAGTGATGAAAAAGGGAATATTCACTCATTACTTAGTGTCACACGCGATATCACCGAGCGCAAACGTGCCGAAGTAGCTTTACAAAATAGTGAAGAACAACTCCGTACTACACTCGAATCTACTGCTGACGGGATTTTAGCAGTAGATAACAATGGAAAGGTTGTAAAAACGAACAGGCGATTTGCTGAAATTTGGCACATCCCTCAATTACTCATCGAGAGTGGCGATGACAATAAACTTCTGAATTTCGTCTTGGATCAACTCGTCGAGCCAGAAGCATTTATTAAAAAGGTGCAATCACTATATAAATCATCAGAGAAAGATATCGATACATTGAAATTCAAAGACGGACGTGTGTTCGAACGATATTCTTCTCCAATGTTACTTGAAAAATCTATCATCGGCAGGGTTTGGTCGTTCCGCGATATCACGGAGCGCAAGCATGCGGAAGAAGCTCTGCAAATGAGCGAAGAGAAATACCGTCAGCTTTTCGAGCGTAATCAGTCGGGTGTGTACCGATCTACAGTGGATGGAAAACTGCTCGATTGTAATGAAAGGTTCGTCTCGATGCTTGGTTATACATCTGTGGTAGAATTGAAGAGCCGCCCCGTTCAGGAACTGTACCCGCTGGCGACAGACAGACAGGATTTCATCACCCGCCTTAAGGTTAACAACTATCTGGAAAACCACGAGTGTTATCTTAAGCGAAAAGATGGAACTTCAATCTGTATTTTGGAAAGCGTGGTATTAATGGAGGAAAATAAGGGAGAGCCTGCCATTATCAATGGGACTTGTGTCGATATTTCGGAGCGCAAACGTGCAGAAGAAGCATTGCTCGCGAGCGAGGAACGTTATCGTACAATAGTTGAGAATGTTAATCAAGCATACTATGAAGCCGACAGCCGCTCATTGTTCACGTATTGTAATCCGGGCTTACTGATAATCAGCGGGAACACTGAAGAAGAATTATTAGGCAAATCTTCTTTCCGGCTTGTTGCTGAAGAACACCGAGATCATGTTATTAAAACATATACGCGATGGAGAGCTGAAAAACGAACCGATATGTCTATGGAATTCTTAGTCGTTACCAAATCCCAACGAAAGTTTTGGGTAGAGCAAAATACGCACTTTGAATTTAATGAAAAACGTGATCTCATTAAGGCTACAAACTTCTTGAGAGATATTGATGAACGTAAGCGTGCCGAAGAAGCACTGCGCGTAAGCGAGGAGCGTTATCGCTCGCTGTTCGATAGAATGATGGACGGCGTTTATCGCAGTACCCACGAAGGAAGGTTCGTCGAAGTGAATCCAGCTCTGGTAAAGATGTTCGGCTTCGCAAGCAAGGAAGAGATGCTGAATGTTGATATTAAAAAAGATCTTTACTTTGCACCGTCTGAGAGAGATAGTTTATTCATGGACACGGGGCAGGAACGAACGGAAATATTCCGGATGCGGCACAAGGATGGTTCGGAAATCTGGGTCGAGGACCACGGCAATTATGTGCATGACGAGAAAGGAAATGTCATCTTCCATGAAGGTATCTTACGCGATGTGACCGCCCGCCTGATGGCGGAGGATGAACTTAGGAAATCGGAAGAGAAGTATAAAGATATTTTTACCTGGGCGCCAGTCGGCATTTATCAATCTTCTGTCGATGGAAAAATTGTAACGGCAAATAAAAGTCTTGCCGATATGCTTGGTTATGATGTCGTTGAGGATCTCATTAATAGGGATATAGCAAATGACGTCTATTACAACAAAGAAGAACGCCATAAGTTGATCAAAGAATATGACACGAAAGGACAGGGATCGGTCACGAACCTTGAAATTCTTTGGAAAAAGAAAGACGGTTCTCCCGTCTGGATCATGCTCACCGCACATGCTATTAAAGACAAGAGCGGTAAGACGATTTATTACGAGGGATTCGTTTACGACATAACTGAGCAGAAGCGAGCAGAGGAAAATATCCGGATGCTTTCCCGCGCGATGGAACAAAGCCCTGCTTCTGTTATTATAACCGATTTGGAGGGAAAGATAGAATACGTTAATCCGAAGTTTACGCAAGCTACCGGCTACACCTCCGCAGAGGCGCTCGGGCTGAATCCACGTGTACTGAAGTCGGGTGAGACCTCGGACAAAGAGTACAAACAGCTTTGGGAAGCGATAACATCCGGAAACGAATGGCGGGGGGAATTTCACAACAAGAAAAAGAACGGCGAGTTTTATTGGGAATACGCATCGATCTCTCCGATCAAGGATGTATCCGGCAAGATAACTCATTACCTCGCAGTCAAGGAAGATATCACTGAGAAAAAGATGTTAGAACAGCAGTTTTTCCGCACACAACGGCTTGAAAGCATCGGAACGCTTGCCGGCGGTATTGCTCACGATTTGAATAACGTGCTTGCTCCGATTCTTTTATCTGTTGAACTCCTGAACCGCCGCCACTCAGATGAAGCCACGAAACAGCTTCTTAGATCGATGGAATCGAGCGCGCTACGCGGAAAAGATATCATCAAACAAGTTCTTACGTTTGCGCGCGGTGTAGAAGGACACCATGTCTCCATCGATGTTAGACATTTAGTCAAAGAGATGGATAATATCATCATGGAAACATTCCCGAAAAATATCAAAAAAATCATCAACATTCCGAAAGATCTTTTGACGATAGTAGGTGATGCGACTCAGGTCCATCAGGTGTTATTGAATCTTTGTATTAATGCGCGCGATGCAATGCCGCATGGCGGCACGCTCTCAATCACAGCGAGCAATATCCAGATCGATGCCCAGTACGCGAGGATGAATATGAACGCGAGGCAGGGTACTTATGTCTTACTAAATGTCGCAGATACAGGGACAGGGATTCCGCCGGAGATATTGGGGAGAATATTTGAGCCGTTCTTTACAACAAAGGAAGTCGGGAAAGGAACGGGCTTGGGATTGTCCACGGTTTATACGATCATAAAAAACCATGGCGGTTTCCTCGAAGTACAAAGTGAGTTAGGCAAAGGGACAACGTTTAAAGTACATTTCCCTGTAGTCGAATCTGTTCAGTCAGAAAAGATTCAGGAAGAACATACGCAACCCGTCAGCGGCAAAGGCGAATTGATTCTTGTTGTCGATGATGAAGCATCGGTGCTCGATGTTACAAAACAAACGCTGGTAATGTATGGGTATAATATACTCACTGCCTCTGATGGTACAGAGGCAATCGCGCTTTATGCACAGCATAAAAATGAAATCGATCTGGTTATCAGCGATATTTTAATGCCTACGCTGGACGGCGTGATGACGGCGCGAACTTTGCGCCGGATGAAACCCGATGTGAAGATCATTCTGACCAGCGGTCATAAGCAAGATGAATCCCAATCACCTCAAGATGATATAAAAATAGACGCGTTTCTGCAAAAACCATATACAGCCGAGTATTTACTTAAAATCGTACATGATGTTTTGTCAACGAAAAAATAATTGTATAAGAGCTGCGGGTATGCACGGGCGGTACAATAATTGAACAAAACAAGCGGCAAAACCGCAGAAACGAGACGGTAATAATCACTTTAATATTTAATGCAAAACATCAAAGATTTTTCTTGACATAAATGAAAATATTTTTTATCTTCATTCCAATATATTTAATATAGTTACGGGACGCGGTATCTTCCCAAACAAGCGGAGAAATAATGATAGTTGTATTTAAACATAATTAATAATTCACCTATTATTTCACTTTCTAATCGGAGGATCTCATGGATTCGTTATTCTCAAAAACAGTAAAAGCGGGCGACCGTACATATTTTATAGATGTGAAGGAAGCCAAGAACAAATCTAAATATTTGACAATCGCGGAAAGTAAGCTTGCGAAAGAAGGAGAAAAAAAATTCTCCCGGTCGAGTGTGATGATTTTCGATAATCAAATCGAAAAATTTCGTGATGCTTTGGACGAGGCGCTTAAACTCGTCGGTACTAAACAATAAACCGATTCGTCAGTTGTTGTAAAAGGGAACATGGTGAGGAATGTCCCCCAGACCGCTGTGTAGTGGTGGATTAGTGGGAGTGGAATTGTCTCGCCATGTTCATTATCTCCGATAATATTATCGAAGCTGATGAATAATTTCAGTAAGGAGGTTTTATGCTGGAAATATTAGATGCAATATTAGCCGCCGGCGCCGTTATTCTTGCTATCAGCCTGATTGTCCAGGCAATTCAGCAAATCTTGAAGCAATTCTTCAACCTTAAATCCAGTTATATGGAGCGCGAGCTAGTGATGATGTTCCTCTCGGAGGATGCATTGAAGAATTTTACAGTCCAATGGAAAAACATGGCAGAAAGATTCACGCCGGATTGGAGGATATTCCAAAGCATCGGGGACAAAGAGAGGCAGATCGTAGATGAGCTGAAGATTAAACTGCGCTCAATCGGGTACAAAGATCTCGAAATACTCGAAGACCTGAGCGTCGAACAGATGCAGACGATCATCCGCGGATTGCCGGTCTTTTCCGGCATGAGTGAAGAAGGAGATAATTTATTAAAACATACCATTACCGATATCAGGGACTGGTTTGAAATTACAAAGCGCGCATTCCAGGATCACTACGAAAGAAAAATGAAAATCTGGGCGCTTGGCATCAGCGCCGGCGTGGTCCTAATTTTGAATGCGAATCTATTCGACATCTACAGCGAGTTTTCACAGAACAAAACCATCCGCGATGCCGCTGTTGTTTGGGCTGAGAGAATCACAAATCAACCTCGCGACTCAGTTATAGCAATCAGAACCGAAGGACTCCCCGACAGTATAATCCAAAAACCGAAATCAGATACTGCCATAGTTGCCGAGATCAAAAAGAACATCGCTGATATCCAGACATTAGTAAACGCCAACTCGTTCCAGATTATGCGGTGGGAGAAATTCAAGGGATGCGATAGTTGCGGTTCATTGTGTATGGTTTATTTATTGAAAACTTTCCTCGGATGGATTGCAATGATTTTATTAGTCAGTCTGGGCGCGCCATTCTGGTACGATCTTCTGAAAACGATCACGGGAATTAAAAATCAGTTGAAAGCAAATAAACCATTGAAGTGATTACAACATGGAGCAAGAGAAATTATTAGAACAAACGTCAATTTTAATCATTCACTGTATCGGTGAACTGTTGCATTGGAACAACAAGAAATTCTTTAAGAAGATCATTCATCAATATTCTTGAGGATGTTATGAAACCATTGTTATTTGTGTTTGTTACATATTGTTTGATTATCCAATCCTGTGCCACCATTCCAAGGGAAGCGGTTCAGCTCAGCGAAGAACTAACAAGCATGATTCGCTCTGCCGAAGCTTCACATCTCGCGCTTATCGATGAATACATAGCCGGAAGGAGAGAGCAGGTAAATGAATTTTTTGAGAAAACCTGGATTCCGACATTTATGGGATTCGTTTTAACACGTCAGAGAGTAGTAAGCGATATAGAAGCAGCAAACGATCTGCAGAAGAAACAGGCTGTATTTAAAGAACTTCTCGCAGATGCTTCGACAGAAATTAAAAACCAACGTGATACGTTTATGACGGCGATTGATCGGGTTGATAATGAGCTGAGAAATGCGGTAAGTGCGCACTATGCCCAGATGCTGGCAGTCAGCCAAGCATTAACAGCGCACCTCGCTTCGGCAGCAAAAGTGACTGAAACTCGTGAAGAACTCATGGCAGCGTTGAAAGTAGATATGAAAAAAATACTTCCCCTCGATAAAATCAATAATATTTTGGATAAAGCCCTTGAGTACGGTAAAAAAGGAGAAGAGATATTAGGTTATGCCGATGAAGTTAAATCTTTATTAAAGGAGAGATAGACATGGGAAAGTACACAGATGAAATGAAAGAAAGCGCCCGCTTGACAAATGAGAAGTTGGCATCCCAAATTTCAAAGCTGAAACAGTTCACTACCGATGATATTGACTCGCTGTTCCCGCAACAAGTGGATAAGGAGAATTTACAAAAGCTGTTGGATATTATGAACGAGGCAACTGACGAAAATGAAAAGATTATTAAGCTAAAGATGAACATAGAAAAACTTGCGGGAACAGCGGTTAAATTGATAAAGTTTTTTGTTTAATTGACATTTTTTGCCGTGAACAAACAAAATAACATAGATAGACCGTGAGTAACAATTGACAATAAGTTGATGTGAGTGGGTGGAGATGCTAAAACAATAATTAGGTAATGATAATATTTATTTTTAGTAGTGTAATTAAATTCAGATGTTAAATCTAAGTAATATATCAAACAAACAAAAAACAAAAATGAAAGGAGTTATACCAATGTCAAGAAAAGATATTGACGACACAGGGCTTTCCGAGTTAGAGAGAGAGCTTGAGCTCGAAATGGGAGACGAAAGGGAGTCCGTAGATGATAGGGAGTGGGAAAAAGAATTAGAATCGGCTATTGATTCAGATAGAGAACGGCCAGAGGAAGAAGCCGATAAGGGCGATACCGAATCGACTGATTATGCTGACAGGTTTTATGAACTCAGTCAACGATCGTTCGAATCGGAATTTGAAATGGATGATTCGGTGAATCGCTTGTTAACCGAGATGGAGCGGGAGTATTTCTTCAGGGGATTATGGAGAAGAATGAGACAAGGCGGTCGGTGGTTACTTCGGAGAGCCGCTGGCCTTGCTCGTGGAACGCCCATCGGCAGGATAGTAAGTGGAGTAACACAATTGGCGAGAGGTAATTTACGTGGAGCACTTGGATCATTAGCCCGTGCTGGCTTAGGATCGTTAGTTAGTGCAATCCCGGGTGGCGCTGCAGCTCTACCTGCGTTAAATGCTCTTGGCTTGGGTGAAACGGACGATCCTGAAAGAAACAGAGAAGGATGGAATAATTACGTCTCAGTCGTACGTGAAGCATATGATAATTTAGCAAGAAATTTGAACGAAAGGGCAAACGATCCTATCGAAGCAAATAGATTAGCAACTGAAGCATTTAGAGCTGGTATGAGAAGCGCTCAGAACAATCGTCCTCAAACCACATCTCGGGGACGGAGAGTAATTTCGCTAAGAAGTGGAGAAAGAGTTATTATTAAAGCCGTTTAGGTAACTCGCAATGGATAACAGGTCAAAAAGGTTCCAGACTCGTATTGAATCGCTGAGGTTACGCATTGAAACTCTTTCTTCAATTCGAAAGTTAGTTGATCTGCCTCCTTCATCACAGATTTCAAAAAGACAGATGTCCGTTATTGAATCTCAATTAGTGACAGCTAAAACACGACTTTTCCTGAGATTAAAACGTGCAGCGAGGACTTATTTACCAAAATTGCAGAGCAGTGATTCAGTCCGACATCTGAATGAAGTCATAGGTGAAATTGAACTTGAGCTTGCAAAAGCGTTTACTTTCTTTGATACATATATGGATGTGCTTACACAAAGGCTTACACCTGAACTGGGTCCGATGCTAGCGGGGTGCGATGCTCTTGCCTGGCATGCTCTTAACAAAGACCACCCTGCACTGTCACTTGTAGAACAACCACTTGTTTATTGTGACCGTGGTTTTGGCGCATCGATACTCAGGGAAGGAGTAATATTGCCCGATCAATCACCCAATCCTGTACCTCTCATACAAATCCCATATTCTCGTCTAAAGGAAAAATATAATCTTACTTCGATAATTCATGAAGTGGGTCACGAGGTTATGATACGCTTAGGATTGGTCAAAGAGATACCAAAAGCGTTTCGGCTCGCATTGGATAAGGTCGATGCATCGGACAATATCAAAGAACTATATGCGTTATGGTCGGCTGAAATTGGCCCTGACTTTTGGACATTTTGTTCTACAGGGATGGCACAGTCAGCAAGTATCAAGGAGATTCTTTCTTTACCGGCGAGTTATGTCTTCCGGATTTCCTGGGTTGATTCTCACCCACCTGCTTACATACGCGTGCTGCTATCATTCGAGTGGTGCAGGCAGGTGTGGGGAAGAGGAGAGTGGGACGATTGGGAAGAAGAATGGCTCGAGCTTTATCCGTTGCGGTTATTACCTGAAGACACATTAATGATATTGAAAAAAGCAAGATCGCGTATACCCGTAATTGCACGAGCACTTTTAAACACACGTTTTGAGACCTTAAACAGAAAAACAATACCTGAATTATTTAATCTATCTGCAATTGCACCTTCAGAAATAAAAAGAAGAGCAAGTGAAGCAAATGATGGCATAGTTAATTTAGTTGGATTGCCATTGCCTGCACACTTAACTGTCTTTAGAATAATGAGAGATAAGCGAATAATAAATGAAGATGAAATTGATAAACTAATGACTAAATGGCTATTAAAAATAAAAGAGCAAATAAAATATTAATATTTTAATAAGGAGAATTTAAAATGACAACAGGAAAGGTTCGTGAAATAATATTTAAAAATCTTTTCGATGCGAGTTCGATTGATTTCGAATTCCCGACTGGAAATGAAAAGTGGTGGAAACTTCTTACTGACCTGGCAAAGGATCAGATTAATGAATACAGTAATAATTATTTCAAACAATCATCTTCAACTCCAACTAGTGCTGCAACAGCTGCAGTAGTAACGACTGCACCAATAACACTTGCATTGGAAGGAATAAGGTATCCAAATGTAATATCATTGGAATCAATTCCCTCAACAATTAAATTGCCTTCGACAATAAATATAAGATATGATGAATTGGCAAAATGTTTAGTTTTCGAAGGGGAGATGCTTGCTAAAGAAAAGAAGGAGCTCGGAGATCTTGATTCTTCTCCGACTTCTCCATATAAAACAAGCATACTGCAACTTTTCGATAATTCCAAGAAACGTATTAAGAGGGCTTTTATGGCAGACTTAGTATGGCTTTTTTATTTCGAACGACTCGGTATATTTAAAATTCTAGGTGCAATACTTGATGATTATGTAATAAAAGGCAAATTCTCAGTTGAAAACATACATTCCACTGTTAGTATTCTTGAAAAAATGACTCAATTGACAAAGATGGGGATTTCTTCCACGGTTAGAGACCGCGATAGCTCATATCGCCGCTGCCTTGGTTGGACTTCCGATCTTGGTCGAAATATGGGATCCGATGCTCTTGTCAATAATGGATTCAATAATCTTTTTCACAAGTTGATCCAATCTTCGCTTGAGTACTATAAGGATAAGAGATTAGCCCAAGCGATACAGACGACACCAACATCAAGACCATCAGCTGCAACAGTTGAAACGATTAAAGATACAATTAATGTACTGAAGAAATCAATTGAACCATTCAAGTATGGACGTAATCATTACAATACCGTCAATGGTATTCTTTGGGTTATTACCGGTATGGCGTTGATTAGAGAGTTGAAGGATAAACTTGGTATTCCATTTTCTGAGATTCATCAATACATACCTGCGGCATATTCATTATTAGTCGAACAGAAACCAGCCACATCTTACGATACTAATCGATATGAAGTTCATAAGAAATGTGCAGATAATGGTCGTAGAATTCTCTTAGAAGTTGAGCAGTTAGATCCAACTAACTCAGATCAAATCACCGCGTGGCTTGACTCGGAGGAAGATGGAATCGAAGGCTACCGTACCGCCTACCGCAGCTTAACAGGCGTTGACCTTGGAGCCAGCGGAACACCTGCAATTGAGCAGCAAGCTTAGGAAGGAGGTATACCATATTATGAGAGAACGATTTAGCTTTGAGAGAGAGATGAGGGACTTAGGTATTGGGGTGACACCGGAATTTCAGGTGTCACCTCAAGCTACAATAGGTCCCGTCGGTTTTGATTATGCAATACAGCAAAACCGAAATTTATCTCAATCGCTTGGTTGGGGTCCATATCTCGACAGAATTGGTTTGGTGTTGAATTTGGGCTTTACACCGACTTCTTCCGGCGATCCCCGGCTTGCGGAAGCTGTATATCGATGGCAAAATAGAATTCGAGAGTATAGAATTAGTGCGAACGGTACGATTGATTCAATAACTTGGCAATGTCTTCGTCGAGTATTAGGCCTATCACATGATTGGGGATGGAGAAGCCAGCCGATTGATATATATAGTGCAGTAACGTACAATCAAAACAACATGCGCAATGTGGCTTGGCAAAACTATAAAAATAGAATAGATGGATTATTGGGATTAGAGAGAACCACTCCACAAGCCTTTGCGCAAGCTGTCGCAAATTGGCAATGGTATATCGAAGGTCTACACGTTGATGGCAAGGTGGGTCGGAATACATGGAACATTATGGCTATACTGCTCAATCTTCCGTCGACCAATATCCAATCACGACAACCGTCAGTACAGCAACAACGTACAACTCAACAACTGACAGCAGGACAAATCATAAATTATAGGGAAATAAACCAGACACGACAAGGTAGAATATTTAATGATATTTCAACAAGAAGAAATCATAATTTTACCTTATCTGAAAGTTTAAGTTGGAAGAGTCAGTATTGGAAAATAGCCACTTTAATTGGATTAGATAGCTTCCCAAGTATGAGAAATTTCATCTATCTCGTAGCAGATTGGCAAAGGTCAAATGGAATCGACGAAACAGGAGTAGTAGATGATAATACTTGGAGGCGTATGCAGTCAGTATTACCTAGTTCTTTATCCTCTTACTTAGAAAGAATTAGATCAAATGTGAATGTACCCTTGAGAGTTTCTATTCTCCCTGAATTGGGTCCGGATCCACCAATTGGATTGATGTTTTCAGGTGCAGAAATAAATCAATATGGTCTCCGCAGTACAATCTTGGCTCTTCAGAAAATTGGTTATTCATGGCATGGAGATCACCGTAGTGGGCCAAGCATATCAATCGGTGGAATTAGTTACTTAGGTGGTGGTATATTCCGCCCGCATTCATCTCATCAATGTGGTGTAGATGTTGATATGTACGGAGTACGAAATACAGGTAACGGTGAAGTCTGGTGGAATAGAAGCTGTCAACGCACGGAGCAACCATACACTCAAGTGCCGAGGGAGGAAGAATATAATGGAGAATATAATTATTCTGCAACAAAGGATTTAATTGATCTGATAATTGGAAATGGAGTAGCGAGAGTCGAAAGAATCTTTTTCAACGATCCTAAGTTTTATCTATCTGAAGCCTATAGTAATGTTGTTCATTGGGAGAAGGGGCACGATGATCATCTTCATGTTCGGTTTAATGGATAGTAGTTTTGACAATATTATGATACTAAATATTTTTCAAAGGAGTATTAAATGAGAATAGCAACTTTTAATGTAGAGAATCTTTTTAGCAGACCTGTCGCTATGAATTATGAAGATTGGGATACAGGGCAAAAAGTATTGAATGATTTTAATGAGCTTAATCGTTTATTGAGATTGCAGGATTACACTCAAGACAAACCCAAAATAGAAAAGCTTATCGATAAATACAAACTCATGGATCGTAAAGCAGATCATCGCGAACTTATTTTAACTGAGGTACGTGGTAAGCTATGGGAACAACATCAGAACGGTACAAGAACATGGATAGCTAATGGATCAGATGATTTTCTCGGTTGGGTCGATTTGGTTCGTCAAGAAATTGATGACCGGGCAATTCAAAATACGGCGCGTGTACTTGCCGAAGTGTCTGCAGATATCCAGGTGTTAGTTGAAGTTGAAAATCGAGTTGTGCTTCAGCAGTTCCATGATCATATCTTAGTTCCCGAACTCCAAAATCAAAACAAAGCACCATATAAACATCTATTGCTCTTTGATGGAAATGATCCACGAGGTATAGATGTTGCACTGATGTCGCGCTTACCCGTTTTAAACATGACTACACATGTAGAGCTGCTGAATGCTAATAATCATCCTTTATTTCCACGTGATTGCGCCCAATTCATGATAGAAATGCCGGATAAAAAGCCACTTACTCTCTTCGCTAATCATTTTTCGAGTCAAGGATCGGACTTCAAGGGTAAACGCAGAAAAGAGCAAGCTAAGAAAGTAAGTACATTTGTGGATGAAGCATTACAAATAAGTCCATATGTTGTTGTCGCTGGCGATCTCAATGAACCGCCCGCCAAGGGTAATTTATCTGACCTGCTAAATCATCAAGAACTAAAGGATGTGATGTCAATGAATCAATACCCTGATAAAAATATTTATCCAGGTACTTATCATTCAGGATCCGCATCTACTAAACTTGACTATTTGTTTTTATCAACGGCTCTACAAAACAAAGTGCAGAATGTTAACGTAGAACGGCGCGGATATAAATCGCGCAAATGGGATCCGTTCGATACAGTAACCGATGTCCGCAGCATGGCATCAGATCACCATTGTGTGTGGGTTGATATCAACATCTAACGTGGGGAATTGAAAGTACAGCGGCAACAAACTCTTTTTTTGAAGCTTTATAATATATACGAATATTCCATCCCCGGGACCCCACTTGCAAGGTGCTGCGCCTCCCCAGCGCCTGCAACCCCGGGGCTGGACTTTTATTCGAGCATGATCTCATCTGTATTTTCATCACGTAGTACTCTGGGATGTTTGATCTTATCGGGAGTCGGTTAACTCAAAAATCAAAAATAATGGAATAGAATAATGCAAGGAAATAATCCTTGCAATAAGCATTCATGAATAATAAATATCAAGGAGAATGGTATGGCAGAGTTTGAAAAACCAAAAGTAGATTACGCGTATGATTTAGCAAAGGAGCGTAAAGCACTGCAGGAGTTGAAGGTCAAGCGCGGTATCCCGGAGAAAACGCCTGATACGTTATTGATAGCCACATGGAATCTGGCGAACTTCGGTGCGCAGGATCGCCGCGACGACGACATCAAGCTCATGGCGAAAATATTAAGCTGGTTCGACCTAATCGCTGTGCAGGAAGTAAGGGAGAATAAAGCGGATTTCGAAAAACTTATGCTGGAGTTAGGCAATAACTATCAAACTCATTTCACCGATGTCGCCGGAAATGAGGAACGGATGGCATACATCTACGATAGAAAAAAGATCGACACTAGATCGTTGGTGGCGGAGATTGCTTTGCCACCGAGCCGGTTAAAAGGAATAAATATAGCCGGTGTGAACCAAAAGTTCGATGGTTTCGACCGGAATCCATTTGTGCAGTCGTTTACTTTTAAAGGTGTAAAACTGTTGCTTGCCAATGTGCACTTGTTCTTTGGTGATAACACGAAAGCGAAAATTGGCCGCAGGCAGCTTGAAACACTGGCGGTTGCAAAATGGGCAAGAGATATTGCGGGATCGAAGTATGAGAACGAGCCGAATGTAATTGTTCTCGGCGATTTTAATCTGCCGCACATGAAGAACGATGATCCGATATATGCGATATTCCAGAAGTATGGAATAAAAACAACGAGGTATGCTACTACAATCGGTTCAACGCTTCCCGGTGAAAAGAAAAAAGCGAACGGCGAAGCTGTGAATATTTATCATTATGACCAGATCGGTTTTTATAAAGCATTGAAAGGTTTAAAGTTCGGAGAGACAAACGTATTCGATTTCGACAGCGTGCTGTTCGGCGATTTATGGAATAAGTACCAGGGGAAGAAAAATCGCATAACGCTTTTCAATGCGTACATCAGATACTACATTTCAGACCATAGGCCGCTTTGGGTGAAAGCGGAATTGGTTTAGCGATGTACCATGCATACGGTATTGAATGCCGGGAGGCAGGGAATATGTTTTTTTCTGTTTGTTTCTTCCACTGCTCCTGTGTATATTTTGTAACAATCATAATTTGTAAATTGAACTGAGAAAAATTGTATGTTAGCAACTGAAACCAAACCCACACCAGCGATGGTCAACAAAATCCAATCCATCCAATCGGCAATTCGTGAACAAAAAATTGACGGCTGGCTATTCTATGATTTCTGGAAACGGAATGAATATGCCCAGCGTATCCTCGAATATCCGGGGCATATTATGAACACACGGCGTTTCTTTTATCTGATTCCGGCGAACGGCGAACCGCAAAAACTTGTTCACAGCATCGAGCGCTGGAATCTTGATCATCTGCCCGGCGAGAGAACCATTTTCCTCAGTTGGCAGTCGCTGGAGGAAGGACTGAAGAAAATTCTCTCAGGACTAAAAACTGTTGCAATGGAATATTCACCCGGCAATGCCATACCCTATATTTCCAAGGTGGATGCCGGTACAATAGAGATGGTAAGGAAAGCCGGAGTGAATGTCGTATCGTCGATGGACTTAACGCAGTTCTTCGAGGCGCGGTGGACAGAGGATGCATACCGCGACAATATTGAAACGTCGAAAATAATGCGCTCGATTGTAGATAAAACATTCGGATTCATGAAGGAGAGAATACTTAAAAAAGAGCGGATAACGGAGTATGATGTTCAGCAGTTCATGCTGAAGAATTTTCACGATAATGATTTAATTACAAACGAAGCACCGAACTGTTCTGTGAATGCCAACAGCGGGAATCCGCATTACGAGCCGACAAAGGAAGTTCACTCTGAGCTTCACGAAGGCGATTTCGTGCTCATCGATCTATGGGCAAAGAAGAAGAAACCCGGAGCAACTCAAAACGATATTACATGGGTTGGATATTTAGGTAAAGAGGTGCCGGACAAATATTCTAAGATATTCAATATTGCCAAAGGTGCCCGCGATGCGGCAGTGAATCATTTGATAAAATCGTTTGCTGAAAAGAAAACTGTACGCGGCTGTGATGTCGATGATGTTTGCAGGAATTTCATAAGTCAGCACGGCTACGCAGAGCACTTCATTCACCGAACAGGACATTCGATTACCGAGGATGTCCACGGCAGCGGTGCAAACATAGATAACCTCGAAACAAAGGATGAACGATCCATCATCCCGGAAACATCGTTCTCCATCGAGCCGGGGATATACTTCATCGGTGACTTCGGTATCAGGACTGAAATATGTGTATACCTTTCAAAAGATAAAGAAGTGATAGTCACGGGTGAACCAAGGCAACAGGAAGTTGTTGCGATCTTAAAATAATATTTGAATTGTCTTCTATACATATGAACCAACATTTCCTAGGGTGTCTGGATAATTGCAGAAAGTAAGTGCAAAATAAGTCTTGACATAAGTAACTATATTTCGTATATTGGAAACGATAATAGTCTTATTAGTTTCCATCTATTTATTATTACTGCTATTTGCAGTTTTTTTATACACGATAGATACTGATAATACGTTTATAGTTTCTACATAATTGGTATACAGAATGTCTGAAAGCGATCAAAAAACACGGATTGTTCAATTTGCTCGAGAGAAATTTCTCAAGATGGGATTCTCGAAAGTTACTATGGATGAGCTTGTACAAGAGCTTGGCATCAGTAAAAAAACCATGTACAAATATTTTGCCAGCAAAGATGAATTAGTTGGTTCTGTACTAGAGATGCAAATATATTTGATGAGTACCAAAATTCAAAATATTCTGGATTCACCAGTAGATTTTATGGAAAAGTTAAATGTCCTCTGGATATTTGTTGGTGATTTCTTGTCCGGTATTAGTAAACAATTTCTCGATGATTTACGCAGATTCCGGCCCGAGCTATGGCACCGTGTGGAAGAGATTAGAACTAAAAAGATTGTGGGTTATTTAACGAAATTATTTGAAGAAGGTCAGATGCTCGGCTTGCTTCGGGCTGATGTAAATATAAATGTAGTCGTGCTGATGTTTAGAAATGCTGTACAGGGAATTGTCAATCCCGACGTGCTTGTACAGCAGTCATTTTCTGCCGGCGACGCGATGAGAGCGATTATTCTTGTATTATTCGAGGGCATTTTAACCGATGAAGCGAAACGGCATAATCGTTTTAATACTAATGAAAAAAAAATATGAGGAGATTATGAAACTTATAATATCGTGTATTATTGTATGTTCGATGATTGGATGTTCCACAGGAAATAAAGGTGGTATCTCTGCTTCAGGCACGATTGAAACAACCGAAGTGACAGTTAGTTCAAAGGTCGGCGGACAGATCACTAGACTTTTTGTCGATGAGGGTGCAAACGTTAAACCCGGTGATACTCTAGCATTATTAGATCGCACAGAATTAGATATCCAGCTCGATCAAGCCATAGCGAATACCGCGGCAGCCGAAGCGCAGTATAAGCTTACTGTTAAAGGAGCAAGAGAGGAAGATATTGCTCAGGCGGAGGCATCCCTGAAGAATGCCGAAGATGATTTACGGCGGATTGAGGATTTGATAGATGCCGGGAGCGTGACTCAGAAACAGCTTGATGATGCAAGGACCCGTCATATCCTTGCTAAGCAGGCATACGATAAATTGAAAAGAGGCGCAAGGTCTGAAGAAATTGATATCGCACGAGCCAGGCGCGACCAGGCTATTGCGCAAATGAAATCGATTAAGAAAAGAATAGAAGATTCGTATGTTCTTGCCCCCGTTGCAGGAGTTATCACCCTGAAATCTTTTGAGGAGGGTGAGATTATTACCCAGAATGGTTCTTTGGTCCGGATATCACGGCTTGATAAAGTTCACCTTGTAATTTACGTGTCAGAAGAAGAACTTGCGCTCATAAAGCTAGGGCAGGAAGCGGGGGTTTATATAGATGGAGCGCCGAATAAAACATTTCCGGGGAAGGTCGTTTATATTTCCTCCATCGCTGAATTTACTCCTAAGAATGTACAAACAAAAGAAGATCGAACGAAACTTGTTTTTGGTGTTAAGATCGAGATCCCAAATACTGAACAGGCTTTAAAACCCGGAATGCCTGCTGATGCGGTAATAGAAACACGTTAACTCCAACACGAAGGTCACTGCAAATGCATGTTATTGAAATTACTGGATTGACCAAACGATTCCACGATATTGTAGCTGTCGATAACCTGAATCTATCTGTAAACCTGGGTGAAATGTTTGGAATCGTCGGTCCGGATGGATCCGGAAAAACAACTCTCTTCAGAATGTTGTGCGGAATTCTTTTACCGACTTCAGGAACGGCATCGATTCTCGGTTTTGATCTCTTAAAACAATCTGCCAAAATAAATCGGGAGATCGGTTATCTATCACAACGGTTCAGTCTTTACGGCGATTTGACAGTAGATGAAAATATCGAATTCTTCGCAGAGATAAATGAGGTATACGATTTCAAAACAAGAAGAGAGGAACTGCTTGAATTCACCCGATTGACGCCTTTTCGCAAAAGGTTGGCTGAACAGCTTTCAGGCGGCATGAAACAGAAGCTTGCGCTTGCATGCACATTGATCCATCATCCAAAGATTATTTTTTTAGATGAACCTACAACCGGTGTCGATCCTGTTTCACGAAGAGATTTTTGGAAAATTCTGTCGAGTCTTCTGAAAATGAACATTACTATTGTTATGAGCACACCATATCTTGATGAAGCTGAACGATGCAGTCGGGTCGCATTGATGAACGGCGGTAAATTGATGGTTGCCGATACACCTCAGAACTTGAAGGGATTGATGAACGGAGAAGTAATAGAAATTGTCTGCCAACGGGTACGTGATGCTGCAAATATCTTAAAGGCAAATCCACAAATCAGAGATGTTCAAACGTTTGGTGACAGGCTGAATATCATCGTTGAAGACAGCCGGCTGATTTATCCGATAATCAAGCAGTCTCTCCACGAGCATAATATAGAAGTCGAAGTGTGGCGGGTCATTAGTCCGTCGCTCGAAAATATTTTTATATCACTCATGTCGAATCGATCTCAAGGCGAACCTCAAGAACAAGAAGGCGTCCATCTCTGGTGATTTTAATGGAAAATGCGATAGAGGTAAATAATCTTACAAAAATATTCGGCAACTTTGCGGCAGTCGATCATATTTCGTTTACAGTTAAACCGGGTGAAATTTTCGGATTTTTAGGCGCAAACGGTGCAGGGAAATCCACCACTATACGGATGCTTTGCGGTCTATTGATGGCAACTTCAGGCACTGCTAAAGTCGGGGGATATGATATCAATACACAACCTGATCTGGTGAAACAGAGCATCGGCTATATGTCACAGCGGTTTTCGCTTTATGAAGATTTGACGGTTGAAGAAAATATTCGCTTCTTCGGCGGCGTATATGGAATTCCTAACCAGCGGCTACAAGATCGTATGAAGTGGGCTGTTAAGATGGCAGGACTTCACGGACGCGAAAAAAGTCTGACTAAAACTTTATCGGGCGGCTGGAAACAACGCCTAGCGCTGGGTTGCGCTATCCTGCACGAACCGAAGATTTTGTTTTTAGATGAACCGACAAGCGGTGTGGATCCGATCTCAAGAAGAAATTTCTGGGAGCTTATCAGCCAGCTTTCCGCTCAGGGTGTCACAGTTCTTGTTACAACTCATTATCTTGATGAGGCGGAATATTGCGACGATATAATTCTGATTAATGCGGGTAGATTGATAGCAGGCGGAAGTCCGAAGGAATTAAAAACCGAACACATCACTTATCCTATCCTCGAGGTTGAAGCATCGAATGTGATTGCCGCAATGGATCTGCTAAAAGATAAACCTTGGGTAGTTGAGATATCGTTGTTTGGTACTTATCTTCATATCGGAGTTCAAAAAGAAGAAACGGGACGCGACGAGATATCAAAGATATTGTCCTCTAATCAAATTGCAGTGAAAAGAGTCGATGCAATCGTTCCGTCGCTTGAGGATGTATTCCTTCATCTTCTCGAAGAGGATTTAAAAAGGAAAGCGTCATGACGTTCCGACGAATCAAACCGATTATACGGAAAGAATTTTTTCAGATATGGCGGGATAAAAGATCGCTTACCGTACTGCTGTTATTCCCGGCGCTGTTAATTGTGGTTGCAGGATACGCTTTGAATTTCGATGTCAGGCACATTTCCACGGTAATCTTCGATCAGGACAAAAATTCTCAGAGCCGCGACTTCATACGTAATTTTACCAACACTGAATATTTCGACGTTACACGCTCGGTTGATAGTTACAAGGAGATCAATCAATTACTCAACAAGGGTGATGCTCTTATTGCAATTGTAATTCCGACAGGTTTTTCTTCCAAACTTCTTGCGGGTGAAGATGTGTCGGTGCAAATACTAATCGATGGATCGAATGCGAACACGGCTACGAATGCGATCGGATATGTAAGCGTGATTATTCAGACTTACTCTGCGAATATAGCTACGAAAGTATTTGCGAGCATGGGGAGGGAGCAATTTGTCCCGATAGATTTAAGACCTAAGATTTGGTATAATCCCGAGTTGAGCACAGCGAAATACCTAGTGCCCGGTCTGATCGGATTTATACTGATGATCAGCGCGGTTATATCGACATCTCTCTCTGTCGTGAGGGAAAAAGAAAGAGGAACAATGGAGCAGATGATGGTTTCACCTTTGCGTACGGTGGAAATCATCATCGGGAAAACGGTTGCGTATCTGCTTATCGCGCTCGTTGCTTCTGTCTTTGTTCTTTTAGCAGGCTTTATTCTTTTCGATGTCGCGGTTAAGGGAAGTATATTCTGGCTTTATGTAGGAATACTGATCTTTCTCATCGGCGGGCTTGGCCAGGGTCTTCTTATTTCAACAGTTACACAAAATCAGCAGGTTGCTTTCATGGTTGCCGTATTTTCTTCTTTGTTGCCTTCATTTCTTCTTTCCGGATTTGTTTTTCCGATTCGAAGTATGCCTGTTGCGCTTCAAGCGATCTCGAATGTAACACCGGCGAAATTTTTTCTCGTAGTCGTACGCAGTGTTATTATAAAAGGTGTGGGACCTTCAGCTTTTTGGGATCAGTTGGTTTATATGGCTATCTTTGCAGTTATCATGATAGCGATCAGCTCTGTTCGATTACTGAGGAAAGCGAGCTGATATGAGAATTATATACCACATAATCGTTAAAGAATTGTTGCAGTTCCGACGCGATAGGAGGATGGTTGCTGTGTCTTTTCTTGCGCCGGTTGTTCAGCTTCTTTTACTCGGTTATGCCGCTACCACCGATATTAAAGAAATCCCGATGCTTGTCTTTAACCAGGATAAATCGAGCACAAGCAGAGAATTCGTAAATCAATTCATCAACTCCGGATATTTTGTGGTGAAGGAAGAGGTCAACTCATCTAAAGATATCGATAGACATATTGAGAACGGCGATGTATGGCTCGCATTGGTAATACCGCCTGATTTTTCCGATAATCTTCTTGCGATGAGACAAACTTCAGTGCAACTGCTTGCCGATGGCAGCGATGCAAACTCAGCCAACGTTAGTATCGCATACGCTTCGCAGATCGTCAGCAAATATTCTCAATCGATTGTAGTGAATTTAAGAGAAAAATTTCCTGGAATAAAACAGCCGGCGCGCATAAATCCGGAAGTCAGAATCTGGTATAATCCGGAGTTGAAGAGCCGTAATTTTATGGTGCCCGGGGTTCTTGCCATGGTGCTGTTGATTGTTACAATGACGCTCACATCGCTCGGTATAGTGAAAGAAAAAGAAATTGGAACGCTCGAGCAATTGATGATCACGCCTATCAAACCTTATCAGCTAATTATTGGAAAACTTCTGCCGTTTGTTATCATCGGCGCTTTAGATGTAGGGCTGGTTCTTATTGTCGCGCGTTTCTGGTTCGGTGTACCATTGCAAGGAAGCGTTTTATTGTTGCTCGGCTTGAGCGGCTTATTTGTACTTACAACCCTTGGACTTGGATTGTTCGTCTCTACGATATCGAAAACTCAGCAACAGGCAATGATGACAGCGCAATTTTTCTTCTTCATGCCGTTCATTTTTTTCTCGGGGTTCACATTTCCCATTGAAAACATGCCGCAAATTATTCAATATCTAACTTACGCAATACCACTGCGATATTATATCGTGATTGTTAGGGGAATATTCCTTAAAGGTGTGGGTGTAGCTGAGTTATGGCAGCAAGCGCTGGCACTGCTTCTTTTCGGGGTTCTTATTCTATCATTAAGTGTATGGAGATTCAAAAAGCGGCTTTCATAAATGTTCATTTGAAAATGAATTTCTCGGGTGATAAATTTATTAAGGAGTAATATCCATCAATATCTATTTATGGATATGCATTAAGATAAAATCATAAAAATAACATAAAGGGAAATACCATGAAACATACTAACAGCACTATTGCATTTTCCGTATTGATGTTTTGTGCAGCGATTCTGTTCCTACCGAACATCCTTCTTGCACACTGCGATACAGTGGAAGGACCAGTTGTCAAAGCTGCAATGAAAGCGCTTGAAACGGGAGATATAAATCTCGTTCTCGTCTGGGTTCAGCCGAAAGATGAAGAAATAATCAAGGAAGCATTCGACAGGACGTTGAAGATTCGGAAGCTGAGTCCCGAAGCGAAGGAGATGGCTGACATGTATTTCTTTGAAACGCTTGTGCGCATCCATCGGGCAGGTGAAGGAGAGCCATATACTGGAATCAAGCCCAAAGGCACAGAAATTGAGACTGGAATCGAAATGGCTGATCAAGCTGTTGAGAAGGGATCATCTGATGGATTGATCAAGCATCTTTCGAAAGCTATTCAACAGAAAGTTGCTGCATCTTTCAACGAAGTAAAAGAGTCAAAGGTTTACAATAAAGATGATGTTGAAGCAGGACGAAAATTTGTGAAAGCGTATGTCGAATTCATCCACTACGTTGAGGGAATTCACAAAGCAGTAGCTGGATCAGCCGAAGGACATGGACATGAAGAATAAGAAGCGAGTGTGATCAGAAGTCGCTATATTTATGAAATATCTTTTTAAAAGGAATATTAAATGAAAGCAACATCGGAACTGATGAAAGAACATGAAGGCATAACATTAATGCTGAATATAATGAATAAGGTATCGGATAATATTCAGAAAAATAATGCTTTAAATTCCGAACACATGGAAAAAATAATCGAGTTCTTGAAAGTCTTTGCTGATAAATGCCATCATGGGAAAGAAGAAAAATTATTGTTTCCAGAACTAGAACGAAATGGAATTCCAAAAGATAGTGGACCTATAGGTGTAATGCTTCACGAACATCAAGTTGGACGAGGTTACATCAAAAATTTGAGCGATGCTTTTAGTAAATTCAAAGAAGGTGATAGCAAAGCATTGACTCCGATAGCAGATGAGATTAAAAAATATGTCAATCTTCTCACAAGCCATATCCAAAAAGAGAATAATATTCTTTTTCCGATGGCAGATAAAGTCCTAACTGAGAAACTTGATAATGAATTGTTTGCTCAATATGAAAAGTTGGAAGAAGAAGAGATAGGACGGGGTAAACACGAGGAATTCCATCAATTATTGAAGCAGTTGAAAGATATTTACCTCCCATGAAATTAAAAGGGTGATGAGAAATTCTCATCACCCTTCATAGATTCTTTCCTCAGGTTCCTTTACTTCAAGAGTATTCCCGCCAGAGAGCGGCGGGATTTCTGATCAACTGACTGCGTCACTTGATCATCAACATCTTCTTTACACTGACAAAATTCTGCCCGACAGGATTATCTTCATCTGTTATGGTCTCTGCGACTAAACGGTAGAAGTAAACGCCGGATGAGAGATTTATTGTAGCAGCCGACAATTCGACCTCTTGAATTCCATCTCCCATTTCTTGCTTATCGAGTAGTGTTGCTACTTCCTGACCGAGCGTGTTATATATTTTTAATGTAACGAAGCTCTGGTATGGAAGGTTGAATTCTATCGTAGTCGATGGATTGAATGGATTAGGATAGTTTTGATACAACATAAATTGCTCAGGGACAATTGAGGGAATCGGTTTAAATGCAAACGTTCCCATGGCGATGAATGAGCTGTCAAGATGGAAGAACGGCACATCTTTAAGCTCATAAACCGGGGTTAGGCGTAAGCCAGATGCAAAGCTAATTGTATCGATCGGACCAACGAATGCAGAATCGATTTTCCGAATTATGCGATAGAACTCCACTGAATCTATTCCTTCAAACCAGGGTGGAGACTGACGTACTTTGAAAGTATCATTGTAACCTGACATGAACGAATCCAATCTTGCTGCTATCGCTCTGATAGTCAAGCCGTTCATTGTATGCGCGGGATCGTAACCAGTGCCTTCATCAAAAATTAAGCCAGCAAAACCGCCAGGTAGAATCCCATAATCGCTACCATTGATATTTGCCTCAAGAGCTATAGCTTCGGCAAATAGCTTATTGTTATGCTTCGATGGTGGCAAATATTTTTGTTGAGTTTTTATCGGCCTGTAAGTAGTGCCACTGAATTTATCCAGACAACGTGGTGCACCGATATGCATTCCATGAGGATCGTATAATGACTTAAGAACATATTTGTAAGTCGGGTGTAGTACAGTATGTTTACCACCTAAGCCGACTTTCAAATTTATTCCAGCGCCTGCAGATAAAACATTGATTGCATTTGGCATCGGGTAACATAAGACATTTTTTGCAACAATAGCGTCGATTCTCCATGGACATTCCGGTAATGAAAATTTTCTGAATCTGTACTTTGTTACAACTTGCAATTTGGGCTTATTTACCCATCCTTCGAATCTGATCGTATCTCCTACATTAAAACTCAAACCTCCATTCCATGTCAATTTCCATCTCTTAAGCTTAGAAGTGAGAACCGGTTCAACCAACGGCATCGTTGGAGTGATTACCATCGGCTTTGTAGTGTCGACCGGTTGTCCGAAGACGATTTCTAATTGTTGGGTGTTTAGTGAATCGACAATGAAATAAAATTCAAATTTCACTTTGTCGGGTCTTGTTAAAATGGGATTATGTTTTCCTCTTAGATCAAGTGCCTGAGCGAAGTCTTCGGGTAGGAATGTCCGGAAAGCCATACTAAACGTATTATCAGCCACGTTACCGAAGTCTTTTCCGGTTAAATTTTCCTCAAGATTTAAATTGATTATATGCGGTCCAAGATTCGGTGGATGAGTTTGCCGCCAGTTGGATTTCATCACTTCACTGACTGTATAACGACCGGGCCACAAACCTGTAAATGAGTAATTACCATCTTGATCGGTAACTACTGAGCCACTGGCAGATGTTCCGTAATATGAAGTACCCACAAGAGTGATTGTCCATCCGCTTAATCCCGGCTCACCTTGATCTTTTGAGCCGCTTGAATCGAGGTCGTTGAATTTCATCCCGCTTATTGAACCCGGGGATAATTCATAATTACCGAAGTCAACACTATCTAATAATTCACTATTGTGCAACACGAGATCGTACTGCGAGATTGGATACGAGGGCCACCAGCCGATGTTTTTCTGGTCGATAATCTCTTTTACCACGCATCTTCCGGCAGGAACTCCCTGGAACTGATAGTATCCACTGCTATCGGAAGTACGCTTCCGGTTGTAAATGATGTCGTCTAATTCGTCGAACACCTTCAGTTGGATAACGAATCCCGGCACTCCAAGCTCATCAGGATCGAAAATACCGTTGCGGTTGCGATCATTGAATTTCTGACCTATCACGGCATTCGTTAGTGGTGAATAATAATTTCCAAAGTCGTTGCCGTTCACAATAGTGCTCAAATCGGGAATGTCGATTGTATATGTTTCACTTGGTGGGAACGATTCAACCCACCCTTTCTGCAGGCGGCCCGGGGCTTCACTTACAACATATCTGCCCGGCTGGAAAACAAACAGTTGATATAATCCAATTGAATCGGTGTAATCGTAATCTATCATATTACCGAGTGTATCGGAGAGGATTACCCTCCATCCGAATAACATTGAATCGGTACCGGCATCATAGGCACTGTTCATATTTACATCGTTAAATACAGACCCGTTGATGAGGCTTGCGTTTGTAAAATTACCGAACCAGACACTATCTACGAGTGTGTCCGGGGTTGACATCGTGATACTCCATGATGATGGAAATGGTGATGGGAAAGTTTGTGTCCATCCCGGCTTTAACTCATCTGTGATGGTATATGTGTCAAGCGGCAATGGCAGCCAATATTTTCCCCGATAATCTGTTTTTGTTGTTATGGTGATCGAACCGCTGGCGGCGGTAACGAGCCAGTCTTTTACGCCTCTGTCTGTACTGTCTTTAATTCCATTGCTGTTAACATCATAGAAAGTTTTACCGGTAATCAATCCGCCCTGATCGAATACTAAAACATTATCCACGAACCATCCTGGAAATTCATTGAAAAGTGAATCACCGGTATCAAAGTAGAACCGTATTTTTATTGTTTGATTTGTGTAAGATGAAAGATCAAGCGATGAAATCGTCCATCCATCGCTATTGCCTGATGGCGCTGAACCATATCCGCCCCGGAGAGGTGTCCAATTAGCCCCGCCATCATTACTTACATCAACCATACAAAAATCCCACCCTAATTCAGTAACTATATTCTCGGTGAAAAGCATCTTGATCGGACCGGTTGCACCTGTTAAATCAATTGACCGGGAGACGATTGCAGAATTAACGCGCTTGCCTGTGTTGTAGTTGGCATTGATATCATTTCCAAACCACCAACTATTAATCGGAGAGTTTGAATTTATAGTTGTTCGATGCCACAAGTCATCGCCGCTGTACACTTCTGATGTCCAGTCAGATGTACCTGATTCCATATCATCGTGAAAAAAGATCGTTGATGCGGTTTTATAATTTCGATCGATGTTAATTCCAACCTGAGCAGGTGCCGCGGAAAGTTTCTTAAGCTTCGAATTTTGCAGTTCAAGCGCCGCTTGCCGATGAAAATCGCGCAACTGCTGAGCGGCGTTCATTGCACGTTCACGAAGCGATTGTTTCCTTTGCTGATCGCCCGCAAGTGATAGCGGTGAGGCGATGACAGTGAGTAGGATTACAAATGCAACCAGAAAAAATATTGTACTCAGTGATTTCATAAGACCCTCGTATGGTTTGTGAAATATGCGGATGAGGATAGTCATTTGCTTGTTGGTAATGAGAGAAAATGCTTCCTCCAAGTATAAGAATTCTATGATTTAAAGTCAAGAAGATTTAACAAAGAAGATTGGATAATTATTGTTCTATTGGCATGATTTCGGCAATTCTTCCATAATCTAACTATTTCTATGAAAAGATAAATTTCAATCTAATGTTTAACAATACTTGGTCAAAAGTTGGGCTTGTACGAAAGCCATCACCGAATAAAATATTATACTTAATTACAACTTATTTTACGATTTTTCCTTGACATTACATTCTTTTTTTCTTAATATAGCTTAGCCCTGAGATGGAATGGAGGCAAGAGGTATCAGCTCTATTCTATTCTATTCTATTCTATTCTATTCTATTCTATTCTATTTTAATAAAGTATTCAGGGGAGAGTTATTATGTTTAATATTTACGAGAGGAACATAAAGAAATGAAGGAGTTTATTAAGAGGGTAGTACATAGATTTTTCGCACTTGTTTTTTTCGTGATTTATTTCCCCGTATTAATATTTTCCCAAGACACCACCGACGGCATTGTTTGGGAACCGCCGATACAGCTAACCGACACCTCGTACAGCGCATACATGCCCAAGATTGCATTAAGCGGTGATGATACGATACATGTTACATGGGGGGGTGGAAAACTAAGAATACCGTATGCTTCTTCAATTGACGGAGGTATTAATTGGAATTTGAAAGACCTAATTATTGATACAGTTACTTATCCCTATCCATTTTTAAGCAATCTAATAGTCGCACAGGATCAAAATGTTTATATGTTTTCAGCAAACGAACCCATGTCACAAACGACCCTACCAAGGGAAACTCGGATGCATAAAAGTACTAACGGTGGAATATCCTGGTCTTTGCCATTTATTATTGGTGATGATTCGTCGGGAGGATTATTTTCGGCTAATATAAATAAAGATACTTTAGTATTAGTCTATTCACCCGAGAAAAATGGTTATTCAAAAAAACCGATGATGATTGTTTCCACAGACGCCGGAGAAACCTGGCAGAAGCGACCCGATACACTCGACGGTTGGACACGGACAGCACTAACACCGGGTACACTGCATTTAGTGCGAGATGTATTTACAAATGGCGCTCAAGAAAAACTCTATCTTCGCAGTACTGATTTAGGAAGTACTTGGGAAAAAGCAGAAACACTTTCTACGGTTGATGGAAAATTTGCCATAGAGCATTGTATAGCATCGAACAAATTTGTAATTCAATCGCCGATTTTCGTAGCTTGGCGCGATGCTATCGCATGCGATGGTATGGTTGGATGCACAATTATTTCACGCGAAACATATAATAACGGCAACGATTGGACCTCGCCAGAAATACTAACCGAAGAACCGCGTGGTTATAATCCCTCCGCAGCTATTAGTGATGATGGAGCTACAGCAGTAGCTTGGACAAGCGAGCTTTTATTTGTAAACGATCATGTTGTAAGTCGCATACGGAAACATCCTGATAGTTCCTGGTCTTCAATTGTTGATCATACGCCAACATCGCGCGTTGGAGAAGTACCACAAGTTGCCATTACAAGTAGAGCAGTCCACCTTGTTTGGACACAGAGCGTTGGTGAAGGTTCAAATGAAAAGTTTTGTACCTTCTACCGTCGCGGAATATTTCTTACAACCAACGTAAGGGAAGAAAAAAATAATATCCCCGATGGTTATTCGCTCAGTCAGAATTATCCAAACCCGTTCAATCCAAGTACTAAGTTGTCATTCGTTATTAGTCATTCGTCATTAGTTTCGGTGAAAGTATATGATGTATTCGGAAGAGAAGTAACAGCATTGGTAAATGAAAAAAAACAACCTGGCAGATATGAGGTTGAGTGGACTCCTTCGACAAGCTCAGGCCAATTGCTTTCAAGCGGTGTCTATTTCATTAGAATGAATGCCGGTACTTATTTTTCGACAATAAAAGCGATTTTGATGAAGTGAGATTAATTTATTCATTTGATCATTGATTCATTGAAACAATGATTCAATGGTTAAAGATTGCTCCGTAGGAGCAACATGTTTGTAGAAAATAAAAAAATAATTGAAGCTCCATCGGAGCGACATGTAAGATTGAAAGTTGAATGATTGGAATGATTGTAAGATTAATTTTAAAAATAACGTTGAAAGGAATATCGGGCAAAGGTAAAAGATTTTCCAAATAATAACGGGGCGGCGTGGTGATTCGTCGTTGAACCTGAAGTGCTTGAACAAAACAGGGGTCCCGACAGAGCCACACGCTACAGCCGCCCCAAGTTGAAGGTAATCTTCTTCTGCCGATGCAATAGGATTTGCCAATCTAATCTGCATCTGCTTAAATGTAGCAATTAATCCAATGATTTGAAATACCCTTGTTCCGAACTTTGAGCCAGAGGCTCATCACAGCCCGACCGATGGCTGGCGGGCGCCTAAGGCGGAGGTTCGGGATCAATAAAAGGAGAAACAGTATATGTTTAGAATTAACAAAATATTACAATTGGTGATTGCTGCGTGTTTATTAATAACTTCAACAACCGTGTTTGCCCAAACTTGGGTGCCATTGAATGGTCCACAGGTTGCAACAAATGTAAAAGATATTTCTTTGAGCGGTAATTTTGTCTATATCGCAGAACAGGATTATCTTCTAAAATCAACAAACGGTGGAACTGCATGGAAAGGAACTACATCGAACTTTACCACACCGTCGGTTGTCCTGTGTAAACCGGATAATTCAAATATAGTTATCGCGAGTAGGCAAAACTTCTTTAAATATTCTATAGATGGCGGGGTAACATGGGGCAACGTTACTCCATCAATAATAATAGATTATCTCACACCGCTTCGTCTATCTGCTTCACCTGTAAATACAAGCAACATGTTCCTTGGCAGAAAGTATGATGCATCAACAACATCAGTTTGGAGAAGTATTGATGGTGGTGGTGTGTGGAACTATTGTCAAAATTTCACATGGGCAACGGATGTAAATGATATAGCGGCCTATCCGGTGGGCGGTGTAGGACGGGATTATGAGTTATGGGTATGCGGCTCCGATCCAAATGCTATACCTAAGTATCCTCGCAGCACAACAGCATTGGCTTCAATTCGAGGTATCTGGTACTCTAACAATGCCGGATTGAATTGGCAAGCAAAAACTATGGGTGATTACGATCTGAAGACTATGGCGGTTGTTCATAAAGCTTCTCCAACTGATCCTCTCCTATTCGCTGCCACAGGCGATGGTGAAATTTATAAATCATCGAATTATGGTATTGATTGGTCGTTAAATTACACATCTGGTGTTACCGTACGCTTGCTTCGTGTAAACAATGTCAACAACTACATTTTTCTTGCCACTAACAACGGGGTCTATCGCTCAACAAACGAAGGCACGAACTGGGCAACTGCTAATAATGGTTTGGGAACCGATCTTGATGTTCTGTCAATCTCTCTCCAACCGAATAGCAATAACATTGTTGTAGGCACTGCCAACTCGCTTTACAAATCAATCAACAACGGAGCTACGTGGCAAGAGGTTGGGAAGATGAACGTTTCTTCTCTTACAATCACTGGGAGCAGTATGTGGACAGTGACGAAAGATAATGCTTATACCGGAAATACAACAAATGGCGGTTCAACCTGGTTTAGTAAGTATATCGGCTCGGCGGGTATGAATTTTAGCAGCGAAAATATTTATCGTAAATCCGATAATGATTTGTATGTTGCCGGCTCGTTAAATAACTCTGCAAGGTTATATCGAAGTACAGACTTAGGTAATAATTTTAGTTCTCTTGTAATCTCGGATCCATTACCCTCAAACGGAAAAACAAATGGTACTGTTGTACATCCTATTACAAGCACTCAACTTTGGTGTTATGGAGGTTGTCTGGTAAATTCTGAATGGAAGAGTATTTTCTCGAGTGCCGATGGAGGTCAAACATGGAATGCTCTTGCCACCGCCTGGGTACCCAATGCGGTATATGTTAACGATCTCAAAGCGCTCAATATTGGAACAGGAAGACTATTCGCCGCATTGAGCAACGGGAAAATCTATCGGAGCGATGATAACGGTGGATCATGGACTGAGAAGAAAAATATCGGGCTTAACCAATCGGCAAATTCCATTGTCATCAATCCGGTTACATCGGATATTATTTATGTGGGCGGATCAAACGGATTATGGAAAACAACAGATGCCGGTAATACATGGTCTCTCCAATCTATGAATGCAATACGAAAAATTAACCTTAACCCGGGGTATCCATCTTCTGTAAACCATCTGGTTGCTATCACGAGCGATGGTATAAGAGTGTTATCTTCTACAAACGGTGGATCGAACTGGAGCGAGATGCAAGCTGGTCTTCCAACACCAATTAATGATATTTATGGTGTACCGGGAACTCCCGCAGTTTTATATACAGCCACCGCAAAAGGCATCTATAAGACCTCGGGATTGTTACCTACAGATAAGCCAACCCTATCATCGCCTGCCGATGGTGCTACGGTCGGTATTATTCCAACTCTCACATGGTCATCCGTCACCGGTGCAACGGCATATCATATACAGATTGCGACAGATGTGAATTTTACGAACCTCGTCGTCAATAATAACAATGTTGCCTCAACATCATTTGCACCTACCACTCTTAATGAGGGTACGTATTATTGGAGAGTTGCAGCAAATAATTTTATAGGGGAAAGTGATTTCACAATCTCAAGATCATATACATCGGGAATACAAGGTACTATAACGCTATCTGTTATAACCTTTTTGGGTGTTGATGGACTGAGTCATCCGCGCTTAAGTTGGACGGGAACCGGGCAAGGTCCAACCTACTATCTTTACCGATATGAATGCACATATGGCGTTCCTGATTGTGGTGTATGGCCATATCCTTTGCTCTTGGCAACTACAAGCACATCGTACGATGATTACGACGTCGCAGTAGTAAGAAAAGGTGAAACACCGGCAACGACATATTGGTATCAAGTCAGATCGGCGGCGGTCTCAAATAAAGTAACGAGGAACTCTGCTGTTGGTCAAGATTCAAAAATTGGCATCGCGGAAGGTTTATTCACTGATTTGTTACCTAAAGAAACAAAGCTTTATGAGAATTATCCCAACCCCTTTAATCCAGCAACCACCTTGAAATATTCACTAGCCGAAGATTTGTTTGTGTCAATTAAAGTTTACGATGTTCTTGGTCGTGAAGTTAAATCGCTTGTTGACGAATTTCAAGAAGCTGGTTATAAATCTGTAACGTTCGATGCGGGTAATTTACCCAGCGGCGTCTATTATTACCGGATGACCGCAGGCAAATATACCGATATAAAGAAAATGCTGTTGCTTCGCTGAACGTATCTAGTACTAAAAATAAAAAAGATGCCGATACCTATTGTGGGGTCGGCATCTTTGCTTGTAAGATTTTATGTCTTACGTTTATTTAATTACTAATTCATCTAAAATATTCTTGGCATCGGAATATTTATCCAATATGAATAAAATATAACGGGCGTCAACGTTAATGGTGCGGTTGAGATGTTCCTGGAAAACATAATCGCCTACCACAGCTTCCCAGTTTCCGTCGAATGCCAAGCCGATGAGTTCGCCTTTACCGTTTATCACCGGGCTGCCGGAGTTTCCGCCTGTGATATCAAGATTGGCTATGAATGCAACCGGAACGTCATTGATCCGCGGGTCGGAATATTTCCCAAAATCCTTATTCTCCCAGAGTTGTCTAAGTTTCGGTGGGACGATAAATGGATTTTCTCCGGTTTCTTTTTCCATCATTCCGCCAAGTGTTGTCTCGTAATCGTAATGTACAGCATCTCTCGGATCGTAGGATTTAATTTCTCCGTAGGTCAATCTCAAGGTACGATTTGCATCTGGATAAATATCAGATCCTTTCCATGCCATCGTGGCTTCCAGCAGTTTTGAACGAAGTTTAGAAATATTTGCATTGAACGCACTAACGGTTGCCGTCAACTGGCTGTTATCCTTATCGAGCGACACCGAGAATTTTATGAACTCATCGTCTAAAATATCATCAGAATCTTTGCCAATTAATTTTAAGCAGCCTTCAGGAGTGACAAGTTTTGAATCATCATAAAGATCATCGATGAATTCTTTTATGGCGTTATCTCTCTTTTCACCTGTTTTCGTACCGATAATTTTCTGAACGGCTTCGATTTGTTGCCCGGCAGGCAGTTCGGATGCTTTCAGTAGCATTGCTGTGAGTAATTCCTTATCGACATGTAAGCTTAAGTTTTTAAAAATCAAAGGTATTGCGTTTTTTAATTCTTCAACAGAAGACGCGGGCGGTTTGAGTTCACCTGTAGAATCTTTGGAGAAAGAGTTTGCGAAATTTCTAAATCGATTTGCCAGTTGTAATATCCCTGAACTTCCCATTAGTTGGCTTAAGGCTATCTGTTTTTGATTGAACGATTTAAGGTTTTCGTACATTGAGTTAATGTCGCTTAATATCGTTCCATATTTCTTCTGAAGATCGGGTTTCGACTGTAGGAATTCCTGAAATATTCTTTCTTCATCCTTTCTTAGTTTCATGATGTTGGAACGCTTCATGCCTTCGAGTGTTCCCTGGTAATTCTTGTAAACATTAGCCCATCCGCGCCATTGGCTTGCATATTTTATTTCAGTGGTTCGGTCATTTTTACCTGCCCCTTCTACGATATCCATTCGAAGCTTAAAAAGCTCCATGCTGAGGGGCAGTGTTTCGTCATGTGCAAGTTGAATTTCCGGTGAAGTTCGATAACGAAACGTTCGGCCGGGGAATCCCATAATCATCGCAAAATCACCTTCGCGAAATCCCTGATTAGAAATGGGTAAAAATACTTTCGGTTGATAAGGAACATTTTCTTTAGCATACTTTGAATGTTTGCCGTCGGGCGCAATATAGACGCGCATCAAAGAAAAATCGCCGGTATGCCGGGGCCAGTACCAGTTATCTACTTCACCGCCATAGTTGCCAATAGCAGTTGGCGGCGCATAAACGAGCCGAATATCTCTGAATACTTCTAATGTGAAAAGGTAAAATTTTACGCCGTTGTAAAATTCAGATACCCTGCATTCATATTCGGTCGTACCTTTTTCACGTTTTTCAATTTCACGGGATTTCATTTGTATAGCTTTCGACCGGGATTCAGGCGCCATCGTATCGCTCACTGCGCTCATCACTTCATCGGTAACATCTTTCTGGCTGACAACGATTTGTGCGCTATATGCCGGGATCGAAAGTTCTTCTCCTTTCGTCTTTGCAAGGAAGCCATCTTTCAATCGGTCTTCCTCAACGGAACTTACAGATTGAATTGCACCGTATGCAACGTGATGGTTAGTAAGGATGAGACCATCGGCAGAGATGAAGGAGCTTGTTCCGCCGCCAAGAAGAATAATGGCATCTTTCAAACTCGTACTATTAGTACTATAGATTTGTTCTGGAGTCAACTGCAACCCGTTCTTTTGCATTTTTTCCCACGGCAGCTTGCCGAGTTGATTCATTGTCCACATTCCCTCATCGGGAAATGAAAGAGCGGCGAATACAAGGAATAGAACGGTTAGCAGAATGAATTTTGTAATTTTGGCTTTCATTTGAAACTCCAAGGGATGTGATTGATTAAGATAAAATCTTTAGATAGTATAGTTCTTGGCAGAGCGCAAAAATTGTTTTTGAAAGTGGAATTATTTCCGTATTACAGTATCCGGAATCAGCAAAATTTATTTTGTCCGGTGAAGTTCTCCTAGTTTCGGGAATGCTTTGCTGTTCTCGGCATACCTTACCACAAAATCCTGAAGCTCTTCGGTTGTGGCTGTTAGTATTATCTGGTCGTTGATTCTTGAGTGAGAAATTTTGAATGCATTATTATCGATCATCTTTTTTAGCCAGTCGTTATCCAGTAAGGAAAGGCGCAATGTATCTCCCTCGATCCAAATTCTGGAAATCGAGTGAACAGGAAGAAGATGGAAATTGTAAAAACCGTTTTTGACCTTAGTATTAGTTTCCCCCGGAGAGATATCGAGGAAATAATATTTCCCTAATTTCCCTAATTGTGCGATGAACTTAGCAGTATCTCCTCGTTCCATCTTTCCCAGCACATCTCCATACTCAGATTGAAAGTAGCGCAATTCGTAACTCTTCTCACCGGATTTCTCAAATATCCAGATATTCTTTCCGTTCCTCTCGGTCCATGTACCAATAAGTTGTGGATTTATGATGAGATCATCCTCTGTGAAGAGGGGATACAGTGATCGTACACAACCGGCGATCAACAAAATTACAGAGAGAGCTGTAAAGTATTTTATTAATTTCATTAGAACCTCCATTTGTTCTTTTATTGTTCAGATGGAATATAATAGTCATAATGCTCAATATCAACTTATCTTCCTTGCAAATACTCTCATTTTTTGGTATATTTGTAATGAAAATCCCGCCTGTTTTGGCGGGATTGCTTTTATTGACACGCAAATGGAACATATCAGAAATTTCTGCATAATCGCACACATAGATCACGGTAAGTCGACAATTGCCGATCGTCTTCTCGAGCGCACCGGCACGATCACTGAACGTGAGATGAAGTTCAATCAAGTTCTCGACGATATGGAGCTTGAGCAGGAGCGCGGCATCACCATTAAGCTGCATGCTATCCAGATGAAATATAAAGCGAAGGATAGCAAAACTTACACGCTCAATCTCATAGATACGCCGGGGCATGTTGATTTTTCGTACGAGGTATCCCGATCACTTGAAGCATGTGAGGGGGCAATCCTTGTCGTTGATGCTTCACAGGGGGTGGAAGCTCAAACCATCAGTAATCTCTATCTTGCAATCGATGCCGGATTGGAAATAATACCTGTCATCAATAAAATCGATTTGCCGAGTGCGATGGTCGATTCCGTTAAGCATCAGATAATGGATTTGATCGGATGCAAAGAGGATGAGATTATACTGTCGAGCGCAAAAATGAAGATTGGTATTGATGAAATCCTTGAAGCCGTAGTCAACCGTATCAAACCGCCCTCGGGCGATCCCAATGCTCCATTGCAAGCGCTCATCTTCGATTCAATCTTCGATGGATACCGCGGTTCGGTTGTTTACATCCGCGTTTTTCAAGGAACGCTAAAAGAGAAAGACAGGGTAAAATTTTTCGCCACCGATAAAATCTTCGATGCGGAGGAAGTCGGCATTCTTGAAATGCAGAGATTCCGGACGAAAGAACTTTCAGCAGGAGACGTCGGTTATCTTATTCCCGGCGCAAGAGATGTACACGATACAAAGGTAGGCGATACAATCACAAACGCGGACAATCCCGCATCAGGTCCGCTGCCGGGTTATAAAGAAGCTAAACCCATGGTGTTTGCAGGCTTGTATCCGGTTGTACCGGACAACTTTGCGGAACTACGTGATTCACTTGAGAAACTCCGGATGAATGATGCCTCATTGATTTTTGAACCGGAGAGTTCGGTCGCTTTAGGATTTGGTTTTCGTGCCGGATTCTTAGGTTTACTGCACATGGAGATTATTCAGGAACGGCTCGAGCGCGAATATAAACAAGAATTAATCACAACAGTGCCGAACGTCGAATATCGTATTGTGAAAATCGGCGGTGATGTAGTTCTGGTTGATAATCCCGCGATGATGCCTGCCGAGGGTGATATCGAACATGTGGAAGAGCCGTTTATAAGCGCGCAGATCATTGTGCCGACAGAATATATCGGCAATATTATGAAACTTTGCACGGATCGACGCGGAGTATATAAAAACACTACATATATTGACCCCACCCGTGCCGACTTACGATACGAATTGCCTCTGTCTGAAATCATTTTCGATTTTTACGACAAGCTAAAATCCACATCGCGCGGATATGCTTCACTCGATTACGATTTTCTTGAGTACCGCAAATCGGATTTGGTGAAACTTGATATTCTGCTTAATGGAGAATCGGTTGACGCGCTATCGTCGATTGTCCATGAGGAAAAATCGTATGAATGGGGAAAGAAACTATGCGCGAAGCTCCGGAAATTAATTCCGCGCCAGATGTTTGAGGTAGTAATTCAAGCCGCAATCGGAAGCAAAGTAATATCAAGAGATACAATTTCGGCGATGAGGAAGAATGTCATTGCAAAATGTTACGGCGGAGATATTTCCCGCAAGCGAAAACTTCTTGAGAAACAAAAGGAAGGCAAAAAGCGTATGAAGCAGGTAGGCAGAGTCGAAATACCACAGGAAGCGTTCTTAGCCGTACTTTCGATGGAAGAATAAAAATCGGGTAAATAAAAATTTAATATTTATTAGAAGGTAATTTCAGAATGAAGAATACCAAGAGTGAACCAGATAAGAGGATCGTGCCGCAGGATTTCAAATCGAAATTATTGGCAGGACTGAAAGAATTCGCCATAGTATTCGGCGCGTTTCTTATCCTTAATAGTTTTGTCATCGCCTCGTTCGAAGTACCGACCGGTTCGATGGAGAATGAAATTATGACAGGTGATTTTCTTCTTGTAAATAAATTTATCTTCGGCGGAACCACGCCGCAAACAATTCCATTCACGAACATAAAAATTCCCGCGTTTAAATTACCGGCGCCATGGAGTGTTGAACGCGGTGATATTATTGTTTTCATGTTTCCGGGTTACCGCGATGAAGCTGAGGCAAACCCATTCGCATATTATCTTAAACGCTGTATGGCATTATCCGGCGATACGCTGCAAGTCATCAATCGCGTCGTGTATGTTAACGGTAAACCTGCCCCTGTTCCGGAAAATGTAAAATTTAATTATTCGAACATCAAGCCAGCCGGCTATGCCGAGCCAAAGATTTTCCCAAAAGGTGCGCCATTCAATGAAGATAATTATGGACCAATTATTATCCCCAAAAAAGGGGATATAGTCAATCTGACTCCGGATAATTATTTCCAGTGGAATACTTTCATAAAGCGAGAAGGGCATTCCATTGAAATGCGAAACGGAAGAATATCTATCGATAAGCAAGGTAAAACATCCTATACGGTTGAACGGGACTATGCATTCGGGATGGGTGACAACAGGGATAACAGTTTAGACAGCCGTTTCTGGGGTTTCATTCCTATTAATTCAATTGTAGGAACCCCGCTGATTGTTTACTGGTCATGGGATCCGGATCTTCCTCTACTGGATATAGGTAATAAGCTGTCGACGGTGCGGTGGAACAGGTTCGGAACATTAGTGAAATAATTTTCAATGTTAAGAGATCATTCCAGGAAGCGGTTGCTGAGTTATCTTGGGATAATTGCATTAACGCTTGTGGGCGGATTGACGCTTAAATTTTTTTTTATCGATGCGGTTTGTGTTCCATCTGCGTCGATGGAATCGAGCCTGCTCCCGGGTGACTATATCTTTGTAAACAAACTAATTTATGGCGCAAAACTGCCCGGAAAAATTCCTTTCTCGAATGTTTCTCTTCCTTTGTTTCAGTTTCCATCATTGAAAAATATTCAGCGCGGCGACGTTATTGTATTTGAATTTCCACGAGAAATGGAAAGGCGAATCGATCCTTTGTATTTTGTCAAACGATGTATAGGTATTGCAGGCGATACTGTTGAAATTCACAATGGGAATCTGTTTGTGAACGGAAAGGTATTTAGACAATCTCATACGACACTGATTGGTGAAAAAGAGCGGTATGGCCCGGTCGTTATCCCGAAAATAGGTTCGGTGGTTACAATCACGGAAGAAAATTATTCCGTCATGGAATCACTTATCAAAATAGAAGGTCATACTATAGAACGATCACCTTCTTCTAATTTCATAATCGATGGACATCCTGCGTCTGCTTACACGGTAAAGAATAATTATTATTTTGTTCTTGGTGATAATATCGATCACAGTTCCGATAGCAGAAGCTGGGGTTTCTTGCCGGAAGATAATATAATAGGGCAGGCAATGGTTGTCTATTGGTCAGTAGACGCTGGAAAATCTTCGCCGCATCCCACCGGTTTATTTTCTTCGATCCGTTGGAACAGGATAGGAACGTTTATCTATTGATCATCAAAAATAATCCTACATCGGCTTTTGTCTAGTCTCTATATCCATATTCCGTTTTGTGAGCGCAAGTGCATGTATTGCGATTTTTATTCGATTGAAAATCATGAAACAATCGATAAATTTCTTAACGCACTGCATCAAGAGATCAATCTCTATAAACATTACGGTGAAATGGAAAAATATCAAACGATCTATTTCGGTGGCGGAACCCCGTCACTTTTAATGCCGGAACAAATCGGAGAAATAATTAATCATCTCAAACAAAGTTATTCATCAGAGCCGGATACTGAAATTACGATGGAGGTGAATCCCGGCACTGTCGATCGTGAGAAACTGGAGGGCTATCGTTCTGCCGGTGTAAATCGCCTGAGTATCGGCGTTCAATCGTTCGATGACAAAGAACTCAATTTTCTGACGCGTATCCACTCTTCCGATGAAGCGGCACGATCGATCATGCTAGCGCGCGAATGCGGTTTCGAAAATCTAAGTATAGATTTAATCTATGCTCTTCCGGATCAAGAACTGTCGTCTTGGAAAAAAACATTAAATAAAGCAATTTCTTTCAAGCCCGAGCATATATCCGCATACAGTCTTATCGTCGAAGAAAATACACCCCTTGCCGAATCGGTGTCAACGGGAAAGATATCACTTTTGTCTATCGAAGATGATGCCGCCATGTATGAACTTACGATGGAGATGATGCTGGAAAACGGTTATGAGCATTACGAAGTTTCAAACTATGCGAGACCGGGCTATCATTCAAGACATAACACTAACTATTGGAATCATTCGAATTATTTAGGCTTGGGACCGTCGGCTCATTCATATTGGGCGGGAAGACGTTGGTGGAATATCCGCGATATAGAAGAGTACTGTCGAAGGATAACACGAGGCGAACTCCCAATAGACGGTGAAGAGATCCTGACCAATAATCAATTATTGGATGAAACTGTAATGTTGGGATTAAGGACAGGTGTTCTTGATATTTCCTATCTGAAGAAAAGATTCAATATAAAATTTACAGATGAATTGCAATCAATCATAAAGCAATCGTTAAGTGATAAACTCGCTAGGATAGAGGGTGATATCCTTCGTTTAACCAATAAAGGATTTTTAGTGTGTGATGAGTTGAGCCAAAGGATTCTTTCAGCAATCCAATGAGAAGCCACTTCTTGCGATTGTTTGATATTTCTTCTATATTTATTCCGCAATGGACTTTTTAACAGTATTCAATATTTACCGAGGATTCAATGAGTGATAAGAAAATCAACCGGATTATTGCATTAGTGGTGTTTTTAATAACTACGATTGTTTATTTAAAAACAATGTCGGTTACAGTAGTTTTTTGGGATGTAGGCGAGTTTATTGCCGCATCGGTTTTATTACAGGTTCCTCATCCGCCGGGGTCTCCGCTATTCATACTGTTAGGAAGAATAGCGTCGCAAATACCGTTTTTCACCGATATAGCTGCGCGTGTTCATGCGGTTTCGATGATTGGAAGTTCGCTTGCTATCATTTTTGTTTATCTTGTTTCAGTAAAATTGATCTCTCACTTTCGCGGGTTACCATCGACAGCGATGGATCGCTTGGTTGTGTACGGCGCATCAGCAATAGGCGCCTTGACGCTAGCCTTCAGTACGACTTATTGGGATAATTCTACCGAAGCGGAAGTTTATGGCATCAGCATGTTGTTTGTATCTGCGATCATCTGGCTTGCAATGCGGTGGTGGGAAGAATCGGAAACGCCGCATAACGAGAAGTATATACTGCTTATAGCTTATCTTGTCGGACTTTCGGTTGGTGTGCATCTTCTTTCAGTTTTAGCAATTTTTCCGGTTTTAATGTTGATATATTTCCGGCGCTACGAATTTACCAGAAAGAGTTTTATCCGGTTCGGCATCATCGGTATAATTATTTTCTTCATCATTTATCCGGGTGTTGTACAATTTCTTCCATCGATGCTCGATGGTGAATTCAAAGGTTTTAAGAGCGATCTGTTGCCGTTCGTACCGCCATTAGCTGTCATCGCGGCAGCGTATGGTATCTACAGGGCAAAACAAACAAAAAATAAAATGCTTCAGATGGCATGTCTTTCTTTTTTGCTGATTGTACTTGGATACACCACTTACACTCTCGTTATCATGCGCGCGAATGTTGCCGATCTGCCTATGAATGAAAACGCTCCGCACGATTTATCGGGTTTAACAAGTTATCTCGGCCGTGAGCAGTACGGTGATACCCCGATGTTAAAAGGAGAAAGCTGGGATAACGACCAGCAGACATATGTTGAAAAGATATTTCCTCGCCGGTGGTCTCGCGAAGCTATGCACGAACCAACCCGCGTGAATTATACAAGCGAAACAGATTTCTTCCTGAAGTACCAAGTCAATCATATGTTTATACGGTACGTACTCTGGAATTTTATCGGCGCTGACGGAGATCAACAGGACGCGGGGGTTAGCTGGAAGCATACATGGGGGATACCGTTCCTGATGGCGCTACTGGGAATCTATTACCATTTCCGCAAGGATTGGAAAATGGCCACGATTTTCATGACGATGTTTATCATTATGGGTATCATTCTGGATTTATATCAGAACCAGCAGGATCCGCAGCCCCGTGAGCGTGATTATTTTTATGTCGGTGCTTATTATGTTATGGCGCTCTGGATTTCAATAGGGATTGTAGGATTGATTGATCTTCTCAAAGAAAAGATTAAGAAAGAAAATCTTATCAAGACTGCTACATCAGGTATTTTAGTCTTGAGTATGGCAGCGATCCCAGTGAATCTTTTACGCGTCAATTGGCATGAGCATGATCGCAGTGGTCAATATATAGCATGGGATTATTCGTATAATCTTCTTCAGAGCTGTGACCCGAATGCTATCCTGTTTACAAATGGCGATAATGATACTTTTCCGCTCTGGTATCTGCAAGATGTAGAAGGTGTGCGGAGAGATATTCGAATAGTGAATCTGAGTCTGGTTAACACATCCTGGTACATTCTGCAGTTGAAGAACCAGATGCCTCATGGTACCGCAAAGGTTCCGATTTCCTTCAGTAATCAGCAGATAGACCGCATATCTCCTGTGGCGTGGAAGCCGCGCCAGATGGATATACCAGTTTCGAAAGATATCGTAGATCGTTTCATCACTTCAGATCAGCCAAAACTGTCGCACGTACAACTTGTGGATTCCAGCGTTCTAAAACAAGGCAAGATAACTTTCACGATGAGCGGAGTGCCTTACCAGGGTGATGTTCGAATTCTTCGTGTACAGGATATAATGGTACGCGATATAATCTTAGCGAATCGCTGGGAACGACCCATTCATTTTGCGGTAACATGTTCCCCCGATTCTAAGATCGGTCTGGATAATTATCTTTGGATGCACGGTTTAACTTATAAATTCAAACCGTTTAAAATCCAATCGAATGATATCGGCGTGGATTTTGACGTAATGAAACAATCTCTCCTCACGGACGATGTTCAGCCGTCGAAGACCCCGCAGAATGGTTTTATCTTTAGGAATCTGAACAATCCAGATGTATACTATGACGAAAACGTTCAGCGGATGGTGATGAATTACCGATTCAATTTCATTCGTCTCGCAGAATACGCGATGAGAGTTAACAATGATAAAGAGTTGGCGGCAAATTCTATGAAGCGGATGGAAAAACTTGTTCCATTCTCTATTCTACCTATGGATGAACCGCGTATAGTTTCGTACATTATGACTATGTTCAATCAGTTCGGCGATAAAGAGAATTTTGAAATTTACGCAAAGTATCTTGAAAAGAATGCCTTGGATATGATCAACAACGATCGAATAGATTCACAGGACCCGTTCTTGCCCTACAGAACGCTTGTAGATATATATGATGCGCGTCAGGATTACAATTCGGCAATAGATATTCTGAAACGAGCCTCGATCAAATATCCAAATGTACCGGATTTGATTAATCGTATTTCATTTTACGAACAGAAGTTGAAGGGACCGTCGGTTCCCGATACTAATAAAGGTAAATAAGATTAATTCTGAAATTACATCGATCATCGGAGACGGGCAGCATATATTTCCGCGCGTCTCGATGATCATTTTATATATGACGATCCACCATCAACGGTAACTATCAATAAATCAGAAGTATGAAGATCCTTGTCTTTAATTGGCAAGACATCAAGAATCCGCAGGCTGGTGGCGCGGAGGTTCATTTCCATGAAATATTCTCTCGTGTCGTTAAGCTCGGGCACGAAGTAACTTTGTACTGCTCGTCTTTCCAAGGCTCACAGCCGGAAGAAACTATAAATGGAGTTAGGGTAATCCGTGAAGGCGGAAGGTATTTCTTTAACGTAAATGTGCCGCTCCGTTATTGGAAACAATTTAAGCACGAGAAATTCGATATCGTCATAGACGATACGAATAAAATTCCATTTTTCACTCCTCTATTTGTCCGCGAACCTCTCTATTTCATTATCCATCATTTATTCGATAAAGCAATATTTAAAGAGGCGCCGCTGCCGTTAGCGCTTTATGTATTTCTGATGGAAAAATTGGGAATCGCGGTTGCCCGGTGGAAACGAATTCCGACGATGGTCGTTTCACCCAGTACCCGTGCGGAAGTTCTTGAGAAAGGTTTTCGCAATGAGGATATCGAGTTTGCATATAATTGCGTAGATCATAATCTCCATCATCCCGCCGGAATACCACGCAGTGCAGTTCCAATGATCGGTTACTTCGGAAGGCTGAAGAAGTACAAATCTGCAGATCATCTTCTTCAAGCCTTCGTACGTGTCAAGTCTGAAATACCCGATCTGAAACTTATTGTTATCGGAGATGGAGATTATCGCAGACATCTTGAACAGTTGGCGCACAATCTTGGAATCGAGAATGATGTTCGATTTACCGGATACGTCGATGAGTCTGAGAAAGTTAAATTGCTTCAACAAATCTGGTTTATGGTAAATACTTCGTCAAAGGAAGGATGGGGTTTGACGGTCGTGGAGGCGAATGCATGTGGAACCACCGTCTTAGGATCAAATGTTCCCGGTCTTCGTGATGCTATTAAGAATGGTGAAACAGGTCTGCTTTATGAATATGGGAATATTGATGAGTTGACTAAGAAAATATTAATGTTGATCAATGACCCAGACTTGCGCAACCGCCTTGCACAAAATGCCATAGCATTTTCCAAAACGTTCGATTGGAATGTTGTCGCGAAGCAAGTGGTTGAGTTACTTGAAAAACGAATCGGACATAAAAGATAGCATGATAATTTCCAATCCTGCATGAAAATTCTTTTCATATCGGCTTTTCATAAATCATTTATTCAGGATGATATCGATGTACTGGAAAAACATTTCGCAGTTCATAAAAATATCGGTCATGGTTTACCTGCAATCTTTAAAATAATATTCAATAGTTTGACTGCCGACGTAGTCTTCTGCTGGTTTGCATCGGTCTATGCATTTTTCGGCGTGGCTTTTGGAAGATTGATGGGGTTGAAGTCCATCGTAATAGTCGGCGGGGTGGATGTTGCCAACGATAAAGAGTTAGGATACGGTATCTGGCTGAATCCTTGGAAAGCGCGGCTCGTCCGTTATGTGTTTCATCATGCAACTCACATTCTTGTAGTTGATCCGAGCTTACAAAAAAAAGCAATTGAACTTGCCGAATATGACGGCAGAAATATTTCTTATCTTCCCACGGGATACGACTGTAATTATTGGAAAAATATCGGAGAAAAAGAATCAAGCATACTGACAGTTGCCATTGTAAAAGATGAACGAACCTTCCGATTAAAAGGAATAGATATTCTGATCGCAGTGGCGAGAAACATGCCCGATGTTAATTTCATTGTAGTCGGAACTGATCCCGATGTTGCGTTTCAATATCAGCCACCTCTTAATATTAAATTCATTGAACCGGTAACACGTGAACAATTATTGCCTTTCTACCAGAGATCAAAGGTATATTGCCAGCCCTCAAGACATGAAGGACTCCCGAATGCTCTTTGTGAAGCCATGCTGTGCGGATGCATACCTGTTGCTACAGAAGTAGGCGGCAGTCCGACCGCCGTTGGAGACGCGGGTTTTCTCGTTCCACCTGCCGATTCTACCGCGCTTATGATTGGTCTCAGGGACGCGTTGTGCACGAACGAGAGTGTAGGCATGAAAGCCCGTGCGAGGATAGTAGCTTTATTCCCGGATGAAAAACGTGAGTCTGAATTAGTTCGTCTAATTCGGGGAGAGAGAGAATGAGGCGATTTTCAAAAAATTTTCTATTCATAATTGGAAGCGATATTGCACGCAGGGTCTTGGGATTTTTCACAATAGCTTATCTTGCAAGAAAAGTCGGCGTTGAAGGATTTGGCGTTTTGAATATCGGATTCACTGTACTCTCTTATGCTCTTATGATGAGTTCGGTTGGATTGAGTTCATTCGGTGCGCGCGCGGTAGCGCGTGGTGAATCGTCGGGTTTGGTAAATACGGTAATCACTATCCGATCTATAACATCATTCGTCGCCTTTATTATTGTCTCCTTGGTGGCGGTTATATTAATACCCAACGAAACAATGGCGATACTAATGGTTGTATTTTGTCTATCTCTGTTCCCAAATGTATTTCTTCTTGATTGGTATTTTCAAGGCAAAGAAAAAATGGGGATAATAGGTGCCGGACGCACAATTTCCGCTGCGCTTTATCTGGGTTTCATCTTATTGTTTGTTCACACTGCTTCAGATCTGATTTGGGTAGCGGTAGCGGCTGTAATTGGTGATGTTACTTCAGCAGTTATAGTGTGGAGATATTATCGCCTGCATGAGTGTAATCAGCGAATAACGTTGTCACTTTTAGGATGGAAATCTTTGATCGCGCAGGCTCTTCCGCTTGGCGGCGGTTCGATACTCGGGGCTGTCAGCATTAATTTACCGATTATTGTTATCGGAATAATTTTAGGAAGCAGCGACGCGGGGATTTATAGTGCAGCCAGTAAACTAATATTTTTTCTTCTGATGATTGACAGAGTGCTGGCAACCTTGTTGCTGCCGGCTTCATCACGCCTCAATGCTCAATCGCCCGAACTGTTTTCTTCCCGTCTTCGTCTTGCGATCAAGTGGATTTTAATAACAACATTACCGATTTGTATCGGCGGGGCGATTATTTCAGATAAACTAATACCCGTAGTATTCGGTGTACAGTATTATGAAGCAGTGAATGTATTCAAGGTACTGATATGGTATTTTTTGTTTACCATGCTTAATACTATTTATACTTCCGGCTTGATCGCTGTCGGACGAGAAAAGACATATGCTGTCGTTATGTTTATAAGTCTTCTACTTAATACAGTTTCGATTATTGCGTGTACAATATTATTTGGCATTGCCGGCTCGGCTGCTGCTATCGTTGTGTCGGAGGCAATAACGTTATTTATAATGCGCAACCGGTTAGAACAGGTTATGCATATTCAGGCGCCAGGTGCAATTTTCCAAATTATTATTTCTTCTGTAATCATGGGAGGAGTTCTCATATTTCTACCACCGATGAATGTTTTCGTATTGATTTTAATCGGCGCGATCATATACACCGGATTACTTTTCGCAACCAAAGCAATTAGATATGCAGAAATAGCCCGCATATTGGAGCACATATGATAGTGTCTCACAGGATAGGAATATTAGGAAAGAATCTGCACGGATGGCAATTGTTGTTGGAACAGGAAGGGGTCACTTATATAGTGAATCCCATCGATTACTCTCTGCATGATTTGAGTGCGGTGATTATAAGCGATACAGCAGATATACATGATGTGCAATTCATACTGAATTATTTGTCGGGCGGTGGGGCAATACTATGTTCAGCAAAAATATATTCTCAAATTAGCGGCAAGAGATGTAAAGAGACATTCATCAGATATCTTATCGAGGATAGTGATTCGATACTCGCCGGTATTGGAATGATGGATATCGGAGAGAATGCATCCTTACCACATGGTGCGAATACGATGCGTACTAACGACGGCAGATATGCTGTATTTGTCGGTGAGCTCGGCGGCGGGCATGTTGTTGTGCTGCCATTCGATGCGGGTGAATTAGCGTTAAATAGCAGATCAATGACAAAATCTTTTTATTCCAACCATAAGAGATTGCCGTACGAGTTGGTATCAAAGATATCTAAAGGCAATCTTCTGAAACTTTTCTCACGCTCGCTTGAAATCCTCCATCATCGGCGTGGATTATCATATATGCATAAATGGTATTACCCAAAAGATGCCCCTTCGATTTTTTCCTTGCGGATCGATACCGATTATGCAAACCCGGAAGAGTTGAACAAATTATACGACCTAATCAGAGAATTCGGTATTTCAGCGACGTGGTTCGTGGATGTAAAAAGTCAGCAGGAACATCTCAATGTGTTCAAGGAGATGGCTGGACAAGAAATCGGTATTCATGGTTATGAGCATCAGACTTACGATGACTATACAGCTAATAACCAAAATATTGCAAAGGCAATACAGATTTTCCGGATGAACGGACTTAATGCTAAATGTTTTTCGGCGCCATTCGGCAGATGGAACTCTGGCATTGCTAAAGCAATCGATGAATCCGGTTTTGTTTATTCTTCGGAATTTTCATATGATTATGATAACGTACCATCGTATCCGTTTGTGGATGGAAAATTCTTAAAAACACTGCAAGTGCCTGTGTACCCGATTTCTATCGGGAGTTTACGCAGGCAGGGATTCGATGAGAACGCAATGATCGATTATTTCCTGACTGTAATGGAAAAGAAAATATCCTATCGGGAACCGCTGTTTTTTTACCATCACCCAAAGGATAAGCATAACACTGTTGTTGAGCAAATCTTCGATTATGTTTCCAGAAAAGAAATACAAAAGATCTCAATGATCGAATATGCTTATTGGTGGGAAAGGAGATGCGAACTTGGAATCGAAACAACACAGGAGCAAGACAAACTGAATATCAAAATATCAGGATCACCGGTTGAAGTCTGTATGCGCATAACCCGCCCGGATGGATCTGAGGCATTTACTCCTATTCAGCGTGAGATAAATCTTTCAGAATTACATTGGAAACAAAATCCATCGCCGGTGCGACCTCCGGTAGATATACATCGAATTCATAAATTCAATCCCTGGATACTTCTTCAAAAGTTTGAAGACAATACAATCGGTAAGATTAAGCGTCTATGAGAAATTATCATTATAATGTTCTGAGGATATTCACAATCAGGCATAGGGAATTATATTTATGAACGTTTGTCTTGCATCTTATCAATCGGTCATGATTTTGAAGGGTGGACCCCGCACCCAGATACTTCATACGAAGCGCGGTCTTGAAAAGCTTGGAGTGAATGTTGTTCTTTTTGAATCATGGCAGGATTTTCCCAAAGATAAAATTGATCTCGTTCATTTTTTCGGTGCAAACATCGGTACGTATCATCTTGCGCGCGAGATATCGAAGTTGAATATACCCATAGTTGTAAGCCCGATATTTTATTCGTTGCACAATCCACAATATCTTCGGATCGCTTTAACGCTTAACCGCCTCATCCGGAAATTCTATAAAGGATTGTGGATGGACTACGGTATAATGGCTGATATTTGTTCATGGGCAAGTGCGGTTCTTCCGAATACGACTGATGAAGGACAATTACTTCAAGATGGAATTGGTGTTTCAGGTGACAGAATAACTGTTATCCCCAATGGTGTCGATGAGCGGTTCTATAATTCAGATAAATCAATCTTCGAGAATAAATATGGTGTAAAGAATTTTATCTTGAATGTGGGGCATGTAGGTCCGGAGCGAAAGAATGTATTGAACCTTATCCGCGCTCTGAAGTCTATCGATGTTCCTGCAGTTATAATCGGACGTATAGAAAATAACCGGAGCGGGCGGGCATGTATGGATGAAGCTATGGAGAATCCCCGGCTGATGATACTTGATTCAATTCCCAACGACTCCGATTTGCTGGCATCGGCATATGCGGCTTGCGATGTGTTTGCGCTTCCATCATTGTTTGAAACGCCGGGTATCGCAGCACTTGAGGCGGCGCTTGCCGGAGCGAAAATTGTCATTACGAAATATGGCGGCACTAAGGAATATTTTCAATCTCACGCTGAGTATGTCGATCCGGCATCGGTCGAAGATATCAGGCGAGGCATTCTTCATTCGATGGGAAAAAAGAAAGACGATGAATTACGGATACATATAAAAAATAATTACCTTTGGGATGTCGTTGCCCAAAAAACACTTAAAGTTTACGAACGCGTTCTTGCTAAAAAATAATACGATCATCATGCCTAATATTCTAAAAAATATAAAGTGGTTTCTTATCGGCATTGTTGTGCTTGTTTCGGGCTGTTCGATCTCGCCGCTCAGTCGGTATCCCGATTTTCCTGAAAAGAAAAAAGAGATCACGTCGACTTTTATTCTGTCTGATTTTGTACTTATGGAAGCTGTTGCCGGTGATACTGTAAAAATTGATGTACCCGAAACAAAGCGGTACGCAAAAGCCTGCATGGATTATTTTGCGGGGAAACTGAACGAGAAGGAGTTGCATGTTGACCGTGCGGTTCTATCGTCGGTTGGATTGTTGATGGATCGGAATAAAAAAAATCCGGTGATCCGATCGGTCGAAGATAAACAGTCGGATGTCAGTCAATTATACATGGAATACCCACCGTATTTTGAGCACGAAGTATTTTCCCGTGACACGATTTTATCCCAATTGTTGAGGATAGTATACTCTTCTTTACTCGGTTATGAAAAAAGCAAGGATGAAACTTCCCAAAATATTCCTGCCGCTGTCCACTTAGGCAAAGCGTTCGGCAGCAGGATAATGGCTGTTGTTTTTGGGATCGGATACGATTCTCCGGTTTCATATCGAGCGGCAGTTGAAAGAGCTTCTCCAAAAAATAAATATGAAACAATCTCATTCGATCCGGTAACACAATTCACGATCATGTTCTACCTCATTGATGTTGAAACGGGAGATATCATCTGGGATGACAGAGCATTTATGCAGGGTGGTACGATCAACATGAACAAGCTTACGGGCATGGTCGATAAAATCGTCGCTGAGCTGCCATAAAATATAATTTAGAACGGAAGATATATGAAAATGCGATTACTTGGGAATTCGGGACTAAAAGTAACCGAGTTATGTTTCGGTACGATGACGTTTGGCGGAACTTCGTACTGGGGAACTATCGGTAAACAAACTCAACAAGAAGCTGACCGGCTTGTTCAAATGGCAATAGACGGCGGCATAAATTTTTTTGATACAGCCGATATTTATTCGGATGGAATCGCCGAACAAATGCTCGGCAATGCGCTTGGTTCGAAACGGAAGGATATTGTTCTTGCAACAAAAGTTCGCGGAAGAATGGGAACCGGACCCAACGATGTCGGTCTTTCACGTCATCACATTATTGAAGGATGCAATGCAAGCTTGAAGCGTTTAGGAACCGATTATATAGATTTATATCAGGTTCATAACTGGGATCATCTGACACCACTCGAAGAAACGATGTGCGCATTGGATGATTTAGTCCGTACCGGTAAGGTGAGATATATCGGATGTTCAAACTTCACCGGATGGCAGTTAATGAAGTCTTTGGTAATTTCCGAGAAGTATGGTTACGCCAGATTTATCACAATCCAATCGTATTATTCACTCATTGCTCGCGACCTGGAATATGAAATCGTTCCTCTCTGTCTCGACCAGAAATTAGGTATAATGCCGTGGAGTCCTCTTGCCGGAGGTTTCCTGACCGGTAAGTACAGACGCGGAAAACCTCGTCCTGCGGGTGCACGACGCAGTAATCCGGTAGGAAATTTTTTGCAGTTCGATGAAGAAAAAGGTTATGACATTATAGATGAACTTGACCGGATTGCAAAAAGGCATGATAAGACTATTAGTCAAACAGCTTTGAATTATTTATTGCGTAAGCCTGCGGTATCATCTATCGTTATCGGTGCAAGAACACCCGAACATTTAGCGGATAACCTGAAAAGTACGGAATGGGAATTGACCCCCGAAGAAGTTGCCCGGCTGGATGAAATCAGTAAGCCCCCGCGTGTGTATCCGTATTGGATGCAGGATTTTATGCGCAGTGAACGTTAAGATGTAGTGCGATGAGTCTCATCGCTCTACAATAGATATTTTATTCTGAAAGGTATTATTATGAAATCACGAACATTGTCTTATCTTCTTATCCTCCTTATCCTCACAGCATCCGGTATGATAGCTCAAACCGAGTTTCCCGGTCACTGGGAAGGCGCAATATCCATTATGGGAGCAGAGTTAGGAATAAAGGTCGATATCAAATCGGAAGCCGATTCATTCAAAGCATCCATCGATATCCCGATGCAGAATGCCATCGGGTTGCCGCTGAAGAATGTATCGTTCAAGCCGCCGAAAGTTTACTTCGAGCTTCCCGCCGGTCCCGGAATTGCAATCTTTGACGGCGAGATGAAAGGCGACAGCATGATCGGAGATTTTTCGCAGGCAGGCGCAAAGGGAAAATTTTATTTGATAAAGGGAACAGCAACGAAAACAGCTGCACCTGTAGAACCTCCGCCGCCGTACAAAGAGGAAGAAGTGAAAATTCATAATGGAGATATTACTTTAGCAGGGACGTTGTCGCTCCCCGTTACGGCGGGTCCATATCCGGCGGTCGTTCTTATCACCGGAAGCGGTGCCCAGAACCGTGATGAGGAAGTTATGGGTTTTAAACCGTTCAAATTGATTGCCGATTATCTCACGCGGAGCGGTATCGCCGTATTGCGGTGCGATGACAGAGGTGTTGGCGGTTCCACCGGCAGTATGGAAAAAGCGACGGGAGAGGATTTCGCGAACGATGCGGAAGCGCAGGTGAAATATCTGCTCACCCGCTCAGAAATTGATCACAAAAAGATTGGACTCCTCGGGCACAGCGAAGGCGGCATCATCGCTCCAATGGTAGCGGCACGTTTCAAAGATATTGCATTCATCGTCTTAATGGCTGGACCGGCTGTTACAGGCGATAAGATTATCTCCAAACAGATCGACATTCTCATGCGTGCGGGTGGAGCGACGGAAACTGAAATTAAAACCGAATTAGCGCGGCAAGAGCAGGTGTATAAGGTTGTCCGGACGAATAAAGGTTGGGAGGAATTGAGATTGGAATTGCAGAAAGATGCAAAAGAGAGTCTCAATAAGATGACTGCTGAAGAACGCAAAGCAATTGGAGACGAGGAGAAATTGATTAATACAAGCACGGACGCGAAAATAAAGGGTGCAAAGAGTCCGTGGTTTAAATATTTCATCGATTTCGATCCGGCGAAGCAATTGGAGAAAGTGAAGTGCCCGGTGCTCGGATTGTTCGGTGAGTTAGACATGCAGGTTCCGCTCGATTTGAATAAAGAACCGATAGAAAAAGTTTTCAAGAAATCCGGCAACAAAGATTACACAATTCATGTTTTCCCAAAAGCCAATCATCTTTTTCAGGAAGCTGTTACAGGCAATCCGGCGGAGTACGCGACGTTGAAGAAAGAGTTTGTGCCGGGATTTATGGAGATGATTTCGGATTGGATTGCTAAGAGAGTGAAGATGTAATTATAAAGGATAGTAGTGTGGGTTGGGGGCGGGGTTTGGTATCACTGAGGTAGCGGTTGTTGAAGCTGACAAGAAATTTTTGTATGTTTAATGCAATATTCGTCAACGGAAAGGGTAAGACAATATTAACTAATTTAATAAGGAGGAAAAATGAACTCTAATCTTCAGTACTGGCGACGTCGTTTGTATCTATTCGTTGCCTGCCTTTTTTTTATTCTCGCTCTTCAGAGTTGCGGCATCTTCGACCGCATTACGTACTATGATACCACGACGTTTAAAAACCTGACGGAACTCAAACCGGAAGTTGGGATGCTGTATGAATCGTTTACGCAAAGCTCCCTCGATTCGCTCTGGTTACGTTCGGTGCGATTGAAACTAAGACAGATGTATGAGTATGAAAAAGGTAAAGGAGAGAAAAATACCGAGACCATTGAGCAAATGAAGATAATTACAGAGATGTTCGAGCGACATGTAGCCGATAGGTCGGGAAAAGGAATATGGGCAAATGCCCATATGATGAACAACGTCTAGAATATTACAGACGCCTTCGACACTGCTATTGAAACCGAATCATTAAAAAATAAAAACAAATAGGAGGAGTACATACTATGAAATGGGACGATTTTATTAAAGGAATTGTAGATGATGCTGGAACGCTTGCAAAGAACGAGCTTGTCGACCTCATCACCAACGCTGCCACAGATGGTGAAGCGTTTATCCAGAAGCAAGGACAAAAAATGAAGCGATATATCCAGCAACTTGCCGATGGAGAGATAACGAAGGATGAATTTCAGGGATATATGGTCGATTTGCAGGATCTAATGAGAATGGAAGCACTGAAAATGAGTGTTGTAGCAAAAGCACGTGCACAACGGATTGCAGATGGTATTCAATCAATGATTATAGACCGCCTTTTAAAACTGATCCCATAAAATCGCAAAAAGCAAGTATTGAAGCAGAGCAAATATTTGTGTATAATATTGGTGTTTAATGAAAAAGCGGACTGTAAAATATCATCTTAAAGCTGTTGATTTCTTCTGTTCAATCGGTGGAATGACGACAGGCTTCCGACAAGCCGGGGTGGAAGTTATTGCAGGAATTGATTGTGACGCCACCTGCAAAGAGACTTATGAAATCAATAATAAGGGGAGTGAATTCATCCTTGCCGATATTAAGAAATTAACCTTTGAGGAATTTGATAAACTTGTCGATCTTCAAAAAGATGACGATACCCTAATTTTTATCGGTTGCAGCCCGTGTCAGTATTGGACAAAGATCAATACGACGAAAACAAAATCTGCGGAATCAAAAAACTTGTTGAAAGATTTTCAGCGTTTCATCGAACATTACAATCCGGGCTTTGTTGTTATTGAAAATGTCCCGGGCATACTTACAAAAATAAACGAAACACCCCTGACGGAATTTTTACAATATCTCGATTCAAAAAAATATTCGTACGATAAAGGAATTATTAATGCATCGCATTATGGTGTGCCTCAAACGCGAAGAAGATTTATGCTCATCGCATCAAGGGTTACGGATAAAATCATACTACCACAACCTGACACAAGCAATATTCCTACAGTGAGGGACTTTATTGCCGTAGAGAATGGTTTCCCAAAAGTCCCTGCAGGCTACAACGATGAGACCGATTTTCTCCATACGGTAGCCGGACTATCAGATAAGAACATTGAGCGTTTGAAAAAGACACCAAAGAACGGTGGTACAAGGTTAGCGTATGTGAATAATAAAAAATTTGCAATACCGTCGCATCATAAGAACAAAAGTTCATTTCGTGACGTCTATGGAAGAATCAGTTGGGATAAACCCGCTCCGACGCTTACAACAAAATTTTTAAGTATTTCAAACGGACGCTTTGCACATCCTGAACAAAATCGCGGACTTTCATTGCGTGAAGGAGCTACGTTGCAAACATTTCATAAAACGTATAGATTTTTCGGTAATAGCATCGGCACGATAGCACGCCATATCGGGAATGCCGTTCCCCCCACACTTTCCCAAAAAATAGCAAAATCAATTCTAGAATCTTACGATGCCACAATTTAGAGCTAAAGCCAGAGCTGTAGAACTCCTTGGAAAAGGACAAATTTCAGATTTACCAACGGCAATTTCCGAACTTTGGAAAAATGGTTATGATGCGTACGGTGACAGACTCGAAGCTTTTCTTTATCTGTCAGGATATGAAGGGCTGAAAAATCCATTCTTCGTTATTTCTGATGATGGAATAGGAATGACAAGAGAGGATGTACTTAATAAATGGCTGATTCTCGGGACTGATTCTAAATCACGAAACGAAAAAGATAAGAAAGGAGAAGAAACATTAGGTAAAGCGCCCAGATGTAAAACCGGGGAGAAGGGCATTGGACGACTTTCGGTTGCATACTTAGGGTCGCAGATGTTGATGCTTACAAAAAAAATAGGTTCACCGGCACAAGCCGTCTTTTTTGATTGGCGCATCTTAGACAATTATAATCTATTTCTCGCCGACATAAATATTCCGATAAAATCCGTACAATCTACCAAGGGATTTGAAGATATATTTGAAAGTATAAAGGAAGAATATCTATCTAATTTTGAACCCTCCAATTCGAAAGATGATGTTTGGAAGGAACAAGAGAGATTAAAAAAAGACATCATTCGTGAATGCAAAGCACTGGAATTACCGGGTTTCTTTGAAGAAGAAATTCTGTCTTCGTTGGTGGGAGATACGAATGATATTCATGGAACGAGATTTATAATATTCAATCCTGATCCTCAAATTTTGTTATTCAACTCAACCGAAAATGAAGTTTCTGATAGTGCAGATGGTACTGCATTATATTATTTAAGAACCAGTTTAAACGGTTTGTTCAATACTTTTAAGGAACGAACTCCTCCTTGTGAAACGCGTATATGGATAAAAAGTAAAGAAGGAGCACATGATTTTATTTCCAAAGGTGAATTCTTTTCATATTCGGATTTTGAAAAAGGAGATTATTTAATTGATGGCGAGTTTGATGAATATGGTGAATTCAAAGGATCAATTAGAATCTTTGAGAAAACCATAAGACACAAATTCTCCTCACATAAACAAAGAGATAAAAAATCATCTTATGGTCCGTTCAAAATTAAACTTGGGTATGAGGAAGCTAATTTCGATACTCCTCAACTAAGAGGTGAAGAAAGAAAAAGTTTTGAGGATAAGTTGTGGTTGTACGGAGGGATTTATATTTATAGAGATGATTTTAGAGTTTTACCCTATGGAAGGAGAGATCATGACTTCTTGGAATTTGAAGAGAGAAGGAGTAAAGGAGCCGGTTATTATTTTTTCAGTCATCGTAGAATGTTCGGATATATTGAAATAGCCAGAGAAGGGAATGAGAAACTTAAGGATAAGGCCAGTCGTGAAGGCTTTATTAATAATGTTGCTTATCGTGATTTTACAAAAGATCTCCGTGACTTCTTCATCGATTTGGCAAAAACATATTTCCGCAAGGATGCGACATCGGATATAAGAACCGAGCAAAAAGAGCAACTGCAAAAAGCAATTGAATCGGAAAAGCAAGAAAATGAAAAGGCGAAGAAAGCAAGAAAAGAATTTGCCGATGTTCTAAAAGAAATGCCGGTCAGGTTGGGAAACGTTGAGGGACGATTGTCCGACTTAACTGGGCAATTGGACAAAAAACTCTCTCAATCCGAAATACAATACTTTGAGATTAAAGAATTGATTCAGAAAATTGAAGATTGTAAGATCAAAGTAGAGGAACTGGTTGTTACTCCTCCTTCTCGATTTAAGTTAACAGAGCTGCAACGCAAGAATCTCCATGATTATAATAAATCTTTACAAGCATTCAGACAAAACACGTTAGCATATTGCAATTCGGTTCTTGACAAAGCACAAGAACGATTGAAAGAACAAGAATTACTTGACGAATATAAGAATCGATACAGTCAGTATTCAAGAACTATCGAAAATATGTTTCAAGAATACGGTGACAAATTGAATGCTATTGGCAAGAACTATGAAAAAGGGTTATTGGAAGAAAAAAGATTATTCCTTGCAGACTTTTTAGCAAAGTACAATGATATAACACCCAAAGATATTAATAAATCAGAAATCAAACATAGCTTAAAATTGCTGGAGGGATTTTTTAACGATGTCAGAGAAAAAGTGGCATCACGAATTGAACCGTTTGTTAAACACTTAGGAAAAGTGGGTTTTGACGTTGATGAGGACGATTTAGTAGGATATTACAAAATTAAATTTGAAGAAATTGAAGAGGAATGGAATAAAACAAGAGAACTTGCACAGCTTGGCATAGCCGTAGAAGTGATAGATCATCAATTTAATGTTTTATACTCGCAATTATCCAACACGATTGAATCATTTTCAGAATATGTAAAAAACAATGCTAAAGCCAAAAAGCATTACGATATGATGAGGAATGCTTTTGAGCACCTTGAGAATAATTACAAATTATTACAACCACTATATAGAACTACTGGAAGAATTAGAAAAGATATAACAGGTAAAGAGCTATATGAATATGTGGAAAAGTTTTTCTCCGACAAATTAAAAGAGGGAAATATTAGTCTTAGCATCAGCGAATCTGCAAAACGGATGAAGATATTTTCCTATGAATCTATTTTCAAGCCCGTATTGGTTAATATTGTGAACAATGCAATTTATTGGTTACTCCCCGTAAATGATCGCAAAATATTGATCGATTCAAAAGGGGATGAATTACTGATTCTGAATTCAGGAGAACCAATAGAGGAATATCTCTTAGAGAAAATTTTTGAATTGTTTTATTCTAAAAAACCCAAGGGAAGAGGGATTGGATTGTATCTTGCAAAGACCAGTCTCAGTGGGGTTGGGTTCGATATTGAGGCAACAAATGACCCGGGTTATAATAAGTTAAATGGCGCTTGCTTTATAATAAGGCCTAAAAATTCGGTGAAGAACAAATAATGGGATCTACTTATAACTCGGTTGCTAAATCAATAGTAGAGAATTCTATCCGTTCAGCAATTTATATAGACGATAGTTTATCTCTTCCTTTTGACAGATCAGATAATGTTCGATTCAATAGTGAGTCTAAAAGTCTTTATGACTCTTTCAGAAGGAATAATGTCAATTTAAACTTCTTTAAATTTAAGAAAGGGATAAGTTGGATAGAAAAAGAAAGGCTGTTGTTCAAGAGTCAGGACCTAATAATTCTCGATTGGCAGCTTGAGAATGATGGTAAAGAAGAACAGACTTTAAAGATTTTAGAAAAAGCCGTTTTAACACCGAGCTTACATTTTGTATGCATTTACACCAAGACAGATCCCGCTGATCTTGAAGATATCATATATAGTATCAGAGCATTTTTTGGGAAGCATGATGGTCTTGCATATCAATCATGGGAGAATATTAAAGTAGTTTTTGAAAATGATGGTTTCTTTGATGAGAATTTTATTACTACCATCAAAGGGCAGCTGAAAGAATTAGTCTTATATGACGACCGCAAAGCCGAATCATTTGCAACCATAAACGAACTGTTCTCACAGCACTTACAAACAAGGTTCGATGAGTTTAAACATACAATAGAGGGAACATTCCGGAATTTAGAAGATGGCTATGAAGCCATAGGCTATGCAATTAATCAAGTAGTTATGAATCAAACGCCTCATAAGGTGATGGACGTTAAAACATTCATTAACGACAAATTCCTCTTCCTTAATCATACAATAATCTTACTAACCAACAAACAACAACAAAAACCCGGAGCATTATTTCGATATTTCAGAGATGCTGTCGTGAAGTCGTCAGGGAATTTCCTTTCTCTGCTGAGCTTAGAAATTAAAAATATTTTTAGAGATGGATCTGGGTTTATTGGAAAAGAAATCGACACGATAGACGAGAAAGCTTTTTTTTATCACAAAGCTCAGATAGAATTACCTAATTCATTCTACGATTTCCTTATTGATATTTGGAAATCTGAAATGGTGTCTGTCTTATACAAGAAGGATGGCTTTCCTAAGATTATCGATGATCAAATTCTTAAGAAATACATCTCGTCAAAAAATATAAAACTGCAATTAAGAAAATATGCTTTACAAGAAAACTCGGATAATGAACTAAGCAAGCTGAATTACTATTATAATAAACTTCAAGTTGATCGGGATAGAGATGATTATTTAAAGTTCGGCGATATTTTTAGAATTGTAAAAGAGAATAGTACATCAAAAGAATTTTTGCTTTGTATTACAGCACGTTGTGATTGCCTCTATCCTGAAAATATCAAAAAAAGGTACCATTTTGTAGAAGGCAATATTATTAAAAATAAAGAGGGACTTGAAATAGGAGATACTGGTTTCATTTCTTTCATTAAAAACAACACCGGTGAAATTATATGTATTAAATGGTATTCGAATAGACCATTTAGCATTTATATAGAAAATAGAAATGTGTTAAGAAATCCATTTACAGCTAATATTGGTTACAAAGGAAAAAAGATCGAATACGTCGATACAATAAAAGAAAACTATGCTCAAAGAATAGCGAACAATGCATTTAGTAATCCAGTAAGAGTCGGAGTCGATTTTGCCCATAAAAAGAAAAAATGATCTTTTATAAATGGATATTTATTCAGCCCGTAAACGAAGCCAAATAATGTCCAAGATTTCAGGCAAAAAGACAAGGCCAGAAATAGTAATTGCTGATCTTCTCGTCCGATTAAAATATCGTTTTCGTCAAAACGATAAAACGATTCCTGGTACTCCAGATATAGTTTTTCCTCCTCGTAGAAAGGCAATATTTATCCATGGTTGCTTCTGGCACGGGCATAAGAAATGCAACAGATCAAAATTACCTACTACTAATAGAGTTTTCTGGAAAAACAAAATTGACGGCAATATTAAAAGGGACAAGCGGAATAAAAGGGAACTCAAGAAGTTGGGGTGGGATTATCTGGTAGTATGGCAATGTGAAATAAATAGATCAAAAGAGGAGAAGCTAAAGAAGAAGATTAAATCTTATCTAGAGAAGTGAACGAATCTAAATATCTTATTAAACCATCTCTGCATTTCGGATCACAACCTCCTGTCAGTGGTGGCAAGATAGTTAAATTGTCCAATTCCCATTTCACAGAGAGAATGAGAAGCACCTGAGCGTTGCGACTGGATTGTATTACTTGGTCTCCTTGTAATTGCGGCGAACCGTTTCAATGTTTATACTGATATATTATATTTTGTCGAATACAAAATGTCCGGAATATCTAAATTCTGTTATCTCTCTTCATGAAGTTTAACAAGATTGCATCGGGAGTGGAACTCCCTCATAACACTGGCAAATGAATACCCGAAATACTATAGTAGCTCGTATCTTATTAATCGATGGCATTCTCCTCATTATCATCGCATTTATCCATATACTGACGACACCAATTGTTGGTAAATGGTTCGCGCATGATGTCTCGGTTGAGACGCTCTCTCATCTCGCACCATCGGCGCTGGTTAATCAACTTGTAGGAATTCTTCTTATACCCTTCGGCATCAGCACGCTATACTGTGCGATGGGTATTCGCGCGGGACAACATTTCACACGAATCATAGCACTCATCAACGCCGGGGCAGTCATCGTCATCCCTCTCTTGATTCTTTTTCTTATGGGACCGGAATATTTGAATTCGACTTTCATTCTCGTTGCAGATATCATCATGGCGTTCATCGGTGTATCGATGTTCATTCTTTTACTATGGTTGTGACTTGATATCCAACAAAAACATTTTCAAAATTAAGAAACATTGAGTGTGATAATTTTCATTCTTGACATGAATCAACATTTAAATGTTAATTATCGAGTATTTTGTCCTTATTAATTTTTGGCTTACATTATGATAATATAAGCCCCTATAGTAATTTATTTTACTCCATTCGTAAAGGTAACTAATGGCAGAGACACAACAGAAGAAAAAAGGACTTGGATCGGTTGTAATATCAGATGAGCGGTGCAAAGGCTGCGGCTTTTGCGTTGAGTTTTGTCCAACCGATGCTTTAAAACTTTCCGACCAGTATAATGCAAAAGGATATCATCCGCCGGTGTTGGTCACGCAGGAAAAATGCAATGGCTGTAATATGTGCGGATTACTTTGTCCCGATTTTGCAATTTACGGGTTTATGTTTAAGAAGAAAAAAAAGTAGGAGTTAATGTGAAATCAGATCCTAAAGGAGTTTTAACGGGCGCTCACTTTATCGATGGCGACCATGCGTGTGCCGAAGGCGCAATAGCGGCGGGCTGCCGGTTTGTTGCCGGTTATCCGATCACACCATCCACGGAAGTCGTTGAGCGAATCGCCGACCGATTCCCGCTGATCGGCGGGATGTTTATTCAAATGGAAGATGAGATTGCTTCATCAATCGCAATCCAAGGCGCTGTCTGGGGCGGGAAGAAAGCTATGACAGTTACATCAGGTCCCGGTTTTTCTTTGATGATGGAACACATCGGTTTAGCGGCTATGACGGAAGTACCATGCGTCTTTGTCGATGTTCAGCGCGGAGGTCCCTCGACCGGTTTGCCGACATTACCGGGACAAGGCGATATGATGCAGGCACGCTGGGGGTCTCACGGCGATTACGGTATTATTGCCCTGTGTCCCAATTCACCACAAGAATGTTTCGATTTTACAATCAAAGCTTTCAATCTCTCCGAGCAATATCGGGTTCCGGTATTGTTGATGATGGATGAATGTGTCGGGCATATGACAGAGCGTGTTATAGTTCCTCCCGCCGATCAGATCGAAATTTATCCCCGGCGATTTTATGAAGGACCAAAGGAAGAGTTTCTACTTTTTAAACCAGACAATGACATGGTTCCGCCCATGGTTAAAGCCGGAGACGGATATAATATTCATGTAACAGGCTTAACGCATGACGAAAAAGGATATCCGGTAATGACTGTGGCGGCTCAAGAAAAATTAGTGCATCGTCTTATCGATAAGATAAAAATGAATGCCGATAAAATTGTTGAGTACAAGGAAGATCAGGTTGAGGGAGCCGATGTTGTAGTTGTATCTTATGGAATCACATCGCGTGTCGCGATTCCAGCAATCGATCAGGCAAGAAAAGAAGGAATGAAAGTCGGTCACCTGCGTCTTATCGTTGCCTGGCCCTTTCCGGAAAAGCGTATTAAAGAGTTGGCAACTAAAATTAAATCGTTCGTAGTTCCTGAAATCAATTACGGCCAGATGGTCCATGAAGTCGAACGACACTCAGCCGGAAAAGTTCGTGTTGAACTGGTGGGTCATGGAGGCGGTGCAGTCCATAATCCCAAAGATATTTATAATGTCATAAAAAATAGTGTGAAGGGGTAAGATTGATGTCAGATGAATTATTAGATGTTGATGAAAGCATGCCAACCAATACGGTGGAAGAATTTCTTCGGATGGAACGAATGCCGCACATCTGGTGCCCCGGCTGCGGTATCGGAACGACGGTTAATTGTTTCGCTCATGCTTTAGAAACCAGCGGATTGGACTTGCGGAAAGTTTCTGTCGTCTCGGGAATCGGTTGTACCGGAAGAGTTGCCGGTTATCTCAAACTCGATTCATTCCATACTACACACGGTCGTGCAATTCCCTTCGCAACAGGATTGAAACTGGCGAATCCGGAATTAAAAGTTGTAGTGTACAGCGGCGACGGCGATCTTACGGCTATCGGCGGAAATCATTTCATCCATGCGGCTCGTCGTAATGTGGATATGACTGTCATTCTCATCAACAATTTTATTTATGGCATGACAGGCGGACAGGTAGCACCGACAACCCCATTGACCGCAACAGCATCAACTACACCACACGGAAATTTTGAAGAAGCATTCAACCTGCCATACCTCGCCGAATCATGCGGTGCTGTTTATGTCGCGCGCTGGACTGCGTACCATGTACGCCATGTAACCAAGGCGATAAAGGAAGCTTTAGCTAAAAAAGGATTCTCGTTCGTCGAAATTCTCGCTCCATGTCCGACGCTCTACAGCCGGCGAAACAAATTGGGCGATGGGCTTGATCAGATGGTCTATTATAAAGAGAACAGCGAGGTCAAGAACGATATCGATACAAAAACTGTTTCACTAAGCTTTCAGGGCAAGATTACCGTAGGAAAGTTCGTCGATAAAGAACGACCGACATATTTAGATGCAATGAACGAATACTACGGAAAGAAGTTTGGTGATAAATACACTCCATACAAAGGATAAGGGATTTTCCATGTCAAGAACAGAAATAAAAATAGGCGGTTTCGGCGGACAAGGTGTTATCCTGAGCGGATACATCATCGGCAGGGCGGCATCTATTTACGACGACAAGCATTCAACCATGATTCAGGCATTCGGACCTGAGGCGCGCGGCAGTGCATGCAGTTCGCAGGTAATAGTTTCACCCACTGAGATAGCATATCCTTATATCACCGCGCCGGAGATTATGATTGTCATGTCGCAGGAAGCGTACACAAAATTCACACCGGAACTTGCCAACGGCGGCATTCTGATCACTGAGGAAGAATTAGTACAACCACACAACCTCAGAAAAGATATAAAGCATTTTTCAATTCCGGCAACACGATTTGCAGAAGAACTCGGTAAGAAAATGGTTTTGAATATCGTAATGATGGGATTTATGACAGCGGTGACAAATATCGTTGATGTCGAGGCAATGCGCAAAGCAGTAAAGGTTTCTGTTCCCAAAGGTACAGAAGAACTAAATCTCAACGCGTTCAACAAAGGATTTGAATACGGTATCAGTCAGAAAGCAAAGCTGAATTGATGCCCTTTACCTGATGCAATATTAAAACGCCCCGGCAGTTCGTCGGGGCGTTTGTGTTTATGATGACCTATTGGATTGAGAGAACAGCTTGAGTGGCTGGTTAGGCGGCTGTTGGTATATTCTGCACAATTATTGCAATCCTATTTCTCTTTTTGCTTCTTTTCAAGATGACGAATCAATGGCAGGACTACACCGAGTATGATGGCAAAACGAATAGACGTTTCCCACTCGATGATACCCGAACCGTGAGTAATAAGAGTATAAATGAAAGTAACAATTATGCTCACAACCAGAACGATAGCTGATGTAACTGCGAAGTCAACTACAAGTTTTGTAATATTCATAGAATAGTCTCCTTTGGTTATTTGATTGATAAAATTAACAGCCGCCTAACGGATTGCTGCTAATCCCGATTCGACAAATTTGGTGCTCTCGAACCAAATTGTGGTCGAATCGAGGATCCCGCAAAGCGGGAGCTGTGGCAACGATAACTTATAATGTACTATCCGAAACAAGTTCATTCACCGTACTTTCAAATCTGCTCTGCACCTATGCTCGCAATGCAAAATGTGCCGGAGTTTATCCCGCCATTTTCTGGCGGGATCAGCTTGTGTTGCTTGTTAGGCAGGCGCAACGGTTATTGCATTTATTATTCCTATTGCATTACCAGTCATAACTTCTTTGCCGCGCTGATTCCGACAAATCCATTTCGATACAACTTCTACGAAACGTTCTGTTTGCTCAAGATTGAGAATTGTCACTTCGCAAGAAATTGTATCGCCTGCGTAAACAGGTCAAATAAATTGAAATGTCATTTGACGAGCAATAAAGTTTAGATCACCACCAATTTTGGTAGGTAAAGTCGCTGTCAAAAGACCTTGTGCCATTATTCTTCCTTGTTCGTCTTGTGTGATATGTTGAATACCTTCATCACCTGACACTCGACCAAATAGACGAATATCTTCTTCGGTAATTAATCGTTGCCAAGTTATGATGTCTCCGACTTTCAATCCTATAGTCCTTTTATTTTCTTGCGGCTGCCTAACGGACTGGAACTAACCTGCGTTGCAACGTCAGGTTGAGTGACTGGTTAGCCTGCATTAATTGCTAAAACTTATTTTTGCAATTCAGGTAAACCAATTTTCTCTGAAATATTTCGCCAAGTCTCATCAAATATTATTAAAAAAAGTAAAGAACTATAAAGGATATGAGACAATAACGCCGTCAAATGTTTTTTATTGAGACTCGGTGATTGTTCGTATTTTATAAATTTTTCTTCAAGACTGCTCCCAAGCATTAAACCAAATGCGTTAGGATGACAAAACTCAGAAAGAAAATCATAATTGTCTCTAAATGGAGTTTCTTGCTTTAGGTCAAAATTTTTTCTTGAAAATTCATCCGCTTCATCAATATAATTGAGAACATTATTTATAATTGGTACTTTTGAACGTTGCGGATTATCCTTTTCAGGTAACTTTTTCATTCCAAAAGTCATCTTTCTTACAATACTAATAAATTCAGGATTTGTGTAATTACCGTTAGTGTATTTTTTAAGTTCTCTTAAGAAAAATGCTAACGCTCCGGTTGATTCATAATGTGCTCTTACAATCAAGAAAGCGGATAAAACATTATTATTATTTAAAGCAATTTCCAAACCATCAAGTGATGATATTCCACGACTCAATGCAGAAAGTAAAAAATGAGTACAATTGATGTTAACTTGTCTCGGTTTTGGAGTTTTAATACGACTGTAAAATCTACTTTTTAATTGAGCATATTGTTTTTCCAGTTCATCAAAATCCGATGCTTTATGGGGCAATATATTTCTGATATCAGAATTAATTAACATTTGATTCTTATTGAATGCCGAAAATGCTGGCTAACTATTAATTATACTGCACGTTTATTTATGAGTGCAGTTGCCATCAAATATTTGAAAAACATCATACTGAAAAGAACCAACCCCCGGTAGTACAACTGAAACATCTCCCCGGGTTCAGCATGGTAAAATATACGAGGAATGCTGCATTGAGTCAAGGGAAATATTGTGTAGCCGCGAACCTTTACGGTCGCGTCACAGGGGTGTGTGGAAAGAGCTAAAGGGAAATAGCCACGAGCTTTAGCTCGTGGTAAACAATACTACCAAGCCGGGTTTTAACCCAACTGGGTTTGGGCTAAAGCCCGATTATTTTTGGAGAGCGCAAACCCCGACCTGAAGGTCGGGGCTATATTATCATGGTCCGAACATGATACACAAGTTGGGGAAAATAACCGCGAGTTTCAGCCCATTGTAAACTTACTTCTGGCGGGCTGGAATCAACGCAACTCCCGGTATATTTGACAATGAATCGAACTTTTCCTAACTTGCCCCAGATAAAAAAGGAGCAATATATGTACGCGAAAGATATTTTAGATGTAAAAGGAAGAAATGTTCATACTATGCACGAGGATTCAACTGTTTCAAGCGCCGTGGAGGAATTAGTCGGCAGGAGAATCGGTTTATTAGTCATTAAAAATGCAACAGGCGAGGTCACCGGTGTTCTTTCGGAGCGTGACATATTGCAGAAATGCGTTCAACGTAAGAAAGATACAACGCAAATTAAAGTTAAAGAAATAATGACCGACAGAAACCATATTATTGCCGCATCGGAAGAAGATGATATAAATCATTTGATGAATATAATGACTGAGAAAAGAATCCGTCACCTTCCGATATTCGAAGGTTCGGAGATGTCGGGTATAATTTCAATCGGAGATATTATAAAAAATATGGTAGAGATTAAAGAAACTGAAATTAGGTCGTTGATCGATTATATCTCAGGAAAATATCCGGGATAAGTCTGTTGTTGTTTTCTTTATCCCATCACCATGAGCGAAGTTGAAGGGCGGACGCAAATAATTATTAGCTCCCATCTTCGGGATCCCGCTGCGAGTCGCTTGCCCTCTCACAGCACTCGTCACCCGGAGGTAGGGTTTTATTTGAATTGCCTGACGATGAAAGGAACTTTTCATAATTTGCTCCGCAAAAAATGTAAGTGTTTTCGATTGTTATTCTTAGAAAGGAGGAAAACAAATGAAAATTTTTGTTACAGGTGCAACGGGATTCATCGGTAGTTATTTGATTGAACGGTTATCTCAAACCAAACACGAGTTATATTGTTTGGTGAGGAATAGCAGTTCGCACAGCGAAAAAATTAAAAAGTTAGGAGCAACGGTCGCAATAGGCGATGTAACCGATAAAGCATCTGTCCTTAACGGTATGCGGGGTTGTGATTGGGTTTTCCATCTTGCAGGTCTTTATTCTTTCTGGGAACCGAATAATCGTGTCTTCACGGATGTAAATGTCGACGGCACCCGCAACGTTATGGAATGTGCCATAGAGACGAAAGTCTCAAAGGTTGTTCATGTGAGTACTGTGGGTGTTTACGGTAAGCCCGCTGATAATCCATACACAGAAAAAAGCGATGTAGGTCCTGTTCGTTTCTCCGAGTACTTCCGAACAAAGTACGAAGGTGATTTGAGTGTCTGGAATCTGCATAAGGAAAAAGGACTGCCGGTGGTTGTGGTATACCCGTGTTCAGTGATTGGTGCCGGCGATCCTAAAGCATCCGGTCAGTATATCGAGAATCTCCTTTATCGGCGTTTGCCTGCCACCGTCTTTAGCGATGCTGTATTAACTTTTGTGCATGTAAAAGATGTCGCTGAAATAATTATTCGGGCAGCGGAGAAACAGAACAATATTGGTGAGAAATACTTTGCAGGCAAGGAGCGACTGTCTTTTCGAAAACTTAACCAAATGGTTGGTGAGATGTCCGGAGTTCCACTACCAAAATTACGGCTCCCTGATTCGTTGACTATGATAAACGCAGTGCTGTTCACAGCATTAGCTGGTGTGATCAAGAAACCGCCTCCATGGGGAATGTCTTTGGACCAGATGAGGGTGATGCGTGAGGGTTTCAGAGTCGATGGCAGTAAAGCGGAGAGAGAATTGGGAATTACATATATTCCGATTCGCACAGCACTTGAGGAAACGATTGCATCGTACAAAGAATAAACTATGAAATACGCTGGTGTATGGATTCGGGGATTCGCGCAAGCATTAGATTACATATTCCTAAGTTTATTTTTCTTTCCCGTTACTTATATTGTGAAAGGTACTTGGTTGATGTTTCCCGAAGATCACCTTTGGATTATCTTCGATCCGTTGTGTGCGATATTCCTGATCGTAATATTTGCATACTTCATTTTCTCAGAAGGATTAACCGGAGTCACAATCGGGAAATTAATTCTTGGGCTAAAAGTCTTGAATATTTCAGGTGATAAAATCACTTTACATCAAAGTGTGATTCGAAATCTTGGAAGGCTTTTGGATGGATTGCCGATGCTAAATATTCTTGGAATCATTAGCATAGCAAGATCACCGATTAAACAGCGTATCGGTGACAAGCTGGCAAAAACCACTGTGGAGTATAGAAGAAAGATAACTACACTTTGACAATGATATGAACAATTTCTAAAACAGAATATCAACCAATATGCATCCCAACATTAAACTCTACGACGTTCCCGAGATCAGCTCAGTACAGAATATGGTGGTGCGATCTTCTTCGGTCTTTGGACAGAAACTTGCCCTTGAGGATCTAAAGCAAACACCGATCCCGCGGTTGACTTACTCGGAACTTCTGAACAACATTCTGAAATTCGGAACCGCTTTACAAAAATTAGGTCTCAAACCCAGAAGTCATATTGCAATCATCGGAGAAAACCGTGTTCAGTGGGCGCTTAGTTATCTGACCTGTATGTGCTTCGATTTCGTTGCCTGCCCGATAGATCGTAATCTTCCGACAAATGATATACTCAACATTTTACATGAATCTGATTCGGTAGCGGTGATTTATTCAGATCAATTCGAACCGATTCTATCCGAAGCACATTCATCTCTTAAGTATCTGAAATGGTACATCAATATGGATTTCATAGTGCGGAAGGGGAACACCTATTCTATGGTGGAGTTGATCAACCGAAGTCCGGATTGCAATGCCGGGCAACTTCCGAAGATTAATCTTAATGAGATTGCGGAAATCATATTTACCTCAGGTAGTTTAGGTCGCGCTAAGGGCGTAATGCTAAGCCAGAAAAATCTTGCTTCCAATCTGATGGCGATGGTCAGTGTTGTTCTCATAAACGATCATGACAGATTCCTCTCAGTCCTCCCTATGCACCACAGCTATGAATGTACATGCGGTTTACTTTGTCCGCTTTACACCGGCGCATCGGTACACTATGCTCGCTCCTTGAAAACTGTCGTAGAGGATCTGCAAGCATCTCATGCGACAATTTTACTGGGTGTTCCGCTTCTGTATGATAAGATGTTCAGACGCATCTATAAATCCATCAATGAAAAGAAAATCGCTTCGCTTCTTATCAAACCATTGGTGCAAGTGACTAATTTTCTTGAGATGGTTGGCTGGAAATCGTCGAAACGGATTGTCTTTAAGGAAATACACGAACGGTTCGGCGGTTCTGTAAGGTTATTCATCGCCGGTGGTGCGGCTCCGGATCCATTGGTTGCAAAAGGATTGCGTGAATTCGGGTTCAGCTTAATCCAGGGTTATGGTCTAACCGAAACTTCACCCATCCTCACGTTGAATCCAATCCAATACTTCAAGGATGATTCGGCGGGAATTCCTCTGCCGGGCGTGAAAATTAAGATTCAGAATCCCGACCATACAGGCGTAGGAGAAATTTTAGCGCAGGGTCCGAATATTATGATCGGATACTACAAGAACGAAAAAGCAACCCGCGATGTATTCGATGATGGCTGGTTCAAAACAGGGGACCTTGGTCATTTCGATCAAGATGGCTATCTCCATATTGTCGGACGATCCAAGAATGTTATAATTTCCAAGCGTGGTGAAAACGTTTATCCTGAAGAACTTGAAGATCTCTTGTTGAGAAGTCCGTTTGTTTTAGAGTGTATGGTGTACGGCGAAAACGATCCGAAGCATGGTGAAGTTATTGCCGTGCAGGTTGTTCCTGATGCCGAAGCGTTTATCGAGCTTTCTGAAACGCACGATATCCGGATTACAGATGATTTGATGCGCGAAACATTAACGAAGGAAGTAGCGAAAGTGAATAAGCAAGTGTCATCATTCAAACAAATTACAAAGCTTCATCTTCGTGAAAGGGAATTCGACAAAACAACAACACAGAAAGTAAAGCGGTATCTGGTCGCTAAAAGCCCGGGGACAGTTGTTAATCCGGCTAACGGGACTTCTTAATATTTCCGTTATATCAACGGCTTCCAATTCCTATAGACGGTAGTGCAATTCTTCTTATATTAAACCCAATGAAAATTCTTTTCTTAATAATTTTGGTTAGCTCAGTATCGTTCTGTCTGCAAAGAGTTGAGCGCATTCCAATAAGCACAGATGAGATGATGATTTCTGTGGCAAAGGACAGCTCACGTGAAGTAGCTTATACCAACAAAGAAGCTGGAGTATATTACACAGAGGCAAATGGAGATCATCGTTCCGGCTGGCAGGGGTGGCGAATTATGTCGACTGAGATTATGGAAGATTATTCTATTACAGTCGATGGCAGTCGGCTAAATAAAAAAGATGCGACTGCTAAAGTTTATCCGCATCAAATTGTTCGAGAGTATCCTGACGGTATTGAAGAGCGGATGACATTACTTGATTCAATTGATGCTTTAGTGGTCGAGCTATCGAATATTGTTGGGAAAGAAATTTCAGTTGCATCGTTCTTTAACGACTCACAGAACCCTGATGATTATGAAGTGAGCTTCGGACAAAACGTTCTCCTCGTTGCGCGTAAGCGACATCTCGATCGGACGCAGAATGAAAATTATCCCGTCTGGATTGGAATAACAACCACATCTCCAATATCCAAAGTAGATTATCGTACTGATTCTATCGGGCAGTCTTTCTCGCCCGCATATTTAAAATCCGAAATCTCAAATCCGAAATCCGAAATTATTATTGTTGCGGGCGATACCAAATCTCAGACCATTTCTCTTGCCAAACAAGTTACACAAAATTACACGGCACTCATCGAGAAGCGCAAGAAGCGGATGGAGGATTTGTTGAATTATTCTTATGTCCGTACAAATAACAAGCGATTCGATAAGGCGCTTTACTGGGCTAAGATTTCGATGGATGCCTTGATTATGAATCAACGAGGAAAAGGAATTTTTGCGGGTTTGCCGTGGTTCGATAATTATTGGGGGAGGGATTCGTTCATCTCACTCGCCGGTGCTACGCTAGTGACTGGAAATTTCAAGGATGCAAAAGAAATTCTCAAATCGTTTGCCGCATGGCAGGACACAAGTCCCAACAGCACGAATTATGGACGCATACCTAATCTCGTTACAACAAATTCCATTTCCTACAACACTGCCGATGGAACACCGCGCTTTGTGAATGCGCTCTTTGAATATGTGAGGTATTCTGGTGACACTGTGTTTGCTCGTGAGATGTATCCGGTTGTGAAGCGTTCAATCGAAGGAACAATAAAATACCACATGGATTCACTTTGCTTCCTCACACATGGCGATGCTGAGACGTGGATGGATGCCGTTGGACCAGATGGACCATGGAGTCCACGCGGAAATAGAGCCGTTGATATTCAGGCGTTGTGGTGGAGCCAATTGCTAACGGGCGGTGATATTGCATATGCTTTGGGAGATAAGGTGAGTGAGCATTTGTGGGATAGCATCTTACGGCAGACTAGTGATAATTTTAAAAAATATTTTATTGACACGACAACGGGTTTATGTTTCGATCATCTCAATGCAGATGGAACTCCTGATAAACAACTTCGTCCCAATCAACTTATTGCGTTCAAAGTGTTGGCTGGAGATGAGCGATTGCTTACTGCCGTAACCAATAAGTTGGTGTACCAACATGGTATCGCTTCACTCTCTCAAGATGACGAGAATTTTCATCCTTATCATCATTATCAACCTAATTATGTTCCAGACGCTGCATATCATAACGGAATTGTTTGGACGTGGTTAGCGGGTCAATGGATAAACAGGGCGACTGAATTTTTGCAGCCGGATATTGCATTTCAGGTAACCGGTAATATGGTAAATCAAATATTGGATCGCGGTGCAATTGGAACTTTATCAGAATTATTAGATGCCGCTCCACGATCCGGCGAATATGAACCAAGATTATCAGGTACGTATTCGCAAGCATGGAGTTTGGCAGAGTTTATTCGGAATTTCTATCAATCATATCTGGGAATTTCTCCGGGTTATATTAGTGTGTGTCTTCCGGAAGCAATCTCATATGCTGATTTTTCATTTCCATTTGGACATATAGTTGTGAATATTCAAGTAAACAGGAAGACTCAGGGTTATGAATTGACTACCGCTTGTCCCCATTCTCCAGGCAAGTTATTTTTGAACATCAGAGAACGTAACAAAGATGGTAGAGGAGTAGATGCTAAGTTGATCTTGAATCCAAACAGCTTCATCACCGTATTTGTTGAATCTGATGATGTAAAAGAAATATCTTCTTCCAATGCTAAAATAGGATCCATTTACAAATATCATCCATCAAGCGGTTTCCCGAATTATTATGGTGGTATATCCGATTCTCTCCATCTCGCAGTTCCAATCATCCGTCCCGATCTGAAATGTCTCGCAGGTCCATCTCATCGTCTTCTTTCAAATTCTGAAATCAAACTATCAAATCCACAAGCGAAGATTCTTTATGATGTGAGTGATCCTGAAGGAGATGATAACGGAGATGGTGCATACACTTATCCCAAAACGGTAAACCTCAAACCGGGCAGTTTGGATATCACTCACTTCTCCGTTTCAACTGACGAGAAAAATCTTTATTTCAAACTTCAATTTAAAAATCTCTCTAATCCCGGATGGCATCCTGAGTATGGTTTCCAGCTAACATACGCTGCTATAGCAATCGATAAAGGTGTGAATGGATCGAAACAAGCTGGGATGAATTCAAACTATACATTTACCGATGGATTCCGTTTTCAAAGTCTAATCTATGTTGGCGGCGGATTTCGAGTTGTAAATGACAGTGGAAAAATTCTCGCCGAGTACCTGCCTGCATCGGGTGATGAGAAATCTCCTTTAGGCAATGCAAATGCAAAGATCGTTGAATTCTCTCTCCCGATTGAATTGTTAGGGAAGCCCGATAATTCATGGCGATATGCTGTCCTCATCGGCTGTCAGGATGACCATGGCGGAGCGGGGATCGGTGAGTTTCGCAGTATCGAAGCTGAGACGAAAGAGTGGACTGGTGGCGGCAAGAAAAATCCAAACGACTCAAATGTATATGACTTAATCCTGCCGGAGTAACCTGAGTAATCTTGATAAATTTACGATTATGATAGTAAGCAATTATCGCCCAAATCCCTTATATTAATCCATATGGAACAAAAGAAGATAGATGAGAAAAAACGTGTAGCGCTGATATCGGTGTTTGCTGCTATATTTATTACTGGGATTAAGCTTGTTGTAGGAATTGAAACCAACAGTCTTGGTATTCTCTCCGAAGCGGCACACTCCGGTTTGGATTTAGTGGCGGCTCTCATTACTTACTTTGCAGTTCGCATCTCCGATAAACCTCCGGATGAACAGCATCATTACGGACATGGTAAGGTTGAGAATGTTTCTGCCTTCCTTGAAACCCTGCTTCTCATCGTTACGTGTGCCTGGATTATTTGGGAAGCGATTCAGAGGTTAGTATTTAAAACTCCGCATGTAGAAGCGAGTGTTTGGGGTTATATTGTTATTTCAATTGCCATAGTTGTTGATATCAGCCGGTCACGTGCGTTAAGTCGTGTTGCGAAAAAATATCACAGCCAGGCGCTCGAGGCGGATGCGCTTCATTTTGCCAGCGATATCTGGTCGTCATTGGTTGTCATTGCGGGTTTATTCTTTGTATCCATCGGATATGCGTGGGTAGATGCGCTTGCTGCGCTTGGAGTCGCATTCCTTGTGCTTTTTGTTAGTTACCGCTTGGGGCGAAGAACAATTGATGCATTGATGGATCGGGTGCCTGATGGTGTTCATGAAAAAATTCAAGCGATTATTCAGAAAGTTCAGGGAGTTGAAAAACTTCAGAATGTGCGGCTTCGAACTTCCGGCGGAAAATTATTTGTGGATGCGACAGTCGCCATTCGCCGAACGACACCGTTCCAGCATGCTCATACTCTCATGGACCTTATTGAGAAAGCAATCCATGAACAATATCCCGACTCCGATGTCATTATTCATGCTGAACCTTTCGAAAGTAATGATGAAACCATAGCCGATAAAGTTCGCATGATCGTTGTTGGAAGGGGAATGCGCGTTCCTCACAATCTCGAAGTTCATCATACGAACGGAAGATACCATATCGATTTCGATATCGAGCATCAGAAAGGTAAAACATTTGTTGAAGCCCATGAGCTGACTTCGGAGATCGAAAACGAAATTCGGGAAAAGCTTCCATCAATCGAGCGCGTCACTATTCATATGGAAGAATTCGAGCCCGCACATAATGAAATCACCGGCGAGTCAGCCGTTCATCTTGAAGATGAAGTGCGGAAATTAGTTACAGCGGATGGACGAACGATTAAATGCTCCGACGTCAGCATTCTTAAGATTGGCGACAAATATAATCTTTCGCTTGTATGCCAATTTGATAAAACTAAAACACTCGATGACGTTCATCAGATAATATGCGAGTTGGAAACACAGCTTTATAACAGGTTTAAAGAATTTCGCAGGATTACCGTCCATGCTGAACCTTTCTAATTATTAAATTATCCGATTGATCTATGCCTAATGATATAAAAGATTTTCCGGCAGAGGTTGTAAACCGGAGCTTCAGCGTTCCCGTCCTCGTTGATTTCTGGGCAGAGTGGTGTGCGCCGTGTAAGGCTCTCGGTCCTGTTCTAGAACGACTCAGCGTGAAAGCAAACGGCAGATGGATTCTTGCAAAGGTTAATACTGAAATTATGCAGGATGTTGCAGTGCAATACAAGATTTCGAGTATTCCGAATGTCAAACTATTCGTTGATGGGAATATAGTCGGGGAGTTTGTCGGTGCACTGCCTGAGTATCAGATTGAACGTTGGTTAGAACAAGTTTTACCAAGCAAGTTTCGGAAGGAAGTTGAGAAAGCGGCTGATCTTCTCGCAAGAGGTGGTACAGAAGAAGGGAAGAATCTGTTGGAAGAGATTTTAAAATCGGAACCTGAGAACCAACAAGCGAGAGTTCTGCTGGCATCAGCATTAATCTTTTCAGAGCCGGAAAAAGCGATTGTGTTTGTAACGGATATTTCTGATGCGAGATATTTGGAACTCGCTGAATCGATTCGAGTGTTCGGGCGATTGTTCCTTCTTCTTTCCCATCCTGATCAGCTTCCGGAAAAACAGACCAAACAGCAATATCTCAAAGCAATAGAAGATTTGCATTCACAGCGATTTGAAAGTGCACTGGAAAAATTTATCGATGTGATCAGAAACGAACGGTACTACAATGATGACGGCTCGCGTAAGGCTTGTGTAGCAATCTTTAAATTCCTCGGAGAGGAACACGAGACCACGTTAAAGTATAGGCGTGATTTCGGCAGTGCGTTGTATTAACCGTTCTGTTGAGAGTTGAGAGAGGGAACATATTGTTGATATTCTCCAGATTATTGCTTAAACTAACAGGGAAATTTAACAACCTACGAAATCGTAGAGGTATAAATTTGAATGGTGACCACAAGATTGGTATTGATAGACTCAAGGTTGATCATATAGAAAATAACAAACGATTTCTTCAACGATGTCCACAGACCTAACATTTATCACAAACGAGCAAGGCAAGACGCTTCGAGATCGTTTCGGGGCACTGTTAACGGACGATACTCGCTTCTTTGATTGTCTTGTTGGATACCACTGCATTAGTGGATCCTACAAGCTAAATCCAGTTCTGGAGAAGGTTGAAAAGAATCCGAAAGAATACAATGCCTATTAAGAAATCTGAACTCTACAGCTCTCTCTGGAAAAGCTGCGATGAACTCCGCGGCGGTATGGACGCATCGCAGTACAAGGACTACGTCCTCGTGCTCTTGTTCGTCAAGTATGTCTCAGACAAGTACTCCGGACATCCTGATGCGCTGATTGACGTCCCCAAAGGCGGCAGCTTCAAGGACATGGTAGCTGCGAAAGGCGATAAGGAAATCGGCGACAAGATGAACAAGATCATCGCCAAGCTCGCCGGTGCGAACAACCTCAAAGGCGTGATTGACCTTGCCGACTTCAACGATCCCGACAAGCTCGGCAAAGGAAAGGAGATGGTTGATCGTCTCACGAACCTCGTTGCCATCTTCGAGGACAGAGGGCTCGATTTCAGTAAGAACCGTGCCGAAGGCGATGACATACTCGGCGACGCGTACGAATACCTGATGCGTCACTTTGCAACCGAGTCGGGCAAGAGTAAGGGACAGTTTTATACTCCCGCCGAAGTTTCCCGCATTATGGCTAAGGTCATTGGTATCAGTCAGGCAAAGAGCCAAAGCCAAACCATCTACGATCCAACATGCGGCTCAGGTTCGCTTCTGCTCAAAGCCGCCGATGAAACGCCCAGAGGGGCATTACGATCTACGGACAGGAAAAGGACAACGCTACTGCCGGTCTCGCGAAGATGAACATGATTCTCCATGATTTTCCGACAGCAGAGATCTGGCAGGCCAACACTCTTTCGGCACCACACTTCAAAGAGAAAGACGGACGACTCAAAGCATGTGACTTCGTTGTTGCCAATCCTCCGTTCTCAGACAAAGCATGGAGCAATGGTCTCAATCCAACCGAGGATGAATACGAGCGCTTCGTTGATGGCGTTCCGCCTGCAAAGAACGGTGACTATGCCTATCTGTTGCATCTTCTCAAGTCGATGAAGAGTACTGCAAAGGGCGCAATCATTCTTCCGCATGGTGTGTTGTTCCGTGGCAATGCAGAAGCAGACATTCGCCGCAACATTCTTCGCAAGGGATACATCAAGGGAATTATCGGATTGCCTCCGAATTTGTTCTATGACACAGGTATCCCGGCTTGCATTATCGTGCTCGATAAAGAGAACGCCGCCGCTCGCAAGGGTATCTTCATGATTGATGCAAGCAAGGGCTTCATGAAGGATGGCAACAAGAACCGGCTCCGTCATCAGGACATTCACAAGATTGTCGATGTCTTTACGAATCAGATTGAGATCGACAAGTACTCACGCATGGTGCCGCTCTCCGAAATTGCTGACCCAAAGAACGATTACAACCTGAACATTCCCCGCTACATCGATAGTTCAGAGCCGGAGGATTTGCAGGACATCGAAGCGCATCTCAAAGGCGGCATACCGAATCGTGACGTTGATGGCCTCAAAGACTACTGGAAAGTTTGTCCCGGTCTCAGAAGTGAATTGTTCGGTCGTGGTGACCGGGATGGATACAGTCAACTCAACATTGATGCGACGCAGGTCAAGCCGGCAATCTTTGCTCACCCGGAGTTTGTTGCCTTCTCGCAGTCTGTGAAGAAGCGGTTTGGAAAATGGAAAGCGATCAACACCGAATGCCTGCGGGCCGAAACGTCCTCGGGCGTGCAGGCCCGACTCAAAGAGATAAAGAAGGGTGACAAGCCGAAAAAGCTTATTGAACTCATCTCCGAGGAAATACTGCAAACATTTCTGGATGCGCCGCTCATCGACACGTACGACATTTACCAACACCTGATGACGTATTGGTCGGACACGATGCAGGATGACGTGTATATGATTGTTGCTGATGGATGGAAGGATGCCAGTAAACTGCAATTGCTCATTGAGGAGAAGGACAAGAAAAGTAAAGACAAGCCGGACATTGTTGTGGGCAAGATGAAGTACAATGCAGATTTGATTCCTCCGGCGTTGTTGATTGCCCGCTACTTTGCTCCTGAGAAGGCAGCCATTGAGAAGTTAGAAGTCGACAGTGAAGAACTCGTACGACAGATGGAAGAGATACGTGAGGAACATTCCGGCCCGTCCGCCGAAGGCTTCGGGCCGCAGGCGGGCGAAGAGGGCTTATTGCAGGAAGTTCTTGACGAGAGGGGAAAAGTAAGCAAGACGCTGCTCGCAGAAAGGATTGATGAATTGGAGAAGCAAGTCCCGCAGTACAAGATGGTAGCAGAAGCCAAAGCGGTTTATTCAACGAGTATCCGTAGGGACGTTCAATTGAACGTCCCTACAACGGAAGATGAATTAACAATTCTGCAATACTATGCCCGCCTCACTGAGCAGGAAGCCGAAGCAAACAGGAAATTGAAAGAAGCACAAAAATCACTCGATGTAAAAGTGGTAACCAAATACGGCGCACTCTCCGTTGATGAGATAAAGACACTTGTGGTGGATGACAAATGGCTCGCCACAATTGCGGCTGACGTTCAGACTGAACTTGACCGAGTGTCGCAAGCACTCACCGGACGCATCAAGCAACTTGCCGAGCGTTATACAACGCCACTCCCGGCACTTACAGAAGAAGTGGAAACACTCTCAAACCGAGTTGATGGACACTTGAGGAAGATGGGGTTTGAATGGAAGTGAAGGCAGGGTACAAACACAGTGGCGGAGGGCCGATCCCCGAGGATTGGGAGTTCAAGTCCATTGGAGAGGAAATCGATTTGCTCACGGGTTTTCCATTTCCAAGTAGTGGTTATTCCTCTACGGGAATCCGCTTGCTCCGAGGTTCAAACATCAAGCGGGGCGAAACTGATTGGAACGAAGAGATCACTCAATACTGGCCAGCAATTACTCAAGGATTGTCCGGTTATGAATTGCGAGAAGGCGATTTGGTGATCGCAATGGACGGATCATTGGTAGGTAAGAGTTTTGCCCGACTTTCAAAAAGCGATTTGCCCGCGCTTCTTCTTCAACGAGTAGCTCGGATTCGTTCCAAGAAACTTGAAGTGGGATACCTGAAAGAGTTTATAGGTAGTGACCGATTTATTAAATACGCTGACTCAGTCAAGACGGTCACGGCGATACCACACATCAGCCCCAAGGACATCCGAGATTTTAGAATCCCTATTCCTCCGACAATAGAAGAGCAACGTGCCATCGCCGCCGCGCTCAGCCATGTGGATGCACTCATCAACTCACTGGATCGCCTCATCGCCAAAAAGCGAGACCTCAAGCAAGCCGCCATGCAGGAGTTGCTCACCCCGCCTTCCGCCAGAGAGCAGGCGGACAGGTCGTCGGGGCAGGCCGGCAAACGGCGTCTGCCAGGGTTTAGTGGGGAGTGGGAAGTGAGGAAACTCAGTGACTTGTTCACTTTTAGTGGTGGCTTTTCAGCATCACGCGATCAGCTCTCATCGGAAGGCTATTGTTACTTACACTACGGCGACATTCACAAGTCTTCAAGGACGTTCATAGATGTTCGCTCTGATTATCAAGGCATCCCCAAGCTCAACATTCCATTGAAACGAGTTTCTACGGGTTCGCTACTGGAAGACGGGGATGTTGTTTTTGTGGACGCTTCTGAAGACGACGAAGGCACGAGTAGGCACGTTATTGTCGTAAATAAGGACAAGGCGCCTTTTATTTCTGGTCTTCACACAATTGTCGCTAAGTGTAAGACGAATGAACTGGATCATCAGTATCGACGATACTGCTTCCAAACTGCTTCGATCAAGCGGCAGTTCTATTACTATGCAGTTGGTACGAAGGTTTCTGGGATCAGTAAAACTAACATCGCGAAGCTAACGATTCCTGTTCCCTCACTACCGGAACAAGCCACAATAGCCACCGTCCTCTCCGATGTTGACGCCGAGATCGTGGCACTCGAACAGAAACGCGACAAGACAATCGCCTTGAAGCATGGGATGATGCAAGAGTTGCTTACAGGGAGGATACGGCTTGTATGAGAGAGTCGAGAAGAGTTTATAGCAATTTATTCGGCATTATTCGTATATTAACCTATAAATATGAATAAATCACTATAAACATGAAATTCTGATGGATAAGATCAAAAATCCGTTTTCTCCGGGGGCCGGATCTCCGCCGCCTGAATTGGCTGGACGCGATGGAATCTTGGAACAGGCCAGAATCCTTCTCGGTCGGATCCGAGAAAAACGTCCTGAAAAGAGCATTCTCTTAACAGGTTTGCGGGGTGTAGGGAAAACCGTCTTGCTCAATGAGATTGAGAGGATTGCCACTCGCGCACAATACCATACGATTCTCATTGAAGCTTACGAGGACAAACGCCTTGCCTCGCTCCTAGTTCCACACTTGCGAAGTTTGCTATATAGTCTCGACCGAATTGCCGGCGCTGGCAACAAGGTGCGTAAAGGCATCGGGGTGCTGAAAAGTTTCATCGGAGCTATTAAAGTTTCTCTCGGCGACGTTGAGTTTAGCATTGATGTTGAGCCCGAACGGGGATCTGCCGACAGTGGAGATCTCAAAGTGGATCTTCCCAATCTTTTTACTGCCGTTGCTGAAGCTGCGGAAGAAAAGGGTACAGTAGTGGCGATCTTGATTGACGAAATCCAATACTTTAATCAGTCTGAGTTAGGTGCTCTGATTATGGCAATGCATAAAATGCAACAGCGCCAGCTTCCTCTTGTATTGATTGGGGCGGGTCTGCCAATTCTCCCTGGTTTAGTTGGCGAATCAAAATCATATGCCGAGAGGCTGTTCAGCTTTCCTGATATCGGACCGTTGTCGGAACTGGATGCTGTCAAGGCGCTTCAAGATCCAGTTAGAGCCGCCGGGGAGGAATTCGAAGCATCTGCCCTCCATGAGATTTTTCGAATGACAAAGGGCTACCCCTATTTTCTTCAAGAGTGGGGATATCAGGCGTGGAACAATGCCGATTCTTCACCGATCACCCTGCGAATTGTTGAAGATACGACGGCGTTAGTGAGAACACGCCTCGATGAGAATTTTTTCCGTGTTCGTTTCGACCGTCTCACGCCTCGTGAGAAGCAGTATCTCCGCGGAATGGCGGAGATTGGTCCTGGTCCTTATCGGACAGGTGATATCGCCGATGTTCTTAGGGTCAAAATCACAACACTTGGACCGGTGCGCGCCAGTCTCATTAAAAAGGGGATGATCTTCAGTCCCGCACACGGCGACATGGCTTTCACAGTGCCGCTCTTCGACGAATTTATGCGACGGGCCATTCCGAAGTTTCAACAGAAAATGGAACAATAGGCAACGAAAGAAACGCGACTTCATGAGCACCGTCGGACAAAAAGAACGCAAGACGCAGAACCAAGTAATCAAGCTCTTTACCAAGACGCTGAAGTACGACTACCTCGGCGACTGGCATGAACGTCCCGACAACAGGAATGTTGAAGAGACACTTTTGCGGTCCTTCCTAAAGGAGAAACAGAAATACACAGAGGACCAGATTAACAAAGTGCTCTATGAGTTCAACAAGGTCGCTGGAGATCAGAGCCGCAGTCTGTACGACATCAACAAAGATGTCTATGCGTTGCTCCGTTACGGTGTGAAGGTAAGAATGGATGCGGGCGAGAATACCGAAAACTTCTGGCTCATCGATTGGAAACATCCCGAACAAAATCACTTTGCCATTGCCGAAGAAGTCACCATCCTCGGCGAGAACACCAAACGTCCCGACATCGTCCTCTACGTTAACGGCATTGCGCTCGGAGTGTTGGAACTCAAGCGTTCGACCGTCTCAGTCAGCGAAGGAATCCGCCAGAATCTGGATAATCAGAAGAGTCTCTTCATCAAGCGGTTCTTCACCACGATGCAGTTGATCATGGCGGGGAATGACACCCAAGGTCTCCGCTACGCCACCATCGAAACTCCCGAGAAGTACTATCTCACATGGAAAGAACCAAGCAACATCGAGAATCCTCTCCACCGCGGTCTCAGCCAACTCTGTGAGAAGAAACGTTTCCTGGAAATCATCCACGACTTCACGGTCTTCGATGCCGGTGACAAGAAGCTCTGTCGCCATAACCAGTACTTTGGTGTGCAGGCTGCTCACGACTTTATCCGGCGCCGTGAAGGGGGAATTATCTGGCATGCACAGGGAAGCGGCAAGAGCCTCATTATGATCTGGCTCGCCAAGTGGATTCGCGAACACGTAAAGGACTCGCGGGTGTTAGTTATTACCGACCGTACCGAGTTGGACGAGCAGATCGAGGGGGACTACAACGGAGTCAACGAACAAATCTACCGCACGACAAGCGGTGCAGATTTTATTGCAAGACTAAACGATGCGAAACCCTGGTTGCTTTGTTCGCTCATCCACAAGTTTGTGGGGCGGGATGAAACAGATTTTGAGGGTTATGTAGAAGAGCTACGTCGGTCGCTTCCACAGGATTTCATCGCCAAAGGAGACATTTATGTATTCGTGGATGAATGTCACCGGACACAATCAGGTGTCCTCCACGAAGCAATGAAGGCTCTACTGCTGAATGCACTCTTTATTGGCTTCACAGGTACTCCGCTCCTGAAAACAGACAAGCGAATAAGCCTTGAAGTCTTTGGACGCTACATCCACACATACAAGTACGACGAAGCCGTAGCCGATAAAGTTGTGCTCGATCTTCGGTATGAGGCTCGTGACATCGACCAGGAGATTACTTCCCAGAAGAAGATCGACCAATGGTTTGAAGCCAAGACGAAGGGCCTGAATGACGTTGCCCGTGCCCAGTTGAAGAAACGGTGGGGAACGATGCAGACGATCTTCTCCAGCCAATCACGACTCGAAAGGATAGTTGACGATGTCCTGATCGACATGGAAACGAAGGATCGTTTGAGAAGTGGGCGTGGCAATGCGATGGTAGTGTCGGGAAGTATTTATCAAGCGTGCAAGCTATACGAAATGTTCAGTAAAACGCTCGGAGCCAAATGCGCTATAGTGACTTCGTACAAACCTTCTGCGGGTGCGATCAAAGGAGAAGAAACGGGTGAGGGGGAAACTGAGAAGCTAACCCAATACGAGATATACCAGAAAATGCTCGCTGATTATTTCTCACTGCCTCCTGAAAAAGCAGTCAACAAAGTTGAGGAGTTTGAGAAGGAGGTCAAGAAGAAGTTTGTCAATGAACCGGGGCAGATGAAACTACTTATCGTAGTGGACAAGCTACTCACCGGGTTTGACGCTCCGCCTGCAACATACCTTTACATTGACAAGCAGATGCAGGATCACGGACTGTTCCAGGCAATTTGCCGCGTAAACCGTCTTGATGGTGACGACAAAGAATATGGATATATCATCGACTACAAAGACCTCTTTAAAAGTCTTGAGGGATCAATCAAGGACTATACCTCCGGTGCCTTTGATGGTTATGACAAAGAAGATGTTGCGGGACTACTGAGCAATCGGCTGGAGAAGGCCAAAGAACAATTGGAGCTGGCACTTGAAACCGTGAAGGCATTGTGCGAACCGGTTGAACCTCCAAAGGATACTCCAAAAAATTTGCGCTACTTTTGTGCTAAAGATACCTCAGACAAAGAGGAGTTGAAAGAAAACGAAAACAAGAGATTAACGCTTTACAAAGCAGTTGCGTCGCTCTTACGTGCATACGCCAATCTTGCCAATGAGATGGACGGGGCAGGCTATTCTTCAGCTGAGGCTGAGAAGATCAAGAAGGAAGTTGAACATTTTGAAAGTGTCCGCAACGAAGTGAAACTTGCCAGCGGTGATTACATTGACCTGAAAATGTACGAACCTGCGATGCGCCACCTGATCGACACGTATATTCGTGCTGAAGAGAGCGAGAAAATTTCAGCTTTTGATGACATGACTCTTGTTCAGCTTATCGTCGAACGGGGGGTGGATGCACTGAACGAACTACCGAGAGGCATTCGTCAAAACAAAGAAGCGACGGCAGAGACTATTGAGAACAACATCCGCAGAGTAATCGTCGACGAACAGCCCGTTAATCCGAAGTACTACGAAAAAATGTCCGAACTGCTCGATGCACTTATTCAGGAACGCAGACAACAGAAGATCGAATACGAGAAGTACCTTGCACGGATTGTTGAGTTGACGAAGAAGGTAAAGAACCCGGCTGGCGGTACAAACTACCCAACATCTCTTAACACAAACGCAAAGCGTGCTCTCTACGACAATCTCGACAAGAACGAGCACCTTGCCATGGCAGTGCATGAGGCGGTCGTTGCTAACAAAGAAGACGAATTTCGAGCGCATCCGATCAAGCTGAAGAAAGTTCGTTACGCAATCAGGAAAGTGCTCAACGATGAGCAAATGACGGATCGCATTCTTGACATCGTAAAGAACCAAATAGAATATTGAGATGGCCAAGCTGAGAATAGGAAGACTTGCGGTTGAAGTTGTTCGGAAGAACATCAAGAATCTGCATCTCGCTGTCTATCCCCCAAATGGCCGGGTACGAGTGGCCGTACCATTGCGCGTAGATAATGAAGCAGTACGTCTGGCGGTGGCGTCTCGGTTAGGGTGGATACGAAGGCAACAGAAGAGACTTACAGCCCAGGAGCGTCAATCCGCTCGTGAGTTTGTCTCGCGGGAAAGCCATTACTTCCTCGGAAGACGTTACCTCCTGAATGTGATTATCCATGATGGCCCTGCCCGGGTTGTCATCAATGGCAAACCAGCCATCGATTTCTATGTGCCCGAAGGTGTCAATCGATCAACATGTGAGAAGATCCTCCGGGAATGGTATCGCAAGGAACTCAAGACACTCGTTCCTCCGCTCATCTCGAAATGGGAACCAATCATGGGAGTGCAGGTTTCAGAGTGGGGTGTCAAGAAGATGAAAACCAAGTGGGGTACATGCAATACGAGAGCGCATCGAATCTGGATAAACCTTGAGCTGGCGAAAAAGCCAGTTCAGTGTTTGGAGTACATTGTCGTTCACGAGATGGTTCACTTGTTGGAGCGAAACCATAATGGGAAGTTCATTGGTTATATGAATGAGTTTCTCCCAAATTGGCGATCGCTGAGAGATCAACTCAACAGGTTTCCTTTACGACATGAGAATTGGGGGTACTAATGATGGCGTTGGAGCGAGAGATCGACCAATTAGTGTACAAGTAGTATGGGTTGAAGTAGAGGAGGAGATGAAGATTGTGGAAGACCTGCCTGACCGGCAGGCAGGCTCGTCTCGTCTATTGGAAAAGAGTACGGAAGACAAATAGAGCTGTCAAGAAAGGACATTTATGAAAACAGAGATTATCCACAAACTCACCGAGTCGTTTGAAACGGCTGTCAGGCAAGTTGAAGAGATCGAATGCTGGTCAGCACGTGATTTGCAGGAACTTTTAGGTTATACGAAATGGGATAATTTCATACAGGTAATTGATAAAGCAAAGATCGCTTGTTTAAAATCAGGGCAATCAGTTGAAGACCATTTTGCCGACGTCGGGAAAATGGTTGAACTTGGTTTGGTAAGCCAGCCTTAACCAAGATATATTTTAAATTGTATAACTCACATACAATCCTGAGTCTAACCTGAAAGTAAGTCGCACTTAGAGTAAGTTGCACTTCAGATGTACTATTTGATTTTATACTTTATGTGTGTCCTGGATTCTTCCTACAGTCCAAATAAAAAATGAAACACCAAGCCCAGGGTACATCGGTTCAATACCAAGAGGGTAATTGCCTGAGTTACCATTCAAATATCCTGTAATCAACCAACTAAGAGATGTCAGCCATCCGAACAGCATGGCAAGGAAAGCGTAGCGTGATGAAATTCGCAATCGTTCGAAGTAACTTGCCATCAATGGCACAAGCAATCCAGGAATTACCACTGTGCCAATGGTGTACCAAAGCTGGATTACACTTGGAATTAGAAGGGCAATTGCAACGGAGAGGAGAAACGAAATGACGAGACCAACTTTAGTCCACGTCGTGGCGATGCTTGATGTCCGATATGAGATGTGCGAGGTGCGTTCGCTTTGTTTTGACAATCCGCTTTCAATCTGAAATCCGCGATTCGCAGTCCACAATCTCCCGAAAATGTCTCTTCCTAACGTTTGTGCTGAGACAAATGCAAGTGTATTCAACGTTGACATGATAGTAGCGAGCATCCCGACATAAAACATTCCCTTGGCGATTGGCGGGAGAACCGCTTCTGCAAGCATTGGGTACGACATCATAGGGTCGGCAAGATTTGGTAGCGCTGCGCGAGCATAAAGCCCGGCAGTAGCTGTCATAAAATCAAATATGAACCAGAAGATGATCGAGATGAGAATCCCTCGTTGAGCAACCTTCCCGTCTTTTGCCGCGTAGCAGCGTTGGTGGAATGCAGGATCAACCAGAGTCCACAGTGCTATGAAAAACCAGACGATGATATACTGTGCGGAATTTCCTCCATGCCATGTGAGATGCAACGGCGGTAAATTTGCTTTCAGAAATTCAAAACCACCGAACTTAGTGAACGAGAACGGTATGATAACAGCAAATCCGACAAACATCAAAATAAATTCCAGCACGTCTGTTTGAACATCGGCACGAAATCCACCCCAATACAGATATGAGATAGCGACAATAGCAGTCACGATCAGACTGACAAATAGATTCCATCCGAAGATCATCTGGAGAAATACACTCAACATCAAAATGTACGGTGCCGGTGTCATCAATATGAAAGTTAGCACAGAACCGAGAATGGCAGTTTTTCTATCGTATGCTAATTCGAGCTTGTCAGGAATGCTGTAAAGATTGGTCGCGCGTATTTTCTTGGCAAGGAAGAGCGCGAAGATCGCGGCAAAAATGTAGTAAGGAAGTCCTTGAATAAACCAGTTTGAAATCCCATAACGATATGAGAATTCCCCGACTCCTAAAATCCCACCATACCAGGTTGATACGAGTGTCATGATGAATATTGGAAGTGTCAATGAACGACCTGCAAGAAGAAAGTCTTCCTCGGATGCCTTTGCTTTCCTTGTTGCTCTATATCCAACGAACAGTACCGCGGCGAGATACAAAATAATAACTATGATATCCGGAGGTGAGAGATGGATCATACTGTTTTTACATCAAGATAAGTGTTTGCCTTGGGGTGATAACCATGGTAAACCGTGAAACCGATACATAAGCAGTATTCCGGTTTCAATCCGAATCGATACTTGTTGGGATGTTGCTTCATTGCTGATACCTTCCCTGACACCCAATTCAAGTGTGTCGTTGTTAAGAGCATATTTAAGATTTGTTGTGGTAATCCCAGTGCAGCGATCGAGCGGTATCAGGGAAATCTTCTCACCTTCCCGCATTTCCAGATGGATTTCTTTTCGGATCAAGGTCAATTCACCCATTGAATCAATCATGCGGATATGAATTTTCCCGCCATATTTTTTGAAACATCCCAAACTGCCGGTTGTATGATCTATCCGATCACCCGACGCGCCGATGATGTCTACGGAAGAGACGGAGTGTTCTATGCAGTAAAGAATCGCTTTCTCAAGATCGGTATTATTTTGATCCTGGATAAATAATTGCTCAACATCCCGGAAGTGCAGTTGTGTAGAATGGAGTATAGAATCAAAATCACCAAGTATGATATCAGGTTTTATTCCTAATGCTTGCGCGTGGTTGGCGCCTCCATCTGCGCAAACAATGATATTTGCATATTTCGTCAGTGCCCGAACGAAGTCCGGGTTGGGTAATGATCCATTTGCGATGATGAGTGCATGCATTATAAATTTAAAGCTATACCCAAAGAATAATTTCTTTCAGATGCAGGGAAAAACGATTTCCCTTCTCCACTTGCAATATAGAGATTATTCAAGAGATTATGAATCTTGCCGGTTAAGAGTAATTCGGTGTTCGTTAGGAATGTGGGTAATTTAACTGATGCATCAAGATTTGTAACAGCGTAGCCATCGACTTTGTTCTCTTCGTTGTGAAGATTATCGGTATAAAAGGGACCAACATACCGGATGAGAAGTGAAATGGATCTGTTATCGTTTCCATAACTCAATCGTACATTGCCGAGAACATCCGGAAAACCTGCAATAGGGTTCCCATCAAGAACTCGATAGATAGATGCTTTAGTATCGTAAAGTTCGTGATGGATTATTTTGTTTACCGAAAGGGTCATCGTACCGCTCACCTCAAGTTCGGTAGTTATTTTATAGCTGCCTTCAAATTCAAACCCTACATGCCGTGTACGTTTTGCGTTTACGAGTACCGAAGAACCGAAAACGTCTATCTCTCCGCTTTTAACCAGCTCATTATCGAATTCCATCCAATAGACATTTGAGGAAACTTTTCCACCGTTAAATATGTAACTGCCGCCTATCTCAAGATCGAAAAGATGTTCAGGCTGCGCAATTGGTTTATCGAAATTGTAATGTGCGACCGATGCGGAAGTCACAGTCTCAAATTTGGGGATTGATCCTGTCCATGCATCTTCTGCCGCATATAAATTCCTTAATCGTGGCTCTCGTGATGTGTACCCAAGAGAAACGTATCCATTAAATTCTTCCGAGAAATTCCGATTAATTCCAAGCCGCGGGTTGACAAAAAGATAGTTCAAATCAAAATTATTTCCGAGGAATTTCTCGTTATAAATTCCGTATCGATTGACTGCAAGCTGGAGTTCCGCCATCACTGTAGTTGCCTCATCAGGATGATAAAGTTCTTGAACGTAAAGTGAGAAGATGTCTTTCCGTCCATTATATTCGTAGAAATGGAAATCGGGATCGAATGTTGAGGTTGGATATTCTGTTGCAAATGGAATTTTTCCCCAATGCGTAGAACGATGGAAACGAAGCTCACCACCTATAGTCAATTTGCCGTTTTTATGTTGGATCTCGACACGGGGCAGCCATCCCCATTGGTTATTCTGAACGTAACCTCTTAACAGGATCGATGGAAATTTTGAGGTGCCAAAAGTCGAATCATATCCGACTATATTATGGAACCAAGACAGTGCGGAGTTATCATACCAGAGCCAATCGCCGTCGTAATCGTAATAGCCCTCGCCATGGATGTGAAAGAATGTATTGAACACTGTTATCTTTGAAGAAGGTTGCCACTCGTTGAGGATTTCGTAATGAGGTTGTGTAAAGTTCTCAACAGCTTGAGGTTTTTGTTCGGTATAATAACCGACTTGCCTTCCGGTGGTGTCGTATTCCCAATAACTGTAATTAGAGCGGCGAAGTTGCTTATCTTCGTTATAGTATTTAGGAAGTCCTATATAGGCAAGCCCGTCGCTGATCGGTCCGCCATAAATATTAATGCGAGTCGACATATTTTCATCGAAACGAGCTGCGCCGATAAAATAGCTGCTCATATTTGCCCAAGAGTTTTCCCGATAGCCATCGCTTGTTATTTTAGAAATATTCCCCGTGAGTACATATCGCTCATTAATAAGTCCGGACGAGAATCCAGCTGAATATTTCCTAACGTTCATCTTAATAGTATTATTTCCGCCAAATTCCTGAAATCCAAATCCGCTGCCAAGAGAAATCTTCGGTTGCATACTGAAAGGTGTGGTTATGATATTTACCGATCCGCCGATTGCCGGTGGTCCATAAAACGAACTTCCCGCACCGCGTTGAACCTGAACGCTTTGTGTGAAGGCAAAGATGTCCGGCATATCGATCCAATAGACTTGATGATCTTCCGGATCGTTTTGAGGAATACCATTTACCATTATCGAGAGTCTCCGTTGGTCGAACCCACGCAGATTCATGTAACTATAACCTGTACCGTTACCGTTTTCAGAATAAAAAGTAACGGAGGGAAGTTCCGATAATAAAACCGGAACGTCCTGAGCAAAATATCGCTGTGTCAGTTGTTTCTGAGTTATATCGGAAAAAGTCACAGGCGTTTCTCGTTCATATGCTTGTGTCGGTACTATGATAACCGGTGACATGTAAAATATCGTATCGTTCTCCACCGATGTGATTTCTTGTGAAGATAAAATCGGGACACATAAAAGAATAAAAAGAATAAATGTTATAAGTTTCATAAGTAAATCTCCAACGATTGTAAAATATTAACGCCGTTTTCCTGATTCCCCAGCGTAAAAAGAATCGGAAAAACGGCGTTAAAAAAACCTAACATCCATTTCCCTACGCTGGTATTATCCAGATCAGGTTCAAGGGTGTTATCTCAGTCCATCTTTTTAGATTTGGACACCCCTAACGGATTCTTGCATCTAATATAACAGTTACCTGAAAATAAAGCAAATCGACTCCTTGTTTGGATGTTTCGTGAACAGGTATTATATTTCCAGACATAATTCACTTACTCAATCATAATATCGGAGAAAATAGCCATGTTGAAAGAATTCCTAGATTTTTTGAAACAGTATGGTGTTATAGGCTTGGCGATAGCAGTGATAATAGGTGGCAAATTAAACGCACTGATTAGTGCTACAGTTGAAGGCATACTGATGCCCATTATTACGTTTTTTATCCCCGGCGGCGAATGGCGAACTGCTACACTTGATATTGGTCCTTTTCATTTCCTGTTAGGACCTTTCCTTGGTGCAGCAATAGATTTCTTGATTGTAGCATGGGTCGTTTTCTATTTTGCAAAAAAAGTTCTAAAAGAAGAAAAAGTTGCAAAGAAATAATTTAGAGGAGTTTAGATGAAAAAAATATTATTCTTTCTAATTGGCATACTTCCATTAAGCGCTTTATCGTTGGCTCAAACTGCACAACCTGTACCGGAGTATGGATGGAAACACGGTTTAGTTGCCGGATTGACGTTGACTCAAGTCGGGTTTACCGATTGGGCGCAAGGTGGTGAGAACGCACTTGCATATACGATCTTTGCAGATGGAAAGTCGATTGATGATGAAGAAAATTTCAACTGGACGAATACATATAAATTTGCTTTCGGACAAACACGCCTAAGCAGCCAGGGATTACGAAAAGCTGATGACATCATAGATCTCTCGACTGTTTTCACATATAAACTTGGAACATTAATCAATCCTTATGCGGCGGCAACCATGAAAACTCAATTCGCAAAAGGGTATATGTATCCGAAGGCTGACAGCGCAGTACAGGTGTCTGCCTTCTTTGATCCGGGTTATCTTACACAAAGCGCCGGTGTTGGTTACCAACCTATTAAGGGGATCAAGACCCGCCTCGGTTTTGCTCTTCGTGAGATTAGTACAAATAAATTTAACCTGTACAGTGATAACCCAGAGACAAAAGATAAAATTGAGAAGGTATCCGTCGATGGCGGTATGGAATCGGTCACAGATGTAGAGTGGCAGTTAGATGATAACGTACTGTTTACGATGAAATTAGAAATGTTCGCGCCATTTAAACGATTCGATGAGATAGTTATGCGCGACAATATCGCGCTCACCGCCAAAGTAAACAACTATATAACTGCGATGTTCAATGTTCAGTTGATCAATGAGAAGCGTGTTACTCCCAGAACTCAGATCAAAGAGACAATCGCCCTGGGTTTGAGTTATACATTATTTTAATTGATAGTATTAAAAATATTCATTATATTAATACAGATTTTAATCAATTATTTATAGGAAACAGGTAAATGGCACAACATCTCTCAGCAGAACGACAGGCACGTAAGGCAGTAGGCAGGCGTGCTCGAAACAGGGCATATATGTCGAAAATGAAAACTGCAGTTAAGAAAGTTCGGGAGTTAAAAGATAAAGATAAGGCACAGACTGAGTTGAAAAAAGCATTCAAATTGCTCGATCAGCTTGCTGCTAAAGGTATTATCCATCAGAACAATGCTGCAAATAAAAAATCCAGCCTGACTAAGTACGTTACTTCTATCAAGTAGATTGTAAGATTATTACCCAAAAACCCCGAGCGATACTCGGGGTTTTTTCTATTTGCAATACTGTTCCCGCCAGATTTTAACCTTCCGATTTATTACCTGCTTTATTTTCCAGCTCACCGATTCGCGCGTCTATCTTTTCACTATTCTGGGGATGTAATTGTTTTAATAATTGGTAAGTGATTATTGCTTCGTTATATTCACCCTGAGCCGCGTATATTTCTGCAAGCGTCTTACTGACGATTCTTCCGTCATCATCATGTGTATCTAGTGGTGGAGGCGTGTCGATATTTGCTGAATTCAAAAATTCATCCTGTTTTACAGGAGAAGTAACAGATTCCTCATACGAAATAGGTAATTCTTGTATAGAAACATCCGATTCTTGATCCGGTGTGGATGTTAGCGGTTGTTCGTCTTGTTGTTCGATATACTGATGCTCATTAATATCAGATTGTCTTAGAGAAACCTGTTCAACGTCCAACGAAGGTTGATTTATTTCAGATTTATCTTCAATCTGATCGGGAATCTCAGCCGCTTCCTGAATCACAGGTTCAGCGCTTTCTTCACTAATAATAATTGATTCGCCACTCTCAGTCTCTACCGTTTCATCTTGTTTGTCAGGCGCGGTATCTATTACCTCAGTATTTTCCTCAGGAATAACAACTAAATCATTCATGGCAAGTATCGGCTCAGGCGTAATGATATTTGTTCCTTCGCCTAAGAAGTCAGCGGCTTGTTCATTAATGAGAGTCGGTTCATTCCGGGTATCTACATCAGTCGCCGGTACATCTTCCTCCTCTGATGTTTTAGCTATACCGTCAACCAGGAGATCATCCTGGAGTAAGAAAATTTGATTTTCCTGCACACTCAATGGCATTTCTTCCACCGGACTTAAGTCTTGCGGATTGGATTCAATTTCCGATTGATCCTGAACAATTGCCTCGGATTTTTGATTAAATTCCCCGCTACCGATTGTTTCGGTCAATTCCGGATTCTGAAGTTCCGTGTATTTTGCAGAAGAGTCGGAAAGATAGTTTTCAATTTTTGAGTAATACTCACAGATAACCTGTGAATTTGGATTTAACGCTTTAGCATGTTGGATAGATTCAAGTGCCGAAGGAAGATTATTTTCAGTCTCATAACATTTTGCTAACAAGAGATACGGCGTTGAGTATGACGGATATTTTTCAATCCCGGCAATACAAAGATTTCTGGCTTCGGTTATTCTGCTGGAGGAAAGATATTCTGAAGCCAACCGGGCAAACAGCGGAGTATGAAGCCGACGGGATAATTTCGATTCTAATTGTTCAGTATCCATTATCAAGCGCGATCTCGTTTCATTGGCAGTTAGTTATTTCCCGGCTGATAGTTTTCGCGCCAACCAAGCGTGTTTTATCGAAAGCCAAGCGACCAATCCAAAGCCCATCGAGAAGAGCAGCTGAAATGGTACAGCGGCAAGTTCAAGATAATAGATTGATGCCGCAACCCCAAACAGACAATAAAGCGCTAAGAGCAATTCGATTATGACTGTGTAATTAAATTTTTTCAAAACATATTTTTTATCAAGCCAATTATCTTTTTTATCCACGACCGAATATTTAGGCGTTCTGACGAACTCAGATTTCTTCTTGATCAGACCTTCAATAACTGCTTTTGTATTATTGACTGCAAATCCCATGCTTCCTGCCATGAATAGCGGGAAGAGCAGCATTCGCCGTTGCCAGTCTTTATAAACATCCTTTTGTGAATAGAGATAGAACAGGAATGAGCCGATAAAAGCAAAAACGAAAACTGCCATAATGGAAAAATAAGTTTCGTATCCACCTTGATGTTTAATAAAGATAAGGGGAACATTAAGAATACCCGCTGCCAGGATGAATGGAAACACAATATTATTCGAAAGATGAAAGGTTGCGTGGATTTTTTTCTCAAGAGAAATATCCGATTTCCAAACTTTTGGAAGTATTTTGCGCGCGGTTTCAATCGCGCCTTTTGTCCAGCGGAATTGCTGAGATTTAAGCGCGTTGATCTCGGATGGTAATTCTGCCGGTGAAGTTACATCATTCAAAAATTTAAATTTCCAACCGCGGAGCTGGGCACGATAGCTTAAATCGAGATCTTCCGTCAAAGTATCGGCTTCCCAGTTTCCCGCGTCGAGTATGCATTCTTTGCGCCAGATACCGCCTGTGCCGTTGAAATTAATGAAGAACCCCGCTTTGTTACGTACGTTTTGTTCAATTACGAAATGCCCATCGAGCGCCATTGCCTGCACTCTGGTTAAGAATGAATATTCGCTGTTCAAATGTTCCCATCGTGTTTGAACTAAGCCGATATTCGAATCCATGTAAAAATATGGAAGTGTTTTCTCAAAAAAATCAGGCGATGGCACAAAATCAGCATCGAAGATAGCTATAAATTCACCTTTTGCAGTTTTCAGACCTTCCTTAAGTGCGCCCGCTTTGAAGCCGGTTCGAGAATCTCTTCGTACATGATTTATGTCGAATCCGCTTTGGCGATAATGTTCGACGAGATTTGCCACAGTCGCAATTGTTTCATCCGTAGAATCATCGAGAACCTGGATTTCAAGTTTGTCCTTCGGGTAATCCATAGCGCATGCCGCTTTCAAGAGCCGCTCAACAACGTAGTATTCATTGTAGAGTGGAAGCTGCAGAGTGACCATCGGATATTCTTTCAAATTGCCAGCCGGTTCATGCCGCTTGTTCCTGTGTTTGAGATAATAATATATCATGATGAATCCGCTCGAACCGAAGAGGAATAAGATCGTTAAAGAAACAAAGTATGCGCCTATTATGTAATCTTGCATGTAGATAATTTTAACCTTTATAATTTCGAAATATATTTAATATTGAATGCATTATTTTATTACCATCCCGAAACAGTATCTAACAAAATATCGTCCGAGAGTTTATCATTCGCCGCATTGATGCTCGAATCGCGCTCGGTGATGTCGCCGCCTAATTGATAATCTGACCATTCCGAAAATTGTTTTTCCCAAACTTTTTTCTTGAGTTTCATATCTTGAAAGATAACCTTCACCGAGATGGTGAGTCGTCGTTTACTGACCGTTTCACCTGCTGTAACGACCTGAGGTTGATCGATCATTGAGAGGATAGTACCTTCAAGAGCGCAGTCGGCATTCGTCCTATCGGCAATTTCAAGACTGTTGTCCTGCCGAAATTTTTCAATCAACTTATTCGTCAATTTTTCTCTTAATCCAGGTTCGCCGCTTCCGCTCTGATCGTCGAATAATGGAATGGCAATTGTTTTTAGATGAACAGGTACTGATGATCCTGTAAAGGAATAACATCCGGCAAATACAAATAAGATGATTATTATCGGAACGATCTTCATGCCTGATGTTCCAATCTGTACTCCTTAATTTTACGATATAAGGTGCGCTCGCTGATATTCAATGCCTTGGATGCGAGACGGCGATTGCCTTTAAAGCGATCGAGAGCGCTGATAATCGCGCGCCGTTCGACTACTTCGACCGGTTCAATAGATGAGTTCGCGTCATGGTTGGTAGTATCAAATGAAGCTTCAACAAAATGCGAATTCAAAGGATTAATTTGCTGCTGGTTCAGTACATTTTTGATTTCCATTATGTCGCTTTTCATCTCGAGCAGCGCACGGAGGATTAATTCTCGTTCAGCCTGATCGAGACTTTTATTTGTAAAGACCGGCAAATTTCTGTTATCATCACGGTGATCTCTTAAATATTTTCTGATGTCGATTGCATCCATGCGTCTTCCTCTCTCAATAACAAGCATACTTTCTATTACATTGCGAAGTTCCCGAACGTTGCCGGGCCAATAATAGTTTTTCATTAATTCCTTCGCCTCTTCTGTGAGACCGCTGAAGGAAATTTTATTCTTTTCACAAACTTGTTTTGCAAACTCTTCAGTGAACAGCATAATATCGTCTCGACGTTCACGAAGCGGCGGAATTGGAATGTTGACTGAACGTAGACGGAAATACAGATCTGAACGAAAGTTATTATGCCTCACCTCCGACTCTAAATCTTTGTTGGTAGCGGCAATAATACGAACATCGACTTTTCTCGGTAATGCAGAGCCGACTTTCATGTACTCGCCATTTTCCAATACGCGTAGAAGTTTTACCTGAGTTCCGATAGGCAGTTCCCCAATCTCATCGAGGAACATCGTTCCACCATCCGCTAGCTCAAAGTAACCTTTTCGAGTTTCGCCTGCGCCTGTAAACGCGCCTTTCTCATGTCCGAATAATTCACTCTCGATAATGCCTTCCGGAATTGCGCCTGCATTCACAGATATCATTGGTTTCGAGGCGCGCTTGCTTAGATGATGAATCGCTTTGGCTATTACTTCTTTGCCGGTGCCGCTTTCACCTGTAATCAGAACGGTAATATCGGTAGGCGCTACTTGCCGGATTACATTGAGTATTTCTTTTATCTCAACCGAATCGCCTATTATTCCATACTGCTGTTGAATCTGATCCAATGCTTAATACCTTTCTACAATCATCGAATCAAGTTTGTATTTTCTTTTAATTTCACGCACTATGCTCCGCGCATCTTCAACAGTTTTAAAACTTCCGACCCATACGAGATAAAGATTTTTACCATTCCTGATTTTGTTCGTTATTTCAACCGGGTAACCTAAGTCGTCGAAAAATGCTTTTCGTTTTTCCGCATTCGCGATTGTCGTGAATGCGCCTGCCTGCACTGTATATGGTTTTCCTGGAGAACTTGGCTCGATCGGTAACTGATCTTGTTTGGGTTCAGGTTTGGAAACTTCCGATGTGTCAACGGCAACAATTTCTTTTTCGGGCAATTTTACAGGCTTTTCCTCTTGCTCAGGTTGTTTTGTTTCACTGTTACCTGTGATGTAAGATGAGTTTGGATAATCTTTCTTTAGTTGCTGCAATTTAAGATCTGCAGTCCGGTATAAACCTAATGAATAATAGTATTGATAGATTCTGTAAAGTGCGTCGTCAGCCCATTCACTTTTCGAGAAGTTATCAACCACACCCTGATAAAATTTTACGGCTTCAATGCCGTCTGTTGCCAGCCGTCCTTGAAGGAACATCACGCCCGGGGTATTTTGATATTTCGATACGAGGTCGGGAAGTTGTTTCCTGACTTCTTCGGTTTGCCCCTGATCTAATTTCTCTATGGCTGTTCGCACTTCATTGTCGTTTGATTGGGCAAGAAGCAATGAACTTCGAACAGTGAGCAATGAAGTTAGAACCATCGCTAACAGTGCAGAAGTCACGATTATGGAATTTATATTTTTCATGCGGCATCCTCCAATACGATTGATTTTTGGATCGATCCAAATAATGTTGCTGAATTTGCTCGTTCAATATTCACCATGATATAATCTCCGGCAGTAAGATTGCTTTTCGGAAAGATTACAATTTTATTTCCTCCGGTTCTTCCATACCACTCGGAAGATGATTTCTTACTTTCTCCTTCGACCAATACTTCGAGAATCTGTCCAATATGTTTGCTGTTGTTTATTAGTGAAGCTTTGCTCTGAAGTTGTATTATCTCATTAATACGGCTCGCTTTGATCTCGTCCGGCACATCATCCGCCATCTTGAAAGATGGAGTATTTTCACGTGGAGAATATTTGAACATGAAGGCGCCGTCGAACTGAACGTTTTCCAAAATGTCTAATGTACGACGATGATCATCTTCAGTCTCTGTAGGATATCCGGTGATGATATCGGTTGACAAACATACATCGGGGATTAACGATTTAATCCTGCCGAGCAGGTTGAGATAGTGCTTGCTGCTGTAGTTGCGATTCATCAGCTCAAGTATACGATCAGACCCGGATTGGACAGGCAAATGAATATATTTGCAGATGTTTTTGTGTTCTGCTATTGTTTCAATAAGTTTATCAGACATGTCCTGGGGATGAGAAGTCACGAACCTTATTCGGATCGTATTATCAACTTCTGCAACAAATTTTAGCAAGTCGGCAAAATCATAATTCTTATCACGGTATGAATTGACATTCTGCCCCAGCAAAGTTACTTCTTTGAATCCCCGTGACGATAGCGTTTCAACTTCCTGCAAGATGCTGGCTAATGGACGGCTTCGTTCTCTTCCGCGCGTGAACGGTACAACACAGAACGAGCAGAATTTATCGCATCCCCGCATGACTGAAATCCACGCGCTGACACCGTTCGTTCTAAGCGGCGCCACATCGTCATAGGTTTCGATACGCGAGAGTTGAACTGCAATGCCACGTTCACCGTGCCATGATTTTGCCACAAGCTCAGGTAGTTTTCGATATTCATCCGGTCCGACGATTATATCAACCTGTTCACCAACTCCTTTGGCTTTCTCGCCTGCTAATTTTTCGCGTAACCGCTCTGCCATACAGCCCAAAACTCCGACAATTATTTCGGGTTTTTTATTTTTTATCGATTTGAATTCACCGAGTCGACCGTATATCCGTTGTTCAGCATGTTCGCGCACACTACAGGTATTTACCAAAATCAAATCAGCTTCTTCGATATCTTCAGTAAGAACACAACCCTTTTCATTTAGCAAGCCCAGAACAATTTCTGAGTCTGCCATATTCATCTGACATCCATATGTTTCGAGATAGACTTTTTTATTCAAATGTGGCATGGAAAGTAAACATTTCATAATTAGTGCATATTAAGATACTGAAATAGTGGCAGAGAATCAAGGTTCTCAATTCGAATTAAAGGAATTTAATATCTTGTGACAGAAAGGCAGAATTAAGGTAGATTTATGTAGTCGAGCGATAAATCTTGAAGTAAATAAGTTCTATATAGGATCATTTATAATAGCGTTAGTATATCAGTCAGTCAAGAGTTAAAATGGTTGATCAATATTTTGCTTTTTCCACAAAAAAAACCGAACTTAATATCACTTAAATTTATTATACCTCTAACTTAACAACTTCTAAGAGCAATAATCAAATGATACCCACACAATTAATGACTTCCGTAAAAGAACAAGCAAAAAAAAATAAAAGAACGATTGTATTTCCTGATGCATTAGATGAGAGAGTAATGAAAGCCGCCCGTATTCTAATCGATGATGGTATCGCTAATCCGATTCTGATCGGAAATGAAGATCAAATCCGCTCGAAGGCAGCAGCCCAGAATATTTCAATTAACAATATTCGAATTATCAATCCGGATAATTCGGAAAAGCTGAGCGATTTCTCTCACATATTTTTCAATCTGAGAAAACATAAAGCGATATCGGTTACCAACGCTAAAGAAACTATGAGGCATCCTTTATTTTTTGGTGCGATGATGGTACGTGAAGGAATGGCAAATGGCAGTGTTGCCGGATCGCTTTCAACAACAGGTGACGTGTTGCGTGCCGGTATTCAAGTGATCGGTTTGAAGGAAGGAATAAGTGTTGTATCAAGTTTTTTCGTCATGGTATTTCCTCATCAACTATTTTCATTTGCAGACTGTGCGGTTGTGCCGGATCCAACGGTTGAACAGCTTGCCGATATCGCGATAGCGACGGCAGAGAATCATAAAAAAATTAGCAGCGAAGAACCGCGAGTTGCCATGCTGTCATTTTCTACTAAGGGAAGTGCAAGTCATCCGTTTGTTGAAAAAGTTCAGCAAGCTACCGCAATCGTGAAGCGGAAAGCTCCGGGATTGATCATCGATGGTGAGATGCAGCTTGATTCTGCCATAGTGCCGAAGGTCGCAAAATCGAAAGCGCCGGGAAGTCCGATCGTAGGTAATGCCAACGTGTTGATATTCCCGGATCTGAATGCCGGAAACATCGGTTACAAAATGGCACAGCGGCTTGGCGGCGCGGAGGCTATTGGTCCGATTGTGCAAGGTTTGAATAAACCTGCATTCGATCTTTCTCGTGGATGCAGTGTAGAAGATATTGTGAACACGACTGCTATAAACTGCGTGCTCGCCGTTTAATGATTTTATTATGCCGGAAACATCTGTACTTTTGCAACCTAATCGTAAAAATCCCAAGCAGCGGTATGTCTTTATTGATTTATATCGGAGCGCCGTAATATTATTAATGCTGGAAGGGCATGTTTTTCGGACTTTCCTCCCTTCCAACATTCAGCAATCTCCCTGGTTCCAAATTCATGAATTCTTTCACGGTTTGAGTGCGCCAGCTTTTCTTTTCGGCGCCGGGTTAACGTTTGTTATCTCAACGCGGCGTAGATGGGAGGAATATCATCATTGGGACCCGCCTCTTGCCAAACGAATCAGGCGGCTTTTGCTCGTTATTCTTCTCGGGCTTGCACTCCATCTTCCATATTTTTCCTTGAGGAAGATTTTATTTGAGGGGACTCTCACCGATTATCTTCAACTTTTTCAATTCGACGTACTCCATTGCATAGGAATCGGTTTACTATCACTGCATGGACTGATCTTTTTCTTTAAATATGAAACGAGATTTTACAGTCTGGTGATTGCATCTATTTTCATTGTCTGTTTTACGACGCCAATCGTATGGGACATTGATTTTTTGAAATTTCTTTCGCCATCAATCGCGCAGATGTTCAACGGGTTTCACGGTTCTCCATTTCCCATTTTCCCTTATGTCGGGTTTTTGTATGCCGGGGTGATAGTCTCATGGGAATTTCTTATAGCCGCCGAGTGTAAACGTGAAAATTTTTTCATGTTCTGGCTTGCAATAGTTGGAATGATATTTATTATCTTCGGATATATATTTGATGTATTGCCTTTTCAGGTATATCCCACGTATAACTACTGGTTCACAAGTCCGAATTATTTTCTCGTCCGTACAGGCTCCCTGATGGTTATTCTTGCCGCCTTCTGGTATCTATCGCGGCGTTTACCGCAACCGGGAAAGATTTGGATTGTTCTTGGGATAGAATCGCTTTTTGTTTACGTATTGCATCTCTTATTCCTTTTTGGCTCGGTAGTCAATCCAAAACTAAATCTTCAGGTAATTTTTGGGAATCATCTATCGTTATTTCAGGCAACCGGAATTTTCATAGGCTTATTTATAGCTATGTTCTTATCGGCTTTGGGCTGGAATTATCTGAAAGAAAAGCATTTCAACATATATCGTATTATCCAGTTTGCTGCTATAGGGATTTTCCTGTGTCTATTCTTCATGCGAGAGTATTAAAATCATCTTGAAAGATTTTAACTGTTCAGAAAAAGCTTGTTCATGGTAAACAGATTGTTCCAAGTATTGTCTGTCTGTTTGCGCCGGTAGCACCAGGTACATTCCCGGGATTTCCGGAAATCGTTTCATTCGCAAGTAATGCGAAACAGACTGCCTCTTTCGCGTCTACTGAAATACCTAATTCACTTGTTGTTCTGACATCTGTCTGATTGAAGTATCTTTTCAATGCTTCCATGATGTATTGATTGTGCACGCCCCCGCCGCTGACAATAAGTTCCTGAATATTATTTTTAGGCTTTATGAACATCAGATAACTTTGGTAAATACTCAGCGCCGTGAATTCAGCTACTGTTGTGATGATATCTTTTTTCTTATTACCATGAGACTGACGAATTATCGATTTGACAATTTCATCTCCAAACATTTCTCTGCCGGTAGATTTCGGCGGCTTCAATTTGAGATACGGATGTTGTGATAACTTGTATAAAATCCTGGGAAGTATCTTTCCGCTTAATGCTATTTCGCCTTTCTTGTCATATTGTTTATTGTATAGATGGTACATCAGTCTATCTATGAGCATATTGCCCGGGCCTGTATCGAACGCCAGGACTCGATTGATTGAACATTTCTTCGGAAGAGAAGTAATATTGGCGATACCGCCTATATTCAAAATTGCGCGGTCGAATTTTGGCGAGCGGAGAATTATGTAATCATATAGCGGCACCAGCGGTGCACCGGTTCCTCCAACAGCAATATCTCCGGTACGAAAATTTCCCACGGTTATAATCCCGGTGAGTTTCGCTATAGCAGAGGTATTGCCAATTTGCAATGTACTACGGATCGATTTGCCAAACATTTTCGTAGCAGCAGGGAGGTGATGAATAGTTTGCCCGTGAGAACCAATCAGATCGATTTCGCCGATATGACGGCCGGCTTTACGAATAACATTTTTGACTGCATCGGCAAAAAAAGAAGCAATTAACATATCCAATCGGGTGATATCATCCAATTTTGCAGTCTGTGTATTGGAATTTTTCAGAAGGAATTGTTTGTAGCCAGCAGGGTATGGATATGTGTTGAAAGCAAGTTGCCGCACGATTGATTTCGTTCCGCTGTTCGTGATTTCTACAAGCGCTGCGTCAATTCCGTCAGCAGATGTCCCCGACATTAATCCTACAACAAGTTTCTTTTTCTTGCCGAAAAGTTTTTCTAATTTTTCCATTCTTGCACTTCACTTTAAAGTTTGTAATATTACATGTGACTAATAACGATTGACAAATGACAAACAAACAGACCGCAAATCGCACATCCCACATCTCACATCAGGATTTACTAATAGGCGCTCACGAATCCATCGCGGGCGGAATATATAAAGCGTTCGAGCGGGCAGAAAGCATAGGATGCAGAACACTCCAAATTTTTACAAAGAGCAGTAACCAATGGCACGCTAAACCGCTAACCGATGAAGACATTGCAAACTACAAAACTGCCGCATCGAAGTCAAACATAAAACATGTTGTCGCGCACGATTCGTATCTCATTAATTTGTGTGCTGTCGATCCCTCGATTCTAAAAAAATCGCGTGAAGCATTTCTCGACGAACTAGATCGTTGTGAGATGCTTGGAATCAGCTATCTCAATTTTCATCCCGGCGCTCATATGAAAGCGGGGGAGATGGAGGGAATCATAAAAATAATTGAATCGCTTAATTGGGCACATGAGAAAACAAAAGGATTTCAGGTTTTGAGTGTTCTGGAAACTACGGCAGGGCAGGGGAGTTCGCTCGGTTACCGTTTTGAGCAACTCAAAGAGATTATCGACGGTGTTGATGAGGCGAAGAGAATGGCTGTCTGCATTGATACATGCCATATCTTTGCCGCGGGGTATGACATAAGCACAGAGGAAGGATACGAGAAGACATTTAAAGAGTTCGATGAGATTGTTGGATTTGAAAAATTGGCTGCATTCCATCTGAACGATTCAAAGAAGGGTTTAGGATCGAAGGTTGACCGTCATGAACATATCGGAAAGGGAATGATTGGTAAACCCGGATTTCGATTCCTGATGCAGGATGCACGATTCAATGCTGTTCCTAAAATATTAGAAACACCGAAGGGCGAAGATTTAAAAGAAGACAAAATGAATTTAGCGGTGTTGAGGAAGTTGGGTGGAGGGTAACGGTATAAGGCTTGGCAATGTGGCGGATTTCCAGCACTTAAGTTCATACGAAGCACAAATGCTCGGGCTTGCACAAATGTTTCTACGAAGCATGCCACCCGCCATAGCGCCAAACCGCTGTTAGTAGCTGGTGTTTCTATCCTATTCATTAGGTCATCGTTATTACAACATTACCTATTTTTTGTCCTGTTTCAACATACTTGTATGCCTCCACAATTTGCTCTAATCTATATCGCCTGTCAATTACAGGTTTATATGATCTGATCTTCCCCCTAATTTTCGGACAGAGAGAAAAGCCAGTATATTAGAGAAAAGGAGAAGTCCGAAATGGAAGCAGAACAAGTCAGAAGAAGAAGA
>JAGVIE010000038.1 GCA_020056225.1 Bacteroidota bacterium
CTTCGTACGACTATGACTCGTATGGAAAACTCGGTCGCTCCACTATTAATGTTAATATTCCCTACCGTTTTACCGGGCAGGAGTTTGCCTGTCCCGCAATTCTTTTATGCGGGAATTTTGATATTAACCCGCACAACTTCCGTGCGAGAATATATGACAGTGACCTCGGAAGATTTATGCAACCGATCCTGCTGGGCAAGGTAAGTTGGAAACAGATGTTACCAAAAACAAAGTCCCGTTTACATACGGGACTTTTTAGTTTAGAAATTGTTATTTGAGTCGGTTTGTCACACGCGGCTAATGTTGTAAGCGCGCTTTCCTTTTTGTTCTGCCTTTTCCTCAAACTGAACTTTATCTCCCTGTACCAGCACATCGCGGAAGCCGGTATTTTTTACGTTGCTCTTATGAAAGAAAATTTCTTCCCCTTGGTCTGTTGTGATAAAACCAAATCCTTTAGTCGGATTGAAAAATTTCACTGTACCTTGTGTCATAATTGTCGATCTCCTCTCTTAATAATAATGATGTAGAAAAACCCCAGCCGGCTCAATAGCCGTCTGGGGTTCAATATTGGGAGTTATGCCCTAAATCTTCTTAACGTTGGCTGCTTGTAATCCCTTCGGTCCCTGTTCAACGTCAAACTGGACCTTATCACCTTTGTTGAGTGCGCGATATCCGTCGCCCGTAATCGCTTTGAAGTGAACGAATACATCTTCACCGCTCTGACGTGAAACAAACCCGTATCCCTTGGGTCCACTAAACCATTTCACGGTACCCTCTTCCATGGAACATCCTTTCAAATAAATGTTACAATAATGTACCTGAGGTTCTGTCCACCGCAGGATAGGCACCAACCGTACCGCCAGAATTTTGTGCTTTTAAGGCTTAAAACTTTAGATGGATGTGCGCATTTCTCGCACAATCACTCGTTTTATACCCATATCATCTAACAGTGATGATCTGCCTGCGATGACCGACCTCGTGGAATGTTCAAAAAAGAGGCTGAACCGGACACGGGGAAAACATCTTCAGCTATGGCGCAAAATCGTGGCTACGCCGCCAGCACGCAAATTTTTCTGCGAGCGGGACAAAAACGGAGTACTGCTGCTTACAGTTCAAGATAGTGAAATATTCGTGCGGAGGCAAGAAGAATTTTTTAAGGTACAGTAAATATTTGATTTTTGGATGAAAAAATTCGAAATTTGATTGGAACATTCGATTAAGGTTATCAGGATCGATCTTGTCTTCTCTGATTTTGTATGACAACTCTTAATCTTAGAAGAGATGCGAAACGCGATCGTTCACCCGGCAGCAATGAATTTATCCGGTTTCTGCAAATTTACACAGATGAATTTTTAGAAAGAAACCGGGCCGCTTTTTGATCGAAACGGAATAAGCATTTAAAATATTTCAAAGGAGTTGATTATGGATCTGCAGGTAATTGCTATTGAGAAACCCCCGGACATGAATTTGATTCTGGGTCAGTCACATTTTATTAAAACCGTTGAAGACATATATGAAGCGATAATATCCACAAACCCGGGCATGAAGTTTGGGTTAGCGTTCTGCGAATCGTCCGGTCCGGCGCTGGTCAGGTACGTCGGCAACGATCAAAACCTAATAGAGATCGCACGAAAGAATGCCATGAAGCTTGGATGCGGACATTCATTTATAATCTTTATGGAGAACGGCTTCCCGCTGAACATACTGAATGTTGTTAAAAACGTCCCTGAAGTTTGCAACATCTTTTGCGCGACCGCAAATCAGGTTGAGGTGATTGTTGCTGAAACCCCGCAGGGTAGAGGTATTCTTGGCGTGATTGACGGAATAAAACCGAAAGGAATTGAAACCGATGCCGACATCAAGCATCGAAAAGAATTTTTAAGGAAGATTGGTTATAAGCTTTAAGATAAGAGTTATGGGTTATGAGTTGTGAGTTATTAGAGCTTGAGAAAATATCTATTAAAAGGAAATATTATGGGTAAAATGATATTGTTGTTGTCGAGTATAATTTATTTAGGAATAACATTCCCCGGCTGTCAACCAAGCGATGAACAGATTCGGAAAATCGTCAAAGAAGAGCTTGCGTCCGCGCTGGAACGAACAGCAATTACCGATGCAAACGTGATAGGTCCGTATAGTCCGGCGCAGAAAGTAGGCAACTTTCTTTTCGTTTCCGGGCAAATAGCGATTGATCCCATTACGGGGGAGCTTAACCAAGATAACATTGAGATCGAAACCCGGCAGGTTCTGACCAATCTTATGAACATTCTAAAAAAAGCCGGCTGCGATTCTTCCAATGTCATTTCAGCAACCGTGTACATAACCGATATGAAGAATTATCCGAAGATGAACAATGTCTATGGCGGATATTTCGCCGAAGGCAACTATCCGGCGCGCGCAACCGTTCAGGTCGCGGCGCTTCCCCGCAACGCGAACGTAGAAATTTCGGCTATTGCATATAAATCTAAATAAAAGGAAACCGCATGAAATACATTTTTCTTCTCTTAATTTTTACTTTTACGCTAATCGCTCAACCGGCATATGATGGGAATATCCCGACACCAAAACAAATTATCGGTTACGAGTCTGGGGAAAAGTTTACGCCGCATTGGAAAATTGAAAAATACATCTACGCGCTCAAAGACGCGGCTCCAAACCGGGTTCGTGTATTCACCTATGGTGAAACTTACGAAGGCAGAATGCTGTATCTTGCCGTGTTCAGTTCTGCCGATAATCTCGACCATCTCGACGTAATAAAAAATAACATCCAAAAACTATCCGATCCGGGAATGATAAGCGAAGCGGAAGCAAATCGAATAATTAAATCTTCGCCGGCTGTCGCATGGCTTTCTTACGGGGTTCATGGCAACGAAGCATCAAGCACGGAAGCCGCTCTTAATGTTATGTATGAGCTTGCCGCGCGCACCGATTCTGAAACACAATCGATGCTCGAAAAAATTGTGGTAGTCATCGATCCGCTTCTTAATCCCGATGGTCATGAGCGGTATGTGAATTTTCAGATAACTCGAGCCGGAAAAACGCCGGTTGACGACCGCGCCGCCGCCGAACACAGCGAAGACTGGCCCGGAGGCCGTTCTAATCATTACTTCTTCGATCTTAACCGCGATTGGGCGTGGCTTACTCAGAAAGAAACACAAACACGTATTAAAATATATCAGGAATGGAAACCGCAGGTTCATGCCGACTTTCACGAGATGGGATATAATAGCTCTTACTTTTTCTTCCCGTCGTTCAAGCCGGTCAACAAACACATTCCAAAGAATACAATCGAATGGGGAGAGCTATACGGCAAAGGAAACGCGGCGGCATTCGATGCAAAAGGATGGAGTTATTGGAGCGGCGAGATTTTTGATCTGTTCTATCCCGGTTTTGGCGACTCGTGGCCCTCACTGAACGGTGCCATCGGCATGACTTATGAGCAGGGCGGGCAGGTAGGTGTCCGGGTTAAACGAAGCGACGAAACAATTCTTACACTCAAAGATCGCCTCGACCATCATGTTGCGACATCACTTGCAACACTGAAAACCACGGCAGACAACCGCGAAAAGCGGTTGAAGGATTTTCACCAGTTTTTTAAAGATGCGATTGACGAAGGTCGCAACGGTCAGCTCAAAGCTTACATCATAGATCCGACAAAAGATCCAGCAAAAGCCGCAAAGATGGCATTACTTCTCCAGCAACAGGGTATTGAGCTTACTCGCGCACAAAAGGAATTTTCGCTCGATGGTATAAAAACATATTTTCAAAAGGAAGGGATTAAGAAGAAATTCCCGAAAGAAAGTTATATAATATCACTTGAACAGCCGGCTCATCGGCTCATCATGTCGCTCATGGAAGAAGATCCTGCAATCAGCGATACATTTTTTTATGATATCTCAACGTGGGCGTTGCCGGTAGCATACGGAGTTGAAACATATTGGACAAACAAACCGATTCCTGTTCCGACAGAAAAGATTGAAACAATTACCCCGCCCGATGGTTATATCAACAGCGAAAACGCAACCTATGCGTACGTATTCAGATGGAATTCAAACAATGCAATCAAAGCCCTTGTCCAGTTGCTGCAGCACGATTATAAAGCGCATGTTGCACTCAGGCAGTTTACGAGCAACGGTGAGAAATTTGAACGGGGTTCGATAATAATTCCCATCCTCGCCAACCCGAAAGATATACATGAGCAAATGCAGAAAATAGCGAAGCAATATCACATTACCATCTATTCGGCGAAAAGCGGTTATACGGAAAAAGGAATCAATCTTGGCTCAGACCGAGCTGTGCGATTGAAAAAGCCTAAAATTATTGTTGCTACCAATTCGCCGGTTTCTTCGGAATCGTTCGGTGCTATCTGGTCGATGTTCGATAACGATTATGGAGTAGATTTTGTACCGATGAAATTAGATCGACTTCGCTCAATTGATCTTCACGATTACACCGCTATAGTTTTTCCCGATGACTGGGGTAACGGCTACGGTTACAAGAGCCAGCTTGATTCCAACGCAGTACAGAAAATTAAAACATGGATAGCTGGCGGCGGAACGTTTATCGGTATCGAAGGTGGGGCGGCATTCGCTTCTGCGTCGGTAGGGAAAATTTCGAGCGTGAAAATCAAGGAGAAGAAAAAGAAGGATGATAAGAAAGATGAAAAGAAGGATGATAAAAAAGACGTGAAGAAAGAGGAAATGCTTTCGGATGAAGAACTTGAGAAGCGCATGACGGTTGAAGAACGTGAGCGAAAACAGCGCCTCGAATATATCCCGGGGACCATGATGCGCGTAAAGTTAGACAATTCGCATCCGCTTGGTTTCGGGTACGATTCAATCATTACAGTTTTGAAAACTACAAACACAATTTTCGAGCTGAGTGAAAAAGGATATAATGTCGGCATTTACACTAAATCACCGCGACTCAGCGGATACATTTCGAAAGAGAATGAGAAAATGTTGGAAGAAACCCCATTCCTAATCCATGAACAGCACGGATCGGGAAACATCGTGCTTTTCACCGACGATCCCAACTTCCGCCTCTTCTGGGAAAATCTTAACAAAGTATTTTTGAACAGCGTTCTGCTAATGCCGAGCATCAGAGACGTAACGATGACGGCGGAGTAGAAAGTGGAATAATGGAGTGGTGGAGTATTGGATTATTGAATAAATTTTCAATTGACTATCGACAGTTCTGACAAAATTAAAAATTAATTGGAGTACTTGATAAATGAATTTAGTAGATAAAAAATCAATCAAAGCCCCATATGGAAAACAGCTTACGTGCAAGGGCTGGATACAGGAAGCGGCGATGCGGATGCTGATGAATAACCTCGACACAGAAGTTGCAGAAAAACCGGAAGAACTTATTGTTTACGGCGGAACCGGAAAAGCCGCCCGCAACTGGGAATGTTACGAAGCGATCATCAACAGTTTAAAAAATTTAGAGAATGATGAGACTTTACTCGTGCAATCGGGCAAGCCAGTCGGAATTTTCAGAACGCATCTCAATGCACCGCGTGTGCTGATTTCTAATTCCATGCTCGTTCCGCATTGGGCAACATGGGATGAGTTCCGTCGGCTTGAAAGTTTAGGATTAACAATGTATGGACAAATGACAGCAGGCAGTTGGATTTATATCGGATCGCAAGGCATTCTACAGGGAACTTACGAAACATTTGCCGCTTGCGCCGATAAATATTTTGGCAGCTCGCTTGCCGGAAAATTTTTACTAACCGCCGGACTTGGCGGTATGGGCGGCGCACAACCGCTTGCCGCAACAATGAACGGCGCGGCTTGTCTTGCCATCGAAGTAGATCGTCTGAGAATTGAAAAAAGATTGAATACAAAGTACGTAAATAAGATGGCTACAAGTCTGGATGAAGCATTGCAATTGATTGAAGATGCAAGATTGAAGAAAGAAGCGATTTCGGTTGCGTTGCTTGGAAATGCCGCAGATGTTCTGCCTGAGCTTGTTCGTAGAGGAATCACACCCGACATTCTTACCGACCAAACTTCTGCGCATGATACTTTAAACGGTTACGTCCCGTATGGATTATCTTACGAAGACGCGCTTGCGCTTCGCAAATCTAATCCCCAAAAATATATCACAATGTCAAGAGCTTCAATAGTCGAACATGTGAAAGCAATGATTGAGTTGAAGAATCGCGGTGCAGTTACATTCGACTATGGTAACAATATTCGCGGTGAGGCGCTGGCGAACGGATTGAAGAACGCATTCGATATTCCCGGGTTCGTGCCGGAATATATACGGCCGCTTTTCTGCGATGGTAAAGGACCGTTCCGCTGGGCGGCGCTTTCAGGTGACCCGGAAGATATTTACCGAACCGACCGTGCTGTGATCGAAACATTTCCCGACAACAAACCTCTTTGCCGATGGATTGAAAAAGCACAGAAGGAAGTGAAATTTCAAGGACTTCCTGCCCGTATTTGCTGGCTAGGCTATGGTGAGCGTGCGAAAATGGGAAAAATATTTAACCACTTGGTTGCAAAAGGTGAAGTGAAAGCGCCGATTGTTATAGGCAGAGATCATCTCGATTGTGGCTCCGTTGCTTCGCCAAACCGTGAGACAGAAAAAATGAAAGATGGGAGTGATGCCATTGCCGATTGGCCCATCTTGAACGCCCTGCTTAATGCCGTTGGCGGTGCAAGCTGGGTCAGTGTTCATCATGGTGGCGGTGTTGGTATTGGTATGTCGATACATGCCGGTATGGTTGTAGTTGCTGATGGCACAAAAGAAGCAGAAAAACGGCTGGAGAGAGTTCTCACATACGATCCGGGCATGGGTATCATTCGCCATGCAGATGCGGGCTATGAGCGTGCGATTGAGAATGCTAAGAATTTCAGCGTGAAAGTGCCGATGATAAAGTGAACATCTGAGCCTTAATCAACTAATAAAAACAAATCCCATCTCGTACACTGTTACAGTATCGGGATGGGACCTGTTAATAAAATGCTAACTCTGAATCTCAGAAGTTGGATTATTGTTCTATCATATCGTTATCTGAGAAGCAACATTTTCTTCACTTGCGTGAAAGATTTGTTGTGATCAGTTGTAGCAACCGCTTCTAAACGATAGAAGTACACGCCGCTCGGCAGCTTCGTAGCGTCGAATTCAACATCGTAACTTCCTGGTTTCTTATTGTCGTTGACCAGCGTTGCTACTTCTCTGCCGAGTACATCAAAAACTTTCAGTATTACATGACTATTAACAGGTAGCTGATAACGGATGGCTGTTACCGGATTGAATGGATTAGGATAATTCTGCGCTAAGTTGTAGCTGTCCGGTGAAAGCAGCGAGCCCTGATCATCGCCAATTCCAGTTACCTGATTCTGCAAGTACAGCGTATCGTCAATTGTTCCGTTGTTACCAACATCAACAAGCACCATCAACTCGTTGTTTGTTATATCCGTCCAGTTTGGGACAAAAGTATGTGATGTATTTTCTGATAATGGAATATTAAAATCAACAAATCTTCCCAATCCCGTTTTTGCAGCAAAGTTTAATTCAATATCGTAGTTCTTTGCCGAACCATAAGAGATAAATTTAAGATTGTCATTATTAGGGTTTTTAATATTTACAGAATCATTCTGTGCAAGATCAATTGATCGAAGAATGAAAACCCTTTCTTCAGTTGTTTCGTTTATTATGTTAAGAAGCTTTACTGATTTTGTCTGAGCATCAGGATTTGTAACAGAAACCCCTCCACCAAAGAATAACCTGTCTGTTTGTGTTTGAAGAGCGCCGCTTCTTTCATAAGAAAATGATTTATTGCTGGTGAAGAAAAAAGCTTCAATGGTATCTGCTGTAAAGTTATTCATAATGACCGAGTACTCGTCGTTTATAAGCTCATAAGCATAAGGTGGTGATTCGCTTCCATTTTTTAATATTCTGGGAAAGGATTCCGGTATTTCATTAAGAACAATATTATTATTGAATCCTGTTACCTTTCCCTGATAATCAATAATGCTTATAGATGCCTCAGGAGAGTTATGAATCTCTAATGTATTAGCACTTAGAATAAATGGCGATTTAGAACTGTTATCAATTTCTGATGTATTTTTATTAGGAATAGATGGCGATTTATGAACCGATGCAACAGGGAAAAATCCTCCGAATAAATAATTATTCGCCGGTACTTCAAGATAAATGTTTCTATTTCCTCCCCAATCGGTCCAGTCATCTGAAGACCACCATCCATTTCCACCGTCGACGGTAGTATCAATAACGATAGGATTGCTTGAATAGGGATTCGAGTTATCATAGACGTGAACATAATAAAGGTTTTGTTGAATTGAGTCCTGCTTCAAACCATAAACAAGAATTGTGTGCGCGCCACTACCCGGACCATTATTATAGATTGATAGAGTTTTTACAATTGCGTTATCCTCTTTCAGCATCTGCTTTATTTCGTTAAGGGTTTGGGTCGGGGTTATTATTTCATACTTAACTTGGTCATTGGCAATTGAAGGATTACCATACTGGTTAGTAAATAATTCATTGACAACTTTTTTTACCTCATTGCCCGATACCACAGAAATTGGATTTCCAAAAGCAGGAAACGTTGGATATTTAAGCCTAAAATCTTGTCCGAATCCAAAGGCAAGTGCATTTGATGCAGCTATTCCGAAACACGATCCGCCCCAATTTCTAGACTTTGCCCACCATTTTAAAACTGCTGTAGGTTTATATATTCCATAAGTCGTATCATAATAACAAGCACCAACCGTAAAAGTATTTACCCAGGAAACCCAGTCAGGGTGGTAACGAGATATGGACTTTGCAAAGGTACTGTCTCCCACAAATTGATCATATGATATACCTGTAAACGGATCAATCCCCTGATAGTTAAACTGACTATACCAGCTTGCAGGCCACATATCTGCTTGATTATTACTAAAACCCCATTGGTCACGAGCTTTATCATAAGCATAGTAGGTTGAGTCGCTATATAATTTTGTAAGGACATAAGGTTTTAACCTGAATACTCCGCTCTCCATTGCTTGAGTAGTGTCAGCCGCGTTTTCAACAAATATTTTTGATTGGTAAGAAAGAATTGTATCGGGTATTTCCCACACATATTCGGGGTTGGTAATTAGAAAACCTCGCGCAATTGTATATTCGGTTTGCTGCGGAGTTTCAAAGTTAAGAATGCATTTTATGTTAGCTGATAACCAGCCTTCGTTTGTCCATTTTATTGTATTGGTTTCGCCGGCGATCCATTTTTCTAAAGCATCAGGTTGATATACCGTACCTAGTTGCAAATACTTTATAGTAGCATAGTCAGAAGTTGATCCGCTCATTGAACCTCCCGTTACATACACATTACCTGAGTCGTCCAATGCGATTGATTGTGCATTATCGCTTTCATTTCCCGGTCCGTTATATCTTATAACCCACTGCTGTCCGCCTGAAGCAGAATATTTGACTGTGGCATAATCATAATTTATTCCGCTTACTATACTCCAACCTGTCACATATACATTTCCTAAGCCATCCAATGCGAGTGAAGATGCCCAATCACCACTATTTCCCGGTCCATTATATCTTGCAACCCACTGCTGAACACCTGATGAATTGTATTTTATAGTGGCATAGTCGCCATTTGTTCCAATTCCGCCGCTAATACCTGTCACATACACATTACCTGAACCGTCCACTGCAATTGAATGTGCATCATCCCCGCTATTTCCTGGTCCGTTATATCTTTTAACCCAAAGCTGCGTGCCAGCGGAGGAATATTTTATTGTGGCATAGTCAGTACTGGTTCCACTTCCCTTACTAAAACCTGTAACATACACATTTCCTGAGCCATCAACTGCGATTGACCATGCAAAATCCAAGTCATTTCCAGGTCCGTTATATCTTTTAACCCACTGCTGAGCACCTGCGGAATTGTATTTTATTGTGGCATAGTCACGCACCGTTGTGAGTGTCCCATCGCTAGCACCAGTCACATACACATTACCCGAACCATCCACAGCGATTGCACGTGCCCAATCCATACCAACTCCCGGTGCGTCATATAAAGCAACCCACTGCTCGGCGCCTGCGGAATTGTATTTTATTGTGGTATAGTTTGCCGATGATGTTCCACCACTACCAAGACCACTATAACCTGTCACATACACATTGCCTGACCCGTCCACTGCAATTGAATATGCTGCATCAGCATAATTTCCCGGGCTGTTATATATTGCAATCCACTCCTCAGCTCCTGATGAATTGTATTTTATTGTGGCATAGTCATTATTTGTTCCGCTTCCAAAACTATAACCTGTCACATACACATTCCCCGAGCCATCTACCGCAATTGAATTTGCTAGATCAGTACTATCTCCCTGCCTGTTATATCTTGCAACCCACAACTCAGCGCCATCGGAATTATATTTAATTGTGGCATAGTCACTACCTGGTCCGCTTTTTGAACTTCCCGTTACATAAACATTCCCTGAGCCATCCACTGCCATTGAACTTGCATTATCACTACTATTTCCTGGTCCGTTATATCTTTGCACCCACTCTTCAGTAACCTGTGCCCTGAGCTGTGAAAAAGAGAATAGAGTTAAGACTAACATTGATATCACATTAATTGCCTTATTCATTGTAGAATCCCTTTCTGTCAGTCTGTTTTTGTTAGTACCTGTTTTCATAGTATCTCCTTTGTGAATTATTTAAGTTGAATCAATTCTGTCCTGAATTATCTCAATAGTAATAATTTTTTTGTTTGCACAAAGTCACCCGTCGGTTTAGCATCTGTCGGATGGGCGTATAAACGATAGAAGTACACGCCGCTGGCAAGACTGCGCGCATTCCATTGTACCGAGTGTTGTCCGGCATCGCGCTTCTCGTTTATCAGTGACGCAACTTCCTGCCCAAGGAGATTATAGATTTTCAGAGTAACGTATGATGGAGATGGCAAACCAAACTGAATTGTTGTGCTGGGGTTGAACGGATTGGGATAGTTCTGTTCGAGTGCGAATGTTGCCGGCAAAGAGTTATTGTTCTCATTCACATCAGTTGCACCTCCAAGCGTTCCGTTATCGCCGACCCGCTGGGCATAAATATCACTCGAATTGGTAGCACTATTTCGGCTATCATCCCAGGTTATGATGGCGCCACCGCTGCCATCTGCCACCAACCGGGGATATACCTGTCCCGAGAGATCCCTGCAAACACCGACCCCATTGACAATCCACTGGACTGCGCCTGCTGAGTCAACACGTTGTGCAAAAACATCACCGTTACCTGAGCCGCGGTAATCGTACCAGATTATGATAGCTCCGGTTCCACCATCAGTTGCTATATCAGGGTATCTGGAATCGCTTGCGCCACCAATACTTACGCCGTCACTGGCCCACTGCCGTCCTCCGCTTGAGTTCAGCCGTTGTGCATAAATAGTATTCATAAGCCCCCCACTAGCATATTGCCAGGTAATAAAAACCCCACCACTCCCATCACCCAATAATTTGTGTCTTATCTGGTGTAATGTATTGGGAGCAATGGCGACACCGTTTAATGTCCATTGTGTAACACCACTTGCATTGACTCTTTGTGCATACAGATTACTGTACGAAGGACCATTCCTATGATCTTCCCAAACAATGATGGTTCCATTTCCGACATCGCTTATGAGTTGGGGACGCAATTGATCGCTTGTTAATGAACAAATGGCAACACCATCGTTTCCCCAACTAATAATTCCGTTTGTATTTATATGTTGCACGATAATATCAAAATTTCCATCGGGATAAACACCAGTATATTGGTGCCATACTATGATAGCACCTCCGTTTCCATCACTTACTATTTGAAGCGATTCTCCATTCAGTTGGGATAATGGCACACCACCTGCTGTCCATTGTATGGCACCATTGGCATTTAACTTTTGGGCATAGGGTATATAGTTAATGCCATCCCGCATATCCCGCCAGGTAATGATTGCACCGCCACTGCCGTCACTAATCAATTGAGGGGATGTTTGATACAGAGTTTCTGCACACACAGGAATTCCATCCGTTGCCCATTGTACAACCCCACTTCCAGTAATACATTGTGCATAAATGTCGGCTAGTCCGCTTCTATTATCCTGCCATGCAATAATTGCCCCGCCATTGCCATCACTTGTCATTTCCGGTACATGCTGCAAAGCAGGATTAGTACAAACAGAAATTCCATCAACTGTCCATTGCACTATTCCGTTAGCAGCTATCCGTTGGGCATAAATATTATAATCACCTGTAATCAGGTAGTCATAATCCCACCAGGTGATAATGGCTCCACCGCTTCCATCTCTTACTACCCGTGGCGCCTGTTGCTGGGTGGCTGTGGTGCAGATGGCATTATTAATAGCAGGGTTGGTGGACCACTGTGCGTGAAGATTGACGGGAAAAAGATTCGAACCAATCAAGCATATCGAAAGAACGAGAAGAATATTTTTCATGATGACCTCTTATTGTTTTATTAAATGATAATTTGTTGTTGCTCTATTATCTGATCAATAGAAGTTCTATTTTGTCTCAAAAGCATCCAACTTGCACCGATATAGGAATTATCAATCCTAATTAGGAAATATTTTTAAGGGATAGCTTTTTGATTGTCCCTAAATAAACAGCTGCCTCTCGATTTTCATCGAGAGGCTTTACTTCATGTACAATATATTATCTCACCAACAACGTTTTCTTAGTACTTTGAAATAGAGGTACACCAGTCGACGAATAAACATTCATTCGATAAAAATATGCCCCAGATGCAATAGTAGAAGCATCAAATCGTACTGAATAACTTCCTGCCGCGTAAGCAACATTATCCAATAGCGATGCCACCTCTTGACCAAGGACATCGTAAACTTTCAACTCAACATTACCCGACGTCGGTAAGTCGAATTCAATTGTAGAAATCGGGTTGAATGGATTCGGGTAGCCCTCGCGAATTGCAAAGTCGGTGGGAATATGTTTTCCATTTTCAACACTCAGCGTGAATCGACTTAGATCCTGAACGACTATCGTTCCTTTATCGTTGAGTATCTTCGAGTTGAACGATTTATTTGTGCCGCTAAATTCAACGGAGTATCTCGCCCCGCCTGAGTTATTTATCTGCCAGCTTACAGAATAAGGAGGAACCCCTGCTCGGACAGATATTGGGAAATCCGCACGACCTTTAAGTTCACCGGGATACACTTCAAGCATCCGCTGGGAAGCGAATCGGACATCGAACATCTCTTCCGGCGGCAGAGGCGGTATAGCGTAACGATCCAGACTAAATTCTTTATCCGGAGTATTTCCAAAATAAAGCATCTGCTTATGCCCGCCCGCATCTGCTATGGTAAGCGTATTGAATCCCCGCCTTAAATCCGATACAGGTGATGCGGCGATCTTGGGCCACGAACTGTATGAGAGAATTAGTTCACCGGCAGAAGATGTTTTTACCCAGTATCCTTTACCGGGTTCTAATCTGATTGTTGTCTGATAACCCCCGTCGTAATAGAAATAATCCGATGTAACATTACCGGAGGGATTTTGAACAATTGAGCTTGTATATACAGTATCGCTCAAAGTTCCGATCATATTCCACCCAACAGTAACATCAACCGTGTCTAATAGATCAATGTAACCTGATATATTGATCGCTTCGGATGAATCGAACTTCAACCAATATCCGGTTCCCGGAAACATCGTGTCAGCCACAGTATACTCTGCTTGGTAAGCAAAAGCATCTGAGATTGCTGTTGGATAAAGTATAGACTTCCTTCCATCAGCCACAGTCAGCGGCAGTGAAAGTAAATTCCAACCGGCAGTAGCATTGTATTGTGCTATTGCCGGTGCGCCATCTGTTTTCATAAGAAAATATGTTGATGAACCGGTAACGACTCCTGCTGAATCGATTATTACGATAGTGTATTTTGATGTATCGGTAGTTGATGCACCGGTTGACACAGCTTGACGTTTTTTCATGGTTTCATCCGGTACCCAAACCATTAACCAGACAGTATCTATCGGATTACCCGGGCATGGATAAAAGAGTGTATCTTTAGAAAGGAAAGCGGGCCATGCCGATGTATCCGGTACAATGACAATTCTCATTGTATCTGTACAAGAAGGATGTGGAAGAATGGGCACAGGGACAACCCACCAACCACCAGGGAATGGGGGCCATGGTGGTGGAAATGGCGGGGGCGGAGGCGGAGGCGGGGGTGGCGGAGCTCCCCCGGCTGGCTTCTTTTTTACTTTAACGTGGTTTATATTCTCAATAATTGTTTTTCCCTGAATAGTCATCCTAGCAAAAACGCAATATTCGCCGGGTGGAGGATCCCAATTCACCGCTGCATCACCCTGACCACCAGCACCGGTTGTTCCTTCCTTACCGCCGATATAATTTTCTTCTTTGATTCCGGAATTGCAACCGGTATTGTCCCAGAAAAATTCTATCACATATGGGCAATCGTGATCTTTCCAATTTATTACTGATTTAGTGATACTAAATCCACCTAACGGCTCGGGGGTAACTTGTAATTCTATCCAACCACATTCTCCTTTACGCAGTGGAACAGGATCAAAAGGAACACCGTCACCTTTTCTCCACGACATGTAATAGTTTCCTTCTCCACTTTCCTTATCGAAAGCAAACTGAGATAAACGTACAACATCCTCTGCATAAGGATCAACGTTTGCTAGAATACTATCATCGTATGCGATAATAAATCTGCCGCTGTCATTCTGACCATAGATTTGACAATGCAGCATCATACTTGTTGCTGAGTCAGATGAGTTTCGCAAAATTGCGGTTGGCACATATTGCTCGCCGGCAAGGACGAAATATCTCTGCCAGTCGTTTGCGAGAAGATCAATGGGGGTCATACGGTCATCAAGGTAAAGACCTGCGTGAAGTAGTTTAATATTATCCGCGGCTGGACGCACATCAAAGTAACTCTCTAAGTAATTATCACCCTGCACCATATCATCGGGAAATCTGACTTGTGTCCGGACGGTGTAACGACCCGATATGGTGATAGGGCTAGCTGATACAAGAGAGAGCGAGATTATCTCAATAGGAATCGTTTGAGATGTCGATTCCGCGTACACTGTTAAACCGAATGGATTTGTAATCCGCATAACAACCGTAACGGATTCTGGCTGGTCGCTTTTATTATTTAACTTAACCACCGGTGTGAACGGTTCTGATCCCGGATCAAAAAATCCGGATGGAACAACAATTTCTGATATTGCTACATCTGGCCATCTACCAAAAATTGACGGAAGCACCCACCATGATGAAATATCCTGCCAAGCCATGCTCTCGCAATCGTTCCAATGTATACTTAGTGCCTGCATCAATCGTTGAAACTCCATAGGATTATAAGTGTTCATGTAATGAGAAACTGTTTGCCATGCACGGGTGTAAAGGTTTCGTTTCTGGAAATTTGGCAGAAAAGTTGGGTCCGTTCCCATACGAAAGAAATTTTTAAACCAACAAATGTTCCAATATTTTAGATAGGATCTACATTCAGAAAGATTAGGACTGAGACCACAGAACCAGGAAACTTCATCCCCAATAAGAAGCATTTCATCATTCGTATTGTTATCGGTAAGATTCGTTTGTCCGGTACCGAGTGAATCCATTATGAATATGTCGAGGTCATCGCTGGCGCCTGAGTCCGGCGGTGCACAGATATTTGCGCCAAGGTCTGATACAAAAACCACCCTGCCATCTCCCATCGCCTCAGGGACATAATCGTTGCCTAAATGAGTTGTTAATTGATTCGCCGGGCTGACTGGGACATCAATAGAAGTCGCACCGATGAGAAATAATTTAGAATTTCCTATCGTTGTGCGTGTTGATGAATAATAAATTGCAGAACCATCTTCCGAGTAATGCGCGCCGGCACTCATTTTAATTGGATTCGGATTTTCCGGATATAGGGTCCCAAAAGTATGCCGCCTAAGATTGCTGGGCGGTGAATTATATGCCACGGAATAGACTTCCCAGTTTGTTCCATTGACATCCACGGCTGCGGAAAATAGAATTCTAGTTCCATCGTGAGAGAAAGACGGATGCCCAACCCAAGTTTCGAATGTTGAGGGCCATGTTTCAGGTCCGCCATTGATCAGCAAGTTTCTGAGATCGAGTGAATCAAGCGCTCCGGTGCTTAATGTATAAATACACAATCCTTCGTACCAATACGGAGGAGGAACCGGGATGGAACATTCACTTCGAATTGTGTCATCAGGAGTGGAGACTTCACGATATTTCCCGGAGAACACAACTCTTTGTCCATCATGGGAAAAATGCGGGTGACGATCGGGATAATTGTTGAAAGTGAGCTGCTGAGCTGTTCCTTCAATATCGAATACATTGGCTATAAATATTTCAAAATCGCCATCGCGATTTGAACTCCAAACAATTTTAGAACTTTCGGGTGGAAGGGCAATGTATAAATCCGGATGGTTATCGATTCCCGTATTGGTTGTTAACTGGTATATATTTGTTGGAACATCAATATCCGGTATTATATACATATCCCAATTGTTCGGTTCAGCGCGATCCGATACGAAAACCAACGGCTTCACCAAACTAAATTGTGCAATAACATACTCACCCCAAATTGATTGCACAAATAGTATTAAGAAAACAGCAACAAATTTTTTCATGATCTTTACTCCTTCTGTTTATATTACAAATTGAAAAAACACAATCGTTAAAAATAGAAGCTCAATACCCAACGACTGAACAGGTTCGGATAATTACTATATCTTTTTTAGTAAAAAGGATTAAGACGATCCCGATAAAAAGTCACAACGCGGGTTATTATTAACCGAACCGTCGGTGAAAATTTTGTTGATTAAGATCTATTGGTTATAAACAAAAGAGGTAAGGTGGGCTATGCTCTTTAAGAGATATATAAGTAGTGCTCGTGAATATGAGGTAGTTTCTTACAATGCGCCATTTATCTTTTCCGGACCTTTCCGGGACAGCATTGTTATCGCCGCGCTCTAATATTCGCTCGACTGAGCAAAGAAGAAGTGTATATAAAAAACTGAGAATGAAAGGAATTAGCAATAAACCTATTAGAGGAGCAAAACCATTGATTAGTGAAATCATTTCACCAAGATCGGGCTTCGCATTTACGATGTAAACCGATCCGAGCTTTGTAATCAAGAGAATAATTAACAACCACACAAAACCAACCAGAGCAACCCCCACGCTCCGTTTCCGCGTATTAAGCGTATCTCTGAAACATAACATACATTTATTAACAATATTCAAGCTATAGGTCATGGATTATTATTGGTTTGCGTTATGATAAAAAGTTAGCGAAACTTATTGCAACAAGCAACAAAGAACCAACATAAGTTCTGTATTAATAAAATCGCTTAAAATAGGTGGGATTTAAGGATTTCGGAAACTATCGACAGGAATCCAATTGTTGTCTTGCAAGGAAGAATCCGGCTACAACCCACCCAATGACAGGCAATATTTCCTACAAGGAAAGTTAGTTTGAACTTTCAAATGATTGATTAATCATTCTGTACTCAATGGATTTATGAAGGCAGCAAATTACATTTGGTATTCAAGAACTTTTTATCCGAAATATTTAATTTTTCCAAGCAAGTAGGCGTTATTCGTCAGAAAGAATCCTATTTCAACTCTCGTTTGAGATATTGTCCGGTGTAAGAAATTTTATTCTTTACTATTTCCTCCGGTGTTCCCTCAGCCACAATTCTTCCCCCGTCGTTCCCACCTTCAGGTCCTAAATCAATGATCCAGTCGGCAGTCTTAATTACATCGAGGTTGTGCTCGATAACGAGCACAGTGTTTCCCATCTCCACCAGTTTGTTAAGAACCGAAAGAAGCATGCGTATATCTTCAAAGTGTAGCCCGGTTGTCGGTTCGTCAAGGATGTAAAAAGTTTTTCCGGTTCCGATCTTCGATAGTTCGGTGGAAAGTTTCACGCGCTGTGCCTCACCGCCGGAAAGAGTAGTTGCTTGCTGTCCCAAACGGATGTATCCCAACCCCACATCATACAGGGTTTGCAGTTTTCGTTGTATCTTTGGAATATCTTTGAAGAATTCGAGCGCATCCTCAACGCTCATTCCAAGAACATCGGCAATCGATTTTCCTTTATAAAATATTTCAAGGGTTTCGCGGTTGTAGCGTTTTCCCTTGCAGACTTCGCAGAGCACGTACACGTTCGGGAGAAAATTCATTTCGATTTTCCGTACACCATCGCCCTCGCATTCATCGCACCTTCCGCCGCTCACATTGAAACTGAATCTGCCGACCTTGTAACCCCGGATTTTTGCTTCGGGAAGTTGTGTGTACAAATCGCGGATGAATGTGAATAAACCCGTGTAGGTTGCCGGATTAGAACGTGGAGTTCTTCCGATAGGAGATTGATCGATGTCGATTACCTTATCGATATGTTCCAACCCTTCTATTGATTTATGTCGGAGTGGCACTTCTTTCGATTTATAAAACTTCCGCGCGAGTATCGGGTAGAGTGTATCGGTAATAAGCGTTGATTTTCCCGAGCCGCTTACTCCGGTAACGCACACAAATTTCCCGAGCGGGATACCTACTGAGATAGATTTTAAGTTATTACCCGAACACTCTTTCAGTCGAAGATGTTTTCCGCTTCCGGTTCTGCGTGTTGCGGGTGTGCTGATTTTTCTTTCACCTAACAGATAAAGAACCGTTAACGAATCCGGCGATTTTATATCAACGCCTTTTTTAACTTTCGCATTATTAATTTTGAAGTCAGCAGGTCTTCCCATTGTTACCACATGTCCGCCATGCTCGCCGGCGCCCGGGCCCAAATCCACAACAAAATCAGCATTCCGAATCATTTCCTTATCGTGTTCAACAACGATGACGGTGTTTCCAAGATCGCGCAGTTCTTTCAAGCTGTTGATGAGTTTGATATTGTCGCGCTGGTGTAGCCCGATGCTCGGCTCGTCAAGAATATACAAAACGCCGACAAGCTGTGAACCGATTTGAGTTGCAAGCCGGATGCGCTGTGCTTCGCCGCCCGCAAGAGTTCGCGCAGAACGGTCAAGCGTAAGATAATCCAATCCAACATCTAGAAGAAATTGTAACCGCTGATTTATCTCTTTCAGAATTTGATGCGCGATTTCAAGCTGGCGCGCGGTAAGTTTTAATGAAGCAAAAAACGATTGTGCTTCGAGGATCGAAAGCGTAACAACATCTTTTATATTTACCGATTTTTTTGTCTTCGCATCGGATAATTTCACCGCGAGACTTTCTTTTCTAAGACGACCGCCGCCGCAATCCGAACACGGCGTCGTGTTCATGTATGATTCAATCCACCGCCGAACGCCTTCCGACGAAGACTCATCATAATAATGCTGAAGCGTTTTTATGATGCCGCTGAATCGCTGTTTGTATGTGACCGTGCGTCCGGATGGATGTGTATAGGTGACATCAAATTTTTCATCGCCCGAACCTTTCAGAAGAAGATCGATTGTATTCTTGGGGAGTTTTTTTATTGGTTCATCAAGATCTATTTCATATTTCTTAGCGACAGCCCGCACCTGACTCCACAGCCATGTCTCGCGCTGTTTTCCCAGCGGCGCAATACCCTCAGTATTGATTGTGAGATTCTGATCTGGAAGTATGAGGTTGACATCGAACGCGCGGATTTCGCCGAGACCGCCGCACGCCGGGCAAGCGCCATACGGTGTGTTGAACGAAAATGAGTTCGGCGCCGGTTCATCATAGCTGATGCCGCAATCAAGGCATGCTAGATGCTGGCTGTAGAGATGGTCTTCTCCGGCAGGGCTGTTGCCCGAGGAATTTATGATAACAATTCCCGACCCCATTTGCAGTGCGGCTTCAATTGAGTCGGCAATTCTCGACCGCATATCGGGTCGCACAATGAGCCGATCCACAACAACTTCAATGTTGTGAACTTTATAACGGCTGACCTGCATTCCTTTTCGGATTTCTTTGACTTCGCCATCGACGCGAACCCGAAGAAAACCATCTTTGACAATTTCTTCGAATAGTTCCCGGTAATGCCCTTTTCGCCCGCGAATCACAGGCGCAAGTATCTGAATTTTCGAATCGACCGGATATTCCATCACCGCATCGATGATTTGATCGACCGATTGTTTTTGAACTATCCTGCCGCAGTTGTTGCAGTGTTGAACTCCGACGCGAGCGAAAAGTAAACGAAGGTAATCGTAAATCTCCGTCACTGTCCCGACAGTCGAGCGCGGGTTGTGTGAAACGCTTTTCTGTTCGATTGAGATTGCGGGACTTAAACCCTCGATGTAATCGACATCGGGCCGTTCCATCAATCCGAGAAATTGCCGTGCATACGCTGACAGACTTTCCACGTACCGCCGCTGACCTTCAGCATAAATAGTATCGAATGCCAAACTTGATTTGCCGGAACCCGAAAGTCCGGTAATGACAATTAGTTGATCGCGCGGTATTTCCACATCGATATTCTTCAGATTATGGACGCGCGCGCCTTTTACTATGAGTTTATCTTGTTCCAAACGGATGATGGAAAACTAATTAATGGAAACATATGAAATATTCTTAGAATGTCATGTTGATCCCGTTTGGAGAACGGGAGAAACATCTCAATTTGAATCGAACGAGACCCCTCACTTCGTTCAGGGTGACAGTCGATTTAGTTTTTCAGATGTTTCTAATGACTAAATCAAAGTATCAAATGGTGGAGAGAAATGCAAAGATACGCGATGAAAAGTTATCCCATTCTTTGCCGCTTGTGAAGGTATTCAATCAAAGCGACATCAAATGGCGTGGAAGTGTCGAGAAGAATATAATCGATGTTATGTTCCCGGCATTCCTTCTTATAAGTATCGAGAAACTTTTTCATCTCCTGCCGGTAAGCTTTCTGAATGTGCCACGGCTGTGTCGTTAATTCTTCGGAGGTTTCAAGGTCTTTAAACACCGCATCGCGGCCGAAAGCAAAACTGCGCTCCAGCGGATCGAGTATCTGCATAACGATTACTTCATTCTTCTTGTGGCGGAAATGCCGGAGCGCAGCCATCACTTCGTTTGGTTTATCAAAAAGGTCGCTTAAAATTATTACAAGTCCGCGCCGCTTGATGCGCTCCGCAATCGTATGGAGGGAATCTGCGGTGGCAGTCTTATTGCTTGCGGTTAGCGTCTCTAACTGCCGGAGAATTTCTTTTAAATAACTTTTAGTTGCATGTGGAGGCATGTACAGGCGGACTTTTTCATCGTACAGAGTAAATCCGACGGCGTCGCGCTGCTGTACCATCAACTGTGCAAGCGCCGCGGTGATGTATGAGGCGTACTCGATTTTTGTCATTCTTCCGCCCGACGAGAACGACATCGATTTGCTTGCATCGAGTATGATGTACGCTTTTAGATTTGTCTCTTCTTCAAATTGTTTGATGTAGTAGCGGTCTGTCTTTCCGTAAATTTTCCAGTCGATGTGCTTGATTTCGTCTCCCGGCATATACTGTCGGTGTTCAGCAAACTCGACGCTGAAACCGTGGTAAGGACTTTTATGCAAGCCGGTGATAAAACCCTCGACAACCAATCGTGCAACTAATTCCATGTTGGTAAGTTTTGCAACGACATCCGGCTGAAGATACTTGCGGTAGTCTTGAAGTGTGCCTGTCACTTCTTAACTGCTTTCTTTGGCTTGTCAGTTTTTGAATTATCAACGACCATGTCTTGCTGAGTAATTGCCATGCTGGGATCCTTTCCGAGCGTCTCCAATTCGAACTTCGCCGATGCGGCAAGGTCGTTATCGGGATATTTTTGTAGAAATGTTTCATAAACAATTCGCGCGCTGTCCAGCATGTGCAGTTCATTATTGAAAACGAACCCCGTTAGAAACAGCATCGTCGGCGCTTGTTTACTTGACGGGAACATGTTATAGCATCTGCGGTAAGTATCGATTGCTTTCCGGGGATCTTTAATATCGTTATTGTAAATAACCGAGAGACGGACTAAAGAACTTTCAGCGGTTGCAACTGTTGGAAACCGATCGACTACCTGTTCATACAGTTCAACTGCTTTTTGAAAATCCTTTATGGCTTCCGCGGCTTTTGCGTCTGTATAAAGCTCTGTATCGCTTTTGCGTGAACAGGAAACGAGCGAGAATAAAATCATCAAAGTAAATGTAAATCGCATACTGGCTAAAACCTTCTTTTATTGATGTAAATGATAAGTTGCTGTTGTATAAAGTAGTAAATAGGATATTGCTGGTCAAGTAAAAAGTGCGGCTCGCTTTAGCCGAAGCATATGAGCGGGAAGTGAGCCTGTGAGATGGATAAATGAAAACTTCCGATATCTTTTGAAGCTTAATGTGAATAGATACCGGAAGTTTTAAAAGTGTTTAGTTACGAAAGTGCCGGTTGACGTTATTTTGCCAATAGCATTTTCTTTACGCCGGTGAAACTGCCAGAGGTGAGTTTATAGAAATAAACACCGCTCGGCAGGTTCGATGCATCAAATGTAACGGTTTTATATCCCGCTGTTTGCATACCATCTATAAGCGTAGCAATCTCTTCGCCAAGAATGTTATATACTTTAATAGTTATAAAATTGTCAATTGGCAATTGATAATTGACAATTGTTATTGGATTAAACGGATTAGGATAGTTTTGATCCAGCGAGAAATCAGATGGAATATATCTCGGGATAATTTCCTGCTTAGCGCTCTGCGTACCGGTCATACTTATCTGACCGCTCAAATTTTCTGCCGAAGCAATATTGAGGAGATCATTTATTCCTATCATTCCATCAGGATTTACCTGCATTCCTTTTTTAACAATACCACCGTAATATGCCTCGGCGCTTGCTTGATCACCTAAGCCAACATACGCTGCAATGATCTGTGAGTTGCAATAGAACCACAGCTCATTATCGACTTTCAAACTATTTAACAATGATTTAGCAAGAACGATCGCTTCTTGATACTTCCCAATATCCATTAATTCCTGAACGAGATAGATGGAAACATATTTTTTCAAAACAGGATAACCGGTCATGGTATTAAGTTGGAGAAGATAATCATGCCATGAGATACCGAGTGCATCAGAATATTTTCCACCCGATCCAACAAGAGCCAATAAGTCACTTAAGCGATACGCATTCTCATCGGGCGATGCTATGATGAGTTTTTTCAGCAGCTTGACCCGGTAATATTCTTCATCTTGTTCAGATGGAGAGCTTGATAATGCCTCGTGGCTGATAGATTTATTTGCTTGAGATAGATCGTCGACTCTCGATGGTATTTCACCCATAGCTGCAAGTGAAGTAGGGCACCATATATAATTATAATCGACTGGCCCATAAAATGCTGCCGAGGGTGGTGAATTTGGGCAACTCCCCCATCTTGTTTTATGCGCTTTGATTGGATTGGATGTATTATTCAGTATCCAATAATAAGGACCACTAATATAATTGTAACCGGCATTGGTATAGCCAGGAACCCACACACAACCCGGATCACACCCTGGTGACAAGCTTGAAAGAGAAACTAAAGAACTGGTCTCATCACAGACACAACCGCCGGGGATAGACTCTCCGACAACTGCAATTGCGCCAGTTTCGGTGCGCAACTGACCCCCATTATTATTTTCAACGTAGTTATATCCGGGTGCAGTACCCCCAGCGCTAAAATATGCATAGCTTGTTGAACCGTCCATATAGACTCAGGGACCGGTGTTGTTGATGATAGATGATTGCGAAGTGTAGAATTTTGAGTTTACCGCATAAACTCCGCCGTATTGGTTGGTGTTGTTTTGTATGGTTGTTTGCAGCAGATCTACACGTGCATCGTTTAATCCGATACCGACGAGATTATTTCTAATAATACAGTATTGTATTTTAACGATGTTCGCTGTTTTGGGAGTAGTATATGCATACACACCGTAGTTTGCACAATTTTCAATAGTGCAATGATCGATGAGATGTGTGGAAGTATTTTTCGGAACAAGACCCCACGTTGCATACTGAATATCGCAGTACGTGATATTATCAGGTCCACCCTGTAGTGAGATCATACTCCAATCTCCCGGCTGAGGAGTTGTAGATGCAGAAGTAAACGTGATACGATTTGTTGAAGTACCAACCGCAGAAAGTGCACCCATCGTTGTTAATTTTTTGCCTGCTGCAAATTTCACAGTTGTGCCGGGAAGGATAGCGAGTGTTGTACCGTTTTGGAATGTGACATCCCCAATTACATTTACATTTATTTGATAAGTACGGTTTGTACTTATTGTTCCACAGGCTATGTGTGTAAAGTAGGCATCCAAATAATACGACTTAACTGACTCCTTGCTCTGATTATCAACCGCAGTGATACGATACCGGTGATACAAATCGATATTTTGTGGTAATCCTGTTATTGGTTCGTAGTTGTTATCGGTATAAGTAGTCATTGTAATCGGTGTTGAATTTATTTTTGTATAAGAGGGCTCTCCACTTCCAGTGTAAACAACACCGCGATAGATGTTGTAACCAACAAGGTCTGGCTCTTGGTTCGCAGCCCATGATAATGATGTGCTATTACTAATTATTGAAGTTGTAATTAAATCACTTACCTTTGAAGGTGAGGCATCTTGAGGATTCGTTTGATATAACTTGATAGTAAAATAACCAGCTGTCGAGTTCTCTGAAACAACTTCCATCCCGACATTGGTACTATTTTTTGTGTTTGGCACATAGATAGTATAGTGATTTCCCTCTGTTATATATGGATTGCGTGAATCAGACCATGGAGATAAAACCCTTACGTCGCAATTACCAGGAAATGGAACTCCGTCATCAGTTTCTGAAGGCGTTCCTTCTGGACACGTTGACCCGTAATTACCGCTTGCATAGATAAGACCATTAGTATTGTAACCACCCGTGTTTCCATTGATGATCCTCCAAGCAAAGATACCTTCAGTAATTGAGCCATGCGGCCACGCGGGAGGGAAGAATGCTGCATTGTTGTAATCTGGTACCGTTGTTGTACCAATAACCATCGTTTGGTTAAATCGACGGTTCTCGAAAAGAAAATAATCGTTGTTGTAGTTACTGTTGATTCGAAAGACTTGCGGAGCGGTGAGAGAGTAATAAGCATCGAATTGTTGCTGACTAGTTATCACTGTAGGAGTTAACCAACCTTTGAGCGCTCGGTGTGCTGGATTTAGTGGTGCGGGGGCGTTAAACTTTACTGATCCATTTCTCGTGCCAGCCTCCATCAAATCGGCACGAGAGCCGCTGGCGTGACCTATTCCAAGCAAGTGTGCAAATTCGTGGCAGTGGACACCTATGCGAGCGAATTTGTCGCCGGGGTTTTCTTGGGTGCCTGGATCACCTTGCCGTTCACTCATGATATAACTATTACCGCTCGCCATCGGATTTAAACCCTTAAGTTGCCAATAAGTATTCCCTGCATAGATGATCACCAATTTGACGGTAGATGACGTTGAGACGTCCAAACCCGCTGAAGTGGCTGTGTTGACGGCATCGGTAAAGATAGGACTATTCCAGTAATCAAAACTATGGTAATAACTCTTGGTGTTTGGTAATATAATCCAGTTTGGAATGCCGCCAGTGGATGTGTTAACGACATATCCGGTGATGGTTAGGTTACCACTGGACATTTTCTGATAGTAGTCCTGCATGCTACCGTATACTTCGTCCCCGTCAGGTGTGTACATGTTTGGTTTAACATAAACCCCAGAGGAGACAAGCATGCTCTCGAAGTCAATTTTAGTGTAAGCAGATGGAGATACGCGATGCTGAATATCCTGGAATTCTACGAGAAGGATCTTCAGTGTAATCGTTGAATTGATGTACTGCGTGCTTGTTGAAGAACTTGTAGTAGCACACTGATCGGTTGCTCCGGTTGCTTCGATGGCTGATACAATCGAAAGTACGAGAAGCCAAAATAGAAAAATCTTTATGTGTTTCATAATGTTAGCTCCCTTTCAAGATTTCAATTTTTAATAATAAATCGTTAATTAAGATTAAAACAGAAAGCCCTCAAAGGACATTCATTCCTTCGATATTGTCTCTTCCAGGAGATTATTGATGGACAAAGCCTTGCGGGCTTTATTGTTGGCTTGCTGCTCAGATCTTCATAGTAGGCGGTGAACGCTCGTGCTGTACATGCAGGACAATAGTCATTTCATTACCATCATTTTTTTGACTAGAAGAATTCCATTAGCGCATCGCAGACGATAGTAATACACTCCAGAAGGAAGACTTGTGGCATCGTAGGTTATTTTATGCTCACCTGCATCTATATGTGAGTTCACTAGCGTACCAACGATCTCTCCCAGCAGGTTAATAACGTCCAGCGTAACACAATCGGTGTTGGGCAGAGAGAAGATTATTCTCGTCCTTGGATTGAAGGGATTGGGATAATTTTGTGAGAGCTCGTATTTTGCTGGAACTGGAGCATTCCGAGGGTCCACATCGGTAATTGTTCCATACTTAACGCCGCCAATGATTGCTCCTTTGAGATCGTAACTGAACGCGCCAGGCTCATACTGATAAAAAGTCATGCCGATGCCATCAGCAACATTGCGGAGAGCATACAAGCTGTAACGCAGGGATGTCTCATAGAATCCCCATTGCTGCCTCGTTTGTCCGAACACGGTTGCATATCCATTACTACTCACCGTCACAATCACCGTGTCAGTGTATTCCACTCCACCGATAACGGCTCGGTAATACCGCACAGTTACGGTATCAAGGAAAATCTTAGAAAAATCATACCACAGTTCGTCACCATGCCAGAAGGTGGTGTCGGTGGTGCGGTGCTTAGCATAGTTATACACTTTTGAGCTTTCCTGTCTAAAGAAAAACGTGTCCAATTCGTGGTCGCTTACAAGCAATGTATAGTATTGCCCATTAGGCATCAGCGTCTCTGCTACTGCTCGTGTTGTGAAACGGTAGGTGGAATCCCATCGATCCTCGTATTGCCAGAGGTTACCAACCTGAAGTGGGTAAGTACCCTGAGCGTATGACGACAAGACTAAAAAAGTCAAGAGGTATAGTATGTGAAGTAGGTTGATAAGTTGCATTTGTTTTATCCTTTTGTTGTGTATAAAGTTTATTATCATTTCATCACCATCATTGTGTCCAAATATATACAAGCGCATTAAAATAAAACACCCACCTCACTCCGGCTTGTCCCGTCTGACGCTGGTGCGTCAGACGAGATTGCTCGGAATGCAAGTGGGTTGTTTTAACTTCTCTTATCATTACACGTACCTCTGTCATTTTAAGACACCTCTTTGTGCAATAAATTATCTTTATTTTTCTTCTCAACAAATTGCTGAGAACTATCAATTAGATTTCTATCTTACTTTTACTATCCTCAATTCTGGTATTAGTATGGGGGAATGAACAGTAGCAATTTATATCTTATTTTTTTGAAAAACAAATCATCTTAATGAACCAATGCCCCGCAACGCCTTATGTCATAAGGAGTTATCAGTGCTAATGGGGGTATTTTTATGCGAATGATTAACAAACATTTTTGTGCAATTCAGAAATCTCTCAACCTTGTATTTGAAAATGAAGTGCATAAGGAAAAAGATGGGAATGGGTATGTTCGTTTCAGTCAATACTGCTATATGCGTGGTTAGCTTTCACTAAATTCGCAGCGATAGAATGCGTTGCACAATCAAACACGTTTCATCACGGCAACAAAAAATCCATCCGTGTTGGAACAATGAGGATACATCGTAATAGTTGAATTGTTCAGAGAAAGGCCGAGTTTTGCGAAGTCTTCACCCGGATGAACAAGTTGAAAATCGGTGGAAGAGTTTAAAAAATGATTTACAATCTCATCATTTTCCTTTCTGAAAAGCGAGCATGTTGCGTAGACAAGTTTTCCGCCCGGCTTCACGAATTGAGAATTGAAGCTGAGAATATTTTTTTGTTTCTCTGCATACTGCTCGACAAGAGGTTCTGTTATGCCCCACTTCATCCATGGACTGCGGCGGATTGTGCCAGCACCACTGCAAGGCGCATCTACAAGAACAAGATCGGCTTTGTGGTAAAATTCTTCTGCTCGCAGGTCTTTGTTAAGTCTTGTTTTGATAATACTCACACCGGCACGCTTTGCCCGCTTCTCAAGCTCTGTCAATCTGTATTTGTCCACGTCAATCGCTATAATTTCACCATCATTCTTCATCAATTGAGCCATGTGCAGAGATTTACCGCCAGCCCCGGCACAGGCATCGATCACGATTTCTCCGGGGTGCGGGTCGGCAATCCGGGAAACAAGCTGACTTCCCTCGTCCTGAATTTCATACCAACCATCTAAAAAAGAGCTTGACGATAAATTGTGAAATCTCTTTCGCGAGATAAGTCCTGCGGGAGAGATATTTGATAGCTCGGTTTCGATTCCTTCTTTTAGCAATCGCGATTGACAATCTTCACGCGTTGTTTTCAATAAGTTGACACGCAGTGAAACACCCGGGTTGGAATTAAGCGCCTGCAATAAGTTTTCAGTCTCACCGCCGATCTGTTCCTGCCATTCGCTCACCATCCAATCGGGGAAAGAATATTTCACCCCCAGTTGAGCGATCGGTTCGGAGGCAAGGAAGTCAAGATTTTTATGATTGGTAATCCACCCCGTAAATTGTTCAAGATCTATTTTAGGAAAATAAATTTTCCAAAACGCGGGGGAAAGATTTGATTTATTTTCAATTGTCAGGAGATAAACAACATACATCGGGAGATGGCGAATATGCGGACCCTCAAGCTCTGTTGTTCCCGGATTATCGGCAACGAATTGTTTGACCAAAGTCTTTATAAGTCTGCGGTGACGAATCATCCCGTACACAGCGTCGGAAATAAATCGCCTGTCGTGTGAACCTAAGTATTTTTTTTGTCTGAAAAAATCTCCCGCAAGACGATCAGCCGGCTGGTTCTGTCCGTCAATATGCTCGAAAAGCTGAAGGACGTGACCGACGAGTGACGAAGTGTTCATATTGCAACAAAAGGTTCTGCCATCTTCGCGTTGATGTACGCACGAGCCATGCGCGGCGTGTTGTAGGAAACCCCGCACTTCCCGTGTTTATTCATCACGATAACGCCGCCGAATCCATCCACCTTACGGTGCAATATTTCAATTCCTTTCATTGCGGCTTCCTGCGGATGACCTCCGTTTATCTCCATCAAATCGATCACAGTTTTTGCCATTACTACTTTGATCATCGCTTCTCCCCAGCCGGTGGTCGATACGCCGCCGGTCTCGTTATCCGCGTATGTGCCGCAGCCGATGAGGGGTGAGTCGCCGATGCGTCCGGGATATTTATTCATTGTTCCGCCTGTCGATGTTCCGGCACAAACATTTCCATCCTTATCGAGAGCGACAGCACCAACTGTATCGGAGGGCCGCTTCGGTTTGCTGAATGCTTCCTTCGTTTTAAAATTTTTCCTCAACTTCAATGATTCCCAGCGGTCAAATTCCCGCTTTGTAATGAGTTCTTCGGGCTTGCACAATTCACAGCCGTGCTCTTTGGCAAATCTTTCGGCGCCATCGCCAACGAATAGGATGTGCTCGCTTTCCGCTAAAATTTTCCTCGCGAGCGAAATTGGGTTTCGTATCCGCTGTACGGCGGCAACGGCTCCGCATCGGAGTGTTTTGCCGCTCATTATGCTCGCGTCTAATTCAACGCGCCCGATCAGATTAAGGTGCGATCCATAACCCGCATCGAACGTCGGATCGTTTTCCATTGTGCGTATCGCTTGCTCGACAGCATCTATAGCTGTGCCGCCGGATCGTAAAGTATTCCACCCGGTTTTTAGAGTGTGCAGGCATCCTTTGCGGTGAGCATCAATCTCGGCGTCGGGAATATCCCATGCGCCGCCGTGTACTATGAGAGAAATCATAAGAAATGAAATTCAGTGAAAAATCTTTTATTCAAGTTACAAAAATTGGAAAGGATTCGCAATCCGCAGACAGACGGGAGGGCAGGACCAAACTCAATGGCTGGACTGAGTCAATCCCACCCACCCGAAAAAATTTATTTGATAACTTCGGCTGTTGTTTTCTTCACGATCTGGATGAGTCCGCGCTTATCAAGCGACATTTCAATTATATCGCCTTCATTAATGGAGCCGGAGAGCATCTCTTCCGATAATTTGTTGACAACATATTTTTGGATGACCCGCTTTAAAGGCCTTGCCCCAAGCGCCGGATCGTATCCAAGTTTGATGAGCCATTCTTTCGCTTCATCGGTGAAATCAATCCCGATGTTTTTCTGTTTCAGCATCGATTGGACACGCCTGAGCTGAAGTCCGACTATCTTTTTTAAATCCTCTTTATTCAAAAGTTTGAAAAGAATAATCTCATCTATACGATTGAGGAATTCAGAACGAATTGATTGGCGCAGCATCTCGAAGAGAGCGATTCGCAGGTCACTGTAGATTTTTTCCAGCTCATCGTTAGAAATTATTTCCCCGCCCAATTGCTCTTGAATCATCTGCGAGCCAAGGTTCGAGGTCATGATGATGATAGTGTTCTTGAAGTTCACCGTTCGACCCTTACTATCCGTAAGCCTGCCTTCATCGAGAACCTGCAGCAAGAGATTGAAAACTTCCGGATGCGCTTTCTCGATTTCGTCGAGCAAAACTACAGAATACGGTTTGCGCCTGACGGCTTCGGTTAATTGTCCGCCCTCCTCATAGCCGACATAACCTGGCGGTGCGCCGATAAGACGCGAAACGGAAAATTTTTCCATATACTCGCTCATATCGATGCGAATGAGTGAGTTCTCATCGTTGAAGAGAAATTCTGCAAGCGCGCGCGCCAGCTCTGTTTTGCCAACGCCTGTTGATCCCAGAAAGATAAACGAGCCGATTGGTTTTTTCTCATCCTGCAATCCCGCACGGCTTCTTCTGATTGCATCGGCAACGGCATGAACGGCTTCCTCCTGACCGGCAAGCCGTTCATGGAGACGATCTTCAAGGTGCAGTAATTTTGTCCGCTCGCTTTCTAACATTCGATTTACAGGAACACCCGTCCAACGAGAAACAATCTCAGCGATGTCCTCGGCATCGACTTCTTCCTTTAGCATCTTCTTGTTTTTTTGGACCTCGGCAAGTTTTTTACTTGCAGTTTTCAACTCTTTCTCAAGTGACGCAATAACCCCGTAGCGAAGCTCGGCAACCTTAGCAAGATTGCCTTGCCGCTCATTCTGATCTGCTTCTGTTTTTGCTTGCTCGATATCGCCTTTCATTTTACGGATAGATTGAATCAGGTCTTTTTCGTTTTGCCAGTGTGCTCTAAGCCCGGAGCGCTGTTGGTTCAAATCGGCGAATTCTTTGTTGATTGTCTCGAGACGTGCTTGTGTCGCCTCATCCGTTTCACGCTTGACTGCTTCACGCTCGATTTCAAGTTGTTTTATCCTTCTCTCGATTTCATCAAGCTCTTCGGGAAGCGAATCGATTTCGATGCGAAGTTTTGATGCCGCCTCATCGACAAGATCGATTGCTTTATCTGGAAGGAATCGATCGCTGATGTAGCGGTGACTCAATTGCGCCGCCGCTACAATTGCGCCATCGGTGATGCGTACACCATGATGAACTTCGTAACGTTCTTTCAAACCTCGTAGTATCGAGATAGTGTCCTCGACTGTCGGCTCATCGATGAGAACGGGCTGGAAACGGCGTTCGAGCGCAGGGTCCTTCTCGATGTGCTTGCGGTATTCATCGATAGTCGTTGCGCCGATAGCACGAAGCTCGCCTTTTGCCAGCGCGGGTTTGAGCATGTTTGCCGCGTCGACTGCACCTTGAGCCGCGCCCGCACCGATGAGTGTATGCAGCTCATCGATGAAGAGAATAATTTCACCTTCCGATTCTGTCACTTCTTTTAAAACCGCCTTCAATCTTTCTTCAAACTGTCCGCGGAAACTTGTGCCCGCTACAAGCGTGCCCATGTCGAGTGCGATAATTCTTTTTGTCTTTAAATTTTCCGGCACATCGCCATGCGCAATGCGCTGCGCGATTCCCTCGGCGATAGCAGTTTTACCAACACCCGGCTCACCGATGAGAACCGGATTATTTTTTGTACGGCGCGAAAGAACCTGAAGCACCCTGCGGATTTCTTCATCGCGACCGATGACAGGATCGAGTTTTCCTTTGCGGGCAAGCTCGTTCAAGTCACGACCGAAACGCTGGAGCGATTGATATTTTTCTTCAGGAGTTTGATCTGTAACCCGCTGTGTGCCGCGGATGTCTTTCAGAGCTTTGTAGATTTGGTCCTTAGTAACACCCTGTCCGTTCAGCAATTGCGCCGCAGTAGATTTGCCGGAGACGAGCGCGAGAAGCAAATGCTCTGTGCTGACGTACTCGTCCTTCAACGATTGCGCTTCTTTGAGCGCGACATCGAAAAGTTGTGCGAGATTTTGTCCGATGAACTGATTGCCGACGCCTGAACCCGATACCTTCGGCAGTTTCTCGACCGCCTCGTTGACTTTGATTTTTACGTAGTTGAAATTCGCTCCGATTTTTTGGAGGATGGGCGCAATAACGCCCTCGCTGTCCTGCACGAGCGCGGCAAACAGATGTTCCGGCTCGATGGATTGATTGCCGTAACTCGCCGCAATCTCCTGTGCGTTCTGGACTGCCCCCTGTGATTTAATTGTAAATTTTTGGAAGTTCATAGATAACTCATTCTGGTCAATTTGCAGGCAATCACTGCCGCTATTATAATTTCTCTTCTATATCAGCCCAAGTACACTTTTCAATTTCTTTGGATATCTTTGCTACCTTCATTGGATTATTTTCTATTAGTCCTAAATCTACTGAGGCGTTACGCAGAAGACCCTCAGCGGAGGGATCAATAACAATCATTTTATGTTGTGGTAGCTCAAATATCCAGTTGATAATCCGAATATTAATAACTCTATCTCGAAAACAATAACCTGAAACTATTAATCTATCTGTGTTTGACAATGACTGATAAAATTGATTGTGCAGACTTACAAAAACAGATCTATGATAATCGATTATCTTATTAGTAGTTCCAACTAAAATTAAAGGAGGATTATTGTCTGCATATACATTCTCGCTTGTATCATAAAATCCGCTCTTTGGGATTAAAACATTGTCCTGTTTCCATTCATTAAGCAGATATAAATTTTTCCAGTCTATACTGCCATGCAACTTATAAAAACGTACTTTGCCGGACAAATCCATAGGAAAAGTATCCCACCTCTTAGCGTGATTATTTTCTTCACCAAACCGATAAATTACAAATTGTATATCCTTTTTCTGAAAATACGTTTCGAGTACTAAATCATGGTTTAATGTAAAAATCTCAATATTATCCTCTGAATATTTTAAAATTGCACTTTTTATGAAGTCTAAGTATTCGACATCTGACGGTTGTTTTTGCAATAATTCACATACAATATATTTAATGCATCTCATTACTTCAGAGGTAAGATTTAGTAAATCTAAAATTTGCCCCCCTTGAAGCATAGAAACAATCTCGGACTCTATTTGCCTTAAAAAAACATCAACTAAGGGGTTCCCCGGGAATCCACAGAGATGTTCTTGAATTTGATTGGCAATGTAATAGATGTCCTCATAATTTGCTCTAAATTTTTCTTGTCCAAATTCTCTGTCATAATAACAATCAATTTTTTCTTTAAGAATTCTCATAAAATCTATTACAATCTTAGCTTTCTCAATACTACGTTGATTTAGCGGCGGAAAAGTTAGGCTATATATACCATCTGTTCCGAGCCGCAAATCTTTTTGCAATAATGCATTAGTAATATCAGAAGTCTTAGGCATCCCCGCTTTAATCGAATTGCCAGCACCGAAGAGAAAAGTTATATTTTCAGTTTTATTTCCCATTGTGTTTCATCGCTCTTTATCCTTACCCTCACCACTCTCTTGCTCTTCCATTTTCTTTCCGGCTTTTTCTTCCATCACGTATTCTATTGCTTCTTGTTTATCCTTAGGCTGGAAGTCGTGAAATGCGGTGAGCGTGGCTATACCATGTCCGCCGCGCCAAGAGATCCAATGTTTCTTGGTAGCATAGATTAAGAATGCCGCAACAGCAACGAGTATAATTATAAGCCAGATACTGTTTGTCATTTGCCCGATCTTTCTGACCCTCTCCCCGTTCCGATGACCCTTCGACTTCGCTCAGGGTGACATCGGAACACCCCTCTCCCATTTTGGGAGAGGGGATGGGGGTGACGGTTACTTATCCTTATCGTCAACAACTTCGTACGAGGCATCCTCAACAGCTTTATCATCTTTCTTCTTTCCACCGCTGTCTGTTGGACCTTCTTGTCCGCCTGGAGGTGGTGGTTGCTGTCCGGCTTGCTGTGCGCCGGGTTGCCCTGCCGTTGCCGATTTATACATTTCCTGAGAAGCTTCGTTCCAGGCGTTGTTAAGGGTTTCCATCTTAGCTTTGATGTCGGCTATGTTGCCGCTCTTTACTGCCGCATCGAGTGCATCCGCCGCAGATTCAACTTTCGGCTTTAAGTTTGCAGGTATCTTATCACCCAAATCTTTCATCTGCTTTCGTGTTTGGAAAACAAGATTATCTGCCTGATTCTTTGTGTCAACTTCTTCGCGGCGTTTCTTGTCTTCAGCAGAATGAGATTGAGCATCATTTTTCATTTTCTCAACTTCTTCCTTACTCAAACCGCTCGAAGAAGTGATGCGGATGCTTTGCTCTTTGTTGGTTGCTTTATCCTTTGCCAACACGTGAAGCATACCGTTTGCATCGATATCGAACGTCACTTCGATTTGCGGTACGCCGCGCGGTGCAGGTGGAATTCCATCAAGGTGAAACCGACCAAGCGTACGGTTATCAATCGCCATTTGCCGTTCACCCTGCAGAATGTGAATCTCGACAGAGGGTTGACTGTCGGAAGCTGTAGAAAATATTTCGCTCTTCTTTGTTGGAATAGTCGTGTTTGCCTGTATCATTTGCGTCGTTACACCGCCGAGCGTTTCGATTCCGAGCGTTAGCGGAGTTACGTCGAGAAGAAGAACATCGGTAACGTCGCCCGAAAGCACGCCGCCCTGAATAGCCGCACCGATTGCGACGACTTCATCAGGATTCACACCTTTGTGACCTTCTCTTCCGAAAATATCTTTTACCAACTGCTGAACGCGGGGTACGCGTGTCATACCACCGACGAGAATAATCTCTTCAATCTGATTTGGGTTCAGTCCGGCATCTTTCAATGCTTTTTCAACCGGAGGCACACAGCGTTGGATCAGGTCTTCTACTAACTGTTCGAACATTGCCCGCGTGATTGTCATATTAAGATGCTTTGGACCTTCGGCGGTTGCAGTGATGAATGGAAGATTGACTTCCGTTTGCCCCAGCTGCGATAGTTCCATTTTTGCCTTCTCCGATGCTTCACGCAAACGTTGAAGCGCCATCGGGTCTTTACGCAAATCGATTCCTTCCTGTTTTTTGAATTCGTCTGCAACGTAATCCACCAAACGCTGATCGAAATTATCTCCGCCGAGGTGAGTATCACCGTTAGTGGATTTAACTTCAAACACGCCTTCACCGAGTTCAAGAATCGAAATATCGAAAGTGCCGCCTCCGAGATCGAACACCGCGACTTTAATATCTTTGTGTTTTTTGTCCATACCATAAGCAAGCGCCGCCGCGGTCGGCTCGTTGATAATTCTGCGAACATTAAGCCCGGCAATCTCACCGGCTTCTTTGGTTGCCTGCCGCTGTGCATCGTTGAAGTATGCGGGCACCGTAATAACTGCATCGGTTATCTTTGAGCCGAGGTAATCTTCTGCGGTTTGTTTCATCTTTTGCAGAATCATCGCGCTGATTTCCGGCGGTGAATATATCCGGTCACTTATCTGAACACGCGCGGTGTTGTTTTCTCCCTGCACAACTTTGTACGGGATGAGTTTCATTTCTTCCGTTACTTCGTTTTGGAATCGTCCCATAAAACGCTTAATCGAAAAAACGGTATTTTGTGAATTCGTTACCGCTTGTCTCTTCGCCGCCTGACCGACGAGCCGTTCGCCGCCTTTTGTAAATCCAACGACCGAAGGTGTAGTACGCGCACCTTCCGAGTTTGCAATGACGACGGGGTCTTTTCCCTCCATCACCGCAACTACCGAGTTGGTAGTCCCTAAATCAATTCCAATTATTTTTCCAGCCATAACTAACTCCTTTTATTGAACAAAAATTCACCGACAGAGATAATTCTCTCCGGGTTTAAATATCTTTTTCCTTACTATGTCACAATAGGTATGCCAGGAAGGATGTTTTGAAATATCGCGCATTTTATTTAAAAAATGAAGAATAATCAAGTGCAGTAGATTGATATTTTAGATCGAGATTCCCGTTCGCCTGCCATCATGGCAGTGGCAGATATTTCATAATACTATAACTGCTGATCTGGCAGAAATCTACCCTTGACTTTCAAAGGCAATTTTACTACCATCAGAACGCAATGAAAGCCAAAGAAATCCAGAGCTACGTTACATCCCAGATCTTCGGAAAAAAAATTTTCGCATACGAAGTTGTTGAGTCAACAAACACTACGGCAAAGTCATTAATTCAAGATAGTACAGATGGAACGATAGTGATCGCTGACGCTCAAACTGCCGGCAGGGGGCGATTGAAACGAGAATGGTTATCAGAGCCGAAAAAGAATTTAACTTTTTCGGTGATCATAAAACCTGAAATTGCACCGGAGTTGTTTGGCGTTCTATCATTGTACGCGGGACTCTCTGTCGCAGAGGCAATAGAGAGTGTTGCAAAATTACGACCCGTTTGTAAGTGGCCCAACGACGTTATGTTAAACGGAAAAAAGTTTTGTGGAATTTTATCTGAAGCGGTTTTTAATAGAGAAATGTTAGCCGGGGTTATTGTTGGAATCGGAATTAATATAAACCAATCGATTTTTCCGAGGGAACTTGAGTCGATTGCAACATCGTTGTTACAGGTAACCGGCAAAGAGTTAGATCGATTTAGTATTCTTGCCGCCGTTCTTGATCGCATGGAATATAATTATACATCGATCAAAACCGGCAACTCAACCGGAATAATTGAAGGATGGAAAAAATACTCCACCATGTTCGGTAAGGAAATAACCATAAATCAAGATAAACATCCTGTCAGGGGAATCGCAAAACGGCTTGACGATGACGGCGGATTAATTTTGCTCACGAATAAAGGCGAGGAAAAATTTCTCGCAGGAGATGTCGCATTATGCTCTTGGTAATAGATATCGGCAATACAAATGCTGTGTTTGGATTTTTTTTAAAAGGTAAATTTATGCTCGACCGGAGAATGTCAAGCAAGGTAAAAAGAACAGAAGACGAGTTGTTCATCCTGCTGAAGCATTTCTGCGAGCAATCGAAAATATCACCCGAGGGATTACAGGGGGTTGTGATTGCATCGGTGGTTCCGGATGCGACTCTTTCGTTCAGCAAGATGTTTAAAAAGTATCTTAAGCTCTCGCCGGTGATAATATCCGGAACGATGGATGCCGGCATCAAAATTCCGTACGATGATCCTGCAACATTAGGCGCAGACAGAATATGCGGCGTGATAGCCACGCTACAGAAGTTCGGCGGTCCTGCCATTATTGTTGACTTCGGAACGGCGACTACATACGACGTTCTCTCAAGCAAGGGCGAATACCTTGGCGGCGTGATTGCGCCCGGGATTGAAACTTCAGCGGCAGAACTCTTCAAGAGAACCGCCAGACTTCCCAGAACGGAACTTCTATTTCCGGCATCTATCATTGCCACAAATACCAAAAACGCAATTCAATCGGGGGTTATGTTCGCCGCGGTAGATGCTTTTGAGGGGATGGTGCGTCGTCTTAGGCGGACTGCCGGCAAATACGCGACAGTAGTTGCTACGGGCGGTTATGCGTCTCTAATTTCCGAGATGACAAGCGAAATAAAATATATGGAACCGAATCTTGTTCTCGAGGGAGCCCGGCTAATTTACGAACATAATATTAAAAAAGGGAAGAAATAAAAACTCATAAATTGGGCACGCTATAAGACAAATCATAACATCTGCTAAGAATTGATTTGGAGAGAAACGAATTTCTCATCTAAATTATAATCATCTTTTGATTTCGCTTGCATGTAGCGCAATAATAAACCGTAACCGGAAGCGAATAGCACTAAAATTACCTGCTTTTTATATACTTCCTTGATTCTCACACCATGTTTTCTTATTATAAAACATGAAGAGTGACAAACAGCCGTTAATCGATTTCGACAACGTATATAATAAACACAAAGAACGTGTTGAGCGAAGAATCAAAATTCTTTTTCGCAGGCGTTCGCCTGTATCGGTATACGATCCTATCCGGTACATTCTTAACTCGGGAGGTAAACGATTCCGCGCTGTGCTTACGCTTCTTTCGTGCGAAGCGGTAGGGGGCAGTGCGTCTGCCGCTCTTGATGCCGCGACTGCGATTGAAATTCTGCATAACTTTACGCTTGTCCATGATGATGTAATGGATCATGCCGATCTTCGGCGCGGTAAACCGACTGTTCACAATAAATGGGATGAAAATATCGCCATACTTTCAGGCGACGAAATGATCGCGCAGGCGTACCATACATTGTTAAAAACAGAATCACGGCAGATAAAAAAAATTCTATCTGTCTATACCGACGCTCTTATTCAAGTATGCGAAGGACAAGGATTCGACAAGGAGTTTGAAACCAGAAAAAATGTTACCATAGAAGATTATTTTGATATGATCGCGAAGAAAACCGGCAGAGTTATAGCCGCATCGGCTCAGATCGGCGCAATGATAGGCGGCGGTACAATACGTCAAATTACCGCACTACGAAAATTTGGAGAACACGTAGGGAGGGCGTTTCAGGTTATGGACGATCTTCTGGATATTGTCGGAAACGCAGGGGAGTTCGGAAAAAAAATCGGAGGCGATGTACGCGAAGGTAAAAAAACATATTTGTTATTGAAAGCTAAAGCGCTGGCAAGAGGAAACGAACTGAGAGTTTTGCAATCTATAGTTCCGGGGAACAGTTATACACAAGCGCAGATCAGACAGGTGAGAGCCATTTATCAAAGAACCGGCGCGATAGATATGGCGCGCGCCGAGATCACCCGGAGTACAAAGCAAGCCCAACATGAACTTGCAAAACTGCCGGCTGGGCGCGCTTCGTCGACGCTATTTTGGCTTTCTAATCAGTTGTTAGAACGAAGCGCATAACGACATGGTTGAGCGTGAGATCACGATAAAAAACCGCAGTGGTTTGCATACCAGACCCGCTGCAACCCTGGTGAAAACTGCGGCTGGATTCAAATCAGATTTTTTAATATATAAAGATGGAATGGAAATTAACGGAAAAAGCATTATTGGCGTAATGACGCTCGCCGCAGAGCAAGGGGCGGCGCTTCTTCTTAAGTTCGAAGGTCCCGATGAAGAAAGTGCGGCTATAGCGGTTGTGGATTTGTTCGAGCGTGGTTTTGATGAGTGAACAATGGCAGACGGCTCAGCGAATATAAAAGAAATAATTCTGAAGGGAATCCCCGCATCTCACGGTATTGCCATCGGTGCAGCGTATATTTTCATCAAAGATAATCCGATTGTTGAAGAACGTACTGTCGGAGAGGCAGATATCCTCTCGGAGATTGATCGTCTCAATCGAGCTATCGAGAAATCATCTAAGGAATTGAATAAGATTCTTGTTTTTGCCCAGGAGAAGATTGGCGAAGCGAAAGCAAAAATTCTTGAAGCGCAGATGATGGTGCTTGAAGATCAGGTGCTGATGAACTCTATCCGAAAACGTATTCACTCGGAAAAGAAAAACGTTGAATTCATTGTAAGCGATGAGATCGGGAAGTATTGCGCACTTATGCTCAAAGCGCAGGATGAATACATGCATGAGCGTGCACACGACATGGAAGATTTGAAAAATCGCATCATTCGTAATCTACGGCAAGAACGGCTTGTATCGCGGCTTGAAGGCTCTGTTATTATTGTTGCTCACACCCTCACACCCGTGGACACTATGATTCTCAGTCGAAATCATGTTCTTGGTTATGCTACGGATCGCGGAGGTATCACATCGCACGCGGCGTTGTTCTCACGCGCATTAAAAATTCCGGCAATAGTAGGCCTTGGCGATGTAAGCCGGCAAATTATATCAGGCGACACGCTTATACTTGATGGATACAGCGGCACCCTCATTGTTCGCCCGACCGAAATACACATCGAAGAATTCAAAAAAAAGCAGGAAAGAATGCACAAGTTCGAGAAGGAACTTGAACCGTTAAAAGACCTGCCGGCAGAAACAAAGGATGGTCACCGCATTGAACTCTCGGCGAATATCGAATTAATAGATGAGCTTGATTATGTTGTTGTGCAAGGATCGCAGGGTGTGGGTTTGTACCGCACTGAAAGCCTTCTTATCGATCGCGACGATTTCCCATCTGAAGAAGAGCAGTACATTGAATATAAAAAGTTTGCCGAGCGCATCTACCCGCATCGCGTTATAATGAGGACGTTCGATGTTGGAGGCGATAAAATATCTGCGGCAGTTGCCGAAGAGTCTAATCCGTTTCTTGGATGGCGCGGCATCCGTGTCGGCTTAGATCGCCCCGAATTACTGATGGACCAGATTCGCGCCATGCTCCGGGCAAGCACTAAGAAGAATATTGCAATCATGTTCCCGATGATTGCAACTCTTGCCGAGGTGCGAAAAGCAAAGGAATATATTCGGAAAGCAAAAGCAGAGCTGCGTGCCCAGGGAGTAAAGTTCCACGACAAAATTCCTATCGGCGTGATGATTGAAGTTCCATCGGCGGCGCTTGTTGTTTCGCAGATAGCCGCAGAAGTTGATTTCATAAGCGTCGGCTCGAATGATTTAACGCAATATCTTCTTGCAGTTGACAGAGGCAACACGCTCGTTTCAAAACTTTATCGTGAGTTCGATCCGAGCGTTATAATTACGCTGAAACATATAATCAACGGCGGACATAGACAGGGAGTCTGGGTCGGTATTTGCGGTGAAATGGCGGGACATCCGCTTGCCGTGCCGCTTCTTGTCGGGCTTGGTATGAATGAGCTTAGCGTTGTACCCGCAATTCTGCCCGAGGTCAAAAAGATTATACGCTCGTTAAATTACAGTGATGCACGGGAGATGGCGACGAAAGCTCTCACCCTCTCTACCAGCGATGAGATTGAAAAACTCGCGCTCAAGTTCTTCCGGAAGCATTTCCCGGATATACCGATGAGCGACGATTAATTTTTTTTTATTGCCCAATAACAATTAACGGACACATATGAAACAAATTAGCATTCAGCGGTACGATAGATCGGAATTCCGGCAACTACTCATCGATTTTCCTAAACAAGTTGAAGATGCTGTGCGAATTGGGAAGAAATTCTCTCCGCCAAACAAACGGTCACTCATCAACAATATAGTTGTCAGCGGTTTAGGCGGATCGGCGATTGGCGGAGATCTTCTGCGTTCGTATCTTGCCGGAGAAATAACTATCCCGTTCGTTGTTAACCGGCATTATTGCTTGCCGGAGTTCGTCGATGGGCGAACACTTGTAGTCATCTCAAGTTATTCCGGTAACACAGAAGAAACGATTGCCGCGCACGCCGACGCGAAGAAACGCAAGGCGAAAGTTCTTTGTATTAGCTCAAACGGCGAGACGGCACAAATGGCAAAGAAATTCAAGCAACCGCTAATTATTATTCCAAAAGGTTATCCTCCCCGTGCCGCTCTTGGATATTCTTTCTTCCCGATGCTCATGGCATTCACAAAAATGAAGCTGATCAAACCAAGAGAAGTGGATATAAAAGAGACCATCTCGATGCTGAAGAAAAAATCGAAAAAGTACGGCGCGCTTAGCGACAAGAATCCGGCATTCCGGCTTGCGAAACAGTTGTTCATGAAGCTTCCGATTATTTACACTGCCGCAGAGAGATTCGATGTCGTGAACCTGCGCTGGCGCGGACAGATTGCTGAGAATGCCAAACAGCTTGCATTCGGGCATGTACTGCCGGAGATGAACCACAATGAACTTGTCGGGTGGAAAGTTTTACGCCGGACGATGGAAGAAGATATGGTTGTTCTTTTCCTGCGCGATAAGTTCGATCACGAGCGCGTACAATTGAGGATGAATATCACGAAAGATATAATAAACCAATACGCATCGAAGGTGATTGAAGTTCAGAGTGAGGGGAAATCGCTTCTTACCCGCATGTTCTCGCTGATATATTTAGGCGACTGGGTGAGCTATTACCTCGCTATCTTGAATGGTGTTGACCCGACTCCCGTGAAAGTGATAGATTATTTGAAGAACGAGCTGGGTAAAGTGTGAAGATAATCCAATAGGAGATATTGAGTAAGGCATAGCGGCAACCGAAAATTTAAAATCTGTATCACACTCTTAAATTGTAAATATCAGTTTGTTTAGATCTCAATGATCTCAATGATCTCATTGTCTCAACGGTAAACATTCTAACCGCAAAGGTGTAAAAGCACAAAGGATTGTTTACCTCCTGAAATATGCTAATTAGAAACAACACTTTCACTATGTTTAATCGGTTAATTAAATATCTTCTAATCTTAACAATTCTCACAACTTCTGCATCGTCTCAGTTCTTCTACTTCGGCAGGAATAAAGTCCAGTACACTAACTTCGATTGGCATGTTCTGAAGACCGAGCACTTCGATATCTATTATTATCAGGAAATGAAAGACCTTGCAGAGCGAGGAGCTTATTTTGCCGAGGAGAGTTACAAAATTCTTGAGGAGAAGTTTCTCCACAATGTATCTAACCGCATACCGCTTATATTTTACAGTTCGCATCTTCACTTTCAGCAGACGAATGTAACATCCGGCATGGTTCCGGAAGGTGTAGGAGGTTTTTTTGAATTCATCAAAGGGCGCGTTGTAATTCCATACTCCGGCTCGATGTGGGAATTCAGACACGTAATAAGGCACGAGCTTGTGCACGTCTTCATGAATAGCAAAATAAACCGTGTACTGCTCGATCACCGGATAATTCAGGATCATCTGCCACCGCTCTGGTTTATCGAAGGATTGGCTGAGTACTGGTCGAGCGAGTGGGACATACAGGCAGAGATGGTTATGCGAGACGCTGTTGTGAGTAATTATGTGGTTCCGCTGAACAACATGGACGATATTTATGGAACATATCTGATGTATAAGGAGGGACAAAATCTTCTTCAGTTTATTGCCGAACATTACGGCGAGGAAAAGATTCTATTGCTAATGGAAAATTTTTGGAAATCGAATTCGTTCGAGGATATTTTCAAAATAACGATAGGTGGGAATTATAAAGAATTCGATGAAGAGTGGATCTATGCACTGAAGAAAAAATATTATCCTCTTCTTGCCGGCGCCGATCAGCCTAGCGGGATCACCGCGCCGGTTGTTACGGATGGATTCAACTCCAAACCCGTTTTTTACAAGGAGGACGGCAAAAAAGAAATATTGTTCGTAGGCAACCGCACCGGCTATACAAGCATATATCGGATAGATCTTGACAGCGTTATGGGCAGAAAGGAATTTAAACCGTCGCTTTTAATTCAAGGAGAAAAAACCAATGAGTTTGAGGCGTTTCATCTTTTCCAGAGCAAGTTAGATATTTCGAAAGACGGCGTGCTTGCTTTCATTACAAAGAGCGGCGAGAACGACGCGCTTCATCTTTTTGATTTAAAGAAAAATCGGATTGCAAAAACATATAACTTCAAAGACCTCGTAGTAATCGGTTCGCCGTCGTGGTCGCTGGATGGAAAGCGGATTGCGTTTACCTCTATCGATAAATCCGGAACGAACGATTTGTATATATGGAACATCGAAAACGAAAAACTATCGCGCCTGACCAACGATATATATGACGAACGCGACCCGGAATGGCAGCCATTCGGGGATAATATAGTATTCATATCTGACCGTACTCCTTACGGCAAAGAGGGAAAATATAATTTGTTTGTTTACCACACCGCTTCGGGTGCCATTAGTTATTTAACATACGGTAATGAGAGTTATTACGCTCCGCGGTTTTCTCCCGATGGTCGGGTGCTTATACTTACATCCGATGTCGGCGGGACACGGAATGTGTGGATGATGAAACTTGATTCGCTGATGCAGTCTAAGGAGATGCGAAAGATTACCCGTTTCACAACGGCAGCATTCGATCCGGCATGGGTTGATAGTAATTTGGTTTTCGTTGCTTTTGAGAGCTTTGGCTTCCAGATTCGATTCATCAAGGATGTGTATGCCATTTACGATTCTTCAACGGAAATTCGACCCCTTAATTTTCTTGTCGCTGAAACTCAATGGTCGCCGCAATCGGTCGCCGGTGCATCGGAAGCTCAATCGCTGAAATATACCGGAGAGTACAGCTTAGATCTTGCGCAAAGCCAGATTGCGACTGATCCCGTATTCGGCACATCGGGCGGCGCGTTTCTGGCAATGAGCGATATACTCGGCAACGAGCAGTATAATTTTCTTCTATACAACACGGCGCAAAGCACCGACGAACTGCTTTCAAGTTTCAATGTCGCAATCTCCAGGGTTTCGCTGCAGAAGCGCACCAATTATTCTGTCGGAATATATCGTTTCAGCGGAAGGCGATACGATCTTACCGATCCCGACGAATTTTTTTACGAGAGGGTCTTCGGCGGTTATTTTGCATTGAGTTATCCGCTCTCGAAGTTCAGGAGGATATCTCTTACAACAAGTCTCAGTCATTCCGAGAAGGATGTCACCGGTGAGGGTGGATTTGTTTCCGGTTCAGGCGGTATAGATTTTTCACGGCGGGCTTTGTTTCTATCGAATGCAATTTCATTCACACACGATAATTCCCTCTGGGGACCGAGCGGACCTCTCGACGGAAACCGATTCAACATCACGCTCGCTTATACAAGCGATATTCAATATTCCAACGCTAATTATTATTCGATTATCTTAGACTACCGATATTATTTACGTTTATCATTGCGTTCCGCTTACGCTGTGCGGGCATGGTTGTTTTACAATGACGGACAGGAAGCCCGGCGTTTCTTCATGGGCGGCAGTTGGGATTTACGCGGATATCCCCGATGGTCTATTCGCGGTAAAAAATTGTGGTTGTTAAGCCAGGAGCTTAGGTATCCGTTCGTCGATCAGTTCACCATAAAGTTTCCGTTTGTCGGGATAGCGCTTTTCGGAATACGTGGCGCGTTATTTATTGATGCAGGCAACGCATGGGACAATGATTATTCGGAAACACTCGCTTCTGTTGGTTCCGGTGTTCGTCTGAATCTGGGAAACATCATCGTACTTCGTTACGATATCGGCAAGCGGTTGGAAAACAATTTCAGTAAAATTCAGGATGGTTTGTTCTATCAGTTTTTCTTCGGATGGGATTTTTAATGATGAACAGAAAATTACAGACGGTTTTATTACTCTTGCTGTTCATTTTTTTTGGATGCGCTCATTATCGGCTCAGAATATCCTCGGCATTTCCAGGCGGCAGCGACTGGCGAATGTATGGCGGGGGCATCGGAAGAAATAATGTCGCTTACGATACCATTACACCGCCATTGGATTCAACTTGGGAATACAATGCAGAAGCGGGGTTCAGCCCTTCTACGGCAGTAGCAGCCGGAAATTTATTATACATTGGCAATTTAATCGGAGAAATTCATGTTGTTACCATCGATGCCGGCGAAAAAATCGGATTATACGATTTTGGCTCTGCAATTGTTGGCACTCCTATTATTGAGAGCGACATGTTGTACGTTGCCCTTGCAAACGATAACGAAGGATTAAAAGCTTATAATTTGAGCGAAGCTCAGGTCAAGTGGCATAAAACTATTGGTGATATTGAAACCTCACCGCTGATAATTGAAAATAAATTACTTGCCGCGGCGCTGGACGGAAAGCTTATCTGCGTTGACAAAGAAAGCGGAGATATTCTCTGGACATACCGGATTGCACCCCCGAGCAAAACAAATCTTATTCATTCATCGCCAGCCAGTAATGGGAATACGGTTGTGTTCGGGTGCGACAACGGCGCGGTTTACGGAGTGAATGTAAACACAGGGCAATTGCAATGGAGCGCGAAAACACGTTCAGCCGTTTTTTCATCGCCCTCAATTCGTGACGGAAAAGTTTATTTCGGTTCCACCGACAGCACATTTTATGCGTTAGACGCTTCAACCGGTAAACAATTATGGGCGAAACATCTCACAGGCAAAATACATAACTCTCAGGCAGTTGATCAATATCATGTTTATACTTCCGTTGTTGGAGGAGAGATTTACTGTTTGAATTCAGACGACGGACAAATTGTCTGGAAAACCAATATTGCCGGTGTCGTCAATTCTTCACCGATACTTTCGGGAGATGTACTGTACATAGGAACACTGAATAAAATACTATACGCGATTGATGTTCACTCTGGCAATATTCTCTGGCAGTATAAAGCGAAAGGACGTATAAAATCGATGCCGATTGTATTCAAAAATCATCTCTTCTTATTTGTCGAAGATAGATCGGTGATCTCATTTGAAGATAATAACCTAAAATGATGAAACCCATTTTTAATATCGTCGTCATTTTCTGTTTATTCTATCACGGTAGAATACACGCGCAGTTAGAATCCTTCAGGGAAGATTCTACTTTCGGGACAGTGTCTTTCCGAAGTATAACCGATGGGGTGAAAGTATTCGTAGATACGATATATATCGGAACGATACCAATAGAAAATATTGTCGTGACCGAAGGAACCCACCTTGTCAGATATATACACCCCGACAGTATGAATTGGTTATATCCTGCCGTCGTTGAAACGGTAGTAATAAATTCCCGGGAACATATCGACAAGAAAGTCGATTTTTCTCATCGCTGTGTTGTACGTTCCGAGCCGTATGGCGCCTGCGTGCAATATCGCGATTCAATCATCGGCACTACACCGCTCATCTTATCGGTGACATCGAAAAACTATTTGATCAAGTTATCAAAGAATGGGTTCAAAGATGAGATAATCCCTCTTTCGATTAGCGGCGGAGAGTTCAGCGTAAAATTGGAACCGGTTGAAGGGTCGGAAGTATCTCAAGCGTCATTCCTTGCAACTAAGGAACAATTAGGATTTTCATCATCGGTATACATAGCTACCGGATCGGCAGTTTTGAGCGGTGCGACGGCGGCGTATTTTAAGATAAGAGCCGACCGGTTCTATGAAGATTATCGGAGAACCAATTCGGGCGCTACGCTTGATAAAGTCCGGAGATTAGACACCCTATCCGGAATATCATTAGCGGCTACTGAAATCAGCTTATTTATCCTCAGTTATTATCTTCTTTCGCAATAATATTATCTTGACCGGAAAAAACTTGACTTTCAACAGCATCAACAGTATATTAGTTTGAAATTCGAATAAATTTTAGGATTAAATCTCAACATCTGCTAATATAATGGAATCGAATATGGACTTTCCCATCACTTCTCAACAACAGCCCTTAACCTCAGAACTCGGTGAAGCAATGGAATTCATACGCAGTGTGCCGGTATTTGCTGACATCGAAGCCGCCGAACTTATAAAAATCGTGCGTGTCGGCGTGCGTAAAAAATATAAAAAAGGAAGCATTATACTGCTTGAAGAAGAAACAGGCGCGGCGCTTTTCGTGATTGTTTCAGGAAAAGTTAAAATTGTCCGCACTGACGACGAAGGGCGTGAAGTTATATTGTCGATACTCGGCGAGAATGATTTCTTCGGAGAAATGTCGATCCTCGATGGACTATCCCGCTCGGCAAGCGTGGTTGCAATTACAAAGACAGAGTTGTTTATGATCCATCGCAGGGATTTCCTAAAACTTATGCAGGATGTTCCTTCGGTTGCTATTTCGTTGTTGAAAGAGATGACTATGCGCCTTCGCAAAGCCGACTCACAGATTAAAAGCCTGTCGCTTAAAGACGCGACCGGCAGAGTTGCCAATGTTATTCTACAGCTTGCCGACGATATCGGTACAATAAGAAAAGGAAGAGTTGAAATCGATGAACTTCCGCTTCAGCAAGATCTTGCAAATATGGCGGGTACGTCGCGTGAAACGATTTCCCGTGTTGTTCATAGTTTTATAAAAAAAGGACTGGTAGAACTCAGAGGCAACAAACTTATCATAAGCGATTACGATAAGTTCAAGAGTCTGTTTATTTAAGTTGAAGTTAATTTATTTTTTTTCAATGCAACAAATTGATACGGGAGAGTTGAGTGTACGAAAAAGCGGATCTTCACATACATACTATCTATTCGGATGGCGTGCTGGCGCCGGCTGAATTGGTTGCTAAAGCAAAAGATGCCGGACTGAGCATCATCAGTATAACCGATCATGACAGCATCGGCGGAATTGAAGAAGCCATTGCCGCCGGCAAAGAAAAAGATGTGGAAGTAATCTCCGGTATAGAATTAAGCGCAAGCTTGAATGGCACAGAAATACACATTCTTGGTTACTTTGTAGATCATACCGATAAAAACTTAACCGATTCTTTATCGGGGTTTCAGGTGGAACGGATGAATCGTGCCAAACGGATTGTTGGTAAACTAAACAAAATGAATGTTCCGATTGACATCGATTCTGTAATGGAGCATGTGACCGGTGATTCTGTGGGTAGACCGCATATTGCGAACGCGTTAGTAACCGATGGACATGCGGCGTCATACGAACAAGCGTTTATGAAATATATCGGCGATGGGCGCCCGGCGTATGAACGAAAGTGGAACTTCTCTCCTGAAGAAACAATCCGCCTTATTAATAAAGCGGGCGGACTCTCGTTCCTTGCGCATCCTGGGCGATCGATGAATGAAGATTTATTATTTCGCCTTATCAAAGCTGGTCTCGACGGCATAGAAGTTATTCACCCAAGCCACTCGCCGGAGCTGGTCTATTATTATCGGGGCATCGTCAATGAGTATTGCTTGTTAGAAAGCGGCGGCTCCGATTATCATGGGGGTGAAAAAAGCGATGACCAAACATTGGGACGATTTGGAATATCAGCTTCGACTGTAGATATCATGCGGCGAAGATTAACATCTAATTAACTGTTACCAGCACTATTTTTTCATTAGAAATAACAATATGACAAACATAATAGAAGGCGCACTATCTGCGGCACCATACAAATTCGGCATCGTTGTTAGCCGGTTCAACGAATTTATCACAAAGCGATTGCTCGATTCTGCTATTGATTGCTTAATCAGACACGGCGCATCCGAGAAAGCTATCGATGTAGTATATTGCCCCGGCGCATTTGAGATTCCTCAGGTCGCTCAAAAACTTGCACTCTCAGCCAATTACAATGCGGTGATCTGTTTGGGCTGTGTCATCCAGGGCGATACTCCGCACTTTGAGTATATTGCCAACACAGTTAGTGTAGGTATTAACCGTGTTGCGCTAGAGACAAAGGTGCCGGTAATTTTTGGCGTGCTCACAACTGATTCGCTTGAGCAGGCAATTGAGCGTGCGGGAACCAAAGCCGGCAATAAGGGGTGGGACGCCGCAATGACAGCGATCGAACTGGCAGATCTACAGAAGAAAATATCTGGTAAAAAGAAATAATATACACTAACGATAGGATATAACCCGGTGCGAGCGTGCTGGTTGTTTGTGCTGATTGGATTTGCCGGATCAATTGCTTTAGGCAGTGTTGGGCAATGGAAAACATATACTACTAAACGGCAAGTGCGAGCAATCGCCGCCGATTACCGAGACCCACACATACTATGGGTTGCTACAAGCGGAGGAATGTTCACATATAACTCAACCACTAACACTTATAGGGAATATACTACATCCGAAGGTTTGCGAAGCATTGATTTAACTGCAATTGCATCCGATAATCTGGGAACCATCTGGATTGGCGCATCTAACGGGATGATTCACCGCTATAATCCTACTACAGGGGAATGGCATTATATTACTCAGATCGCTGCCGATAAAGATCACGGCTCAAGCAAGCGGATCAATTCACTGCTCGTCTTAGGCGATAGCCTGTACATTCTTTCCGATATCGGCGTAAGTGTCTTTTCTGTGTCAACCCTTATGTTCAAAGAAAGCTACTTACACTCATTTGCCACTAAGGCAAAATCGATGGTATTCTTTGGCGGGCGAATTTGGATCGGAACAGATAACGGAGTTGCATGTACACCGGAATCTAATCCTAATCCTTCGGCGCCAGATGGATGGCAGGTATATACTTCGATCGAGGGGTTGCCGTCGAATGCCGTTTCACAACTCGATATTTATAATGGAAAACTAATCGCCGGAACATCGAATGGAATGGCTTTTTTCAGCGATACATCTTGGATCTTATATACCGGCACATCAAATAAAACTATACTTGGGCTTGATGTGCACAATACCGGTAGCAGCGATACACTGTTATATTTCATTTCAAATAATCCGAACGCTCTCTGGAAAATTAATAATTACAATGAAGTTGAACTAATAACTCAGTTCAGTTATTTGCTGAGCACAATATTTTCTCCAACGGTAATTGGAACAGAATCAGCCGGCTTGCTAATTTTGCAAGATAGTATTTGGGCAACGCATCTTCCTCAGGGTCCGCCATCCAACAAATTTATTGGGATTGCGGTCGACCAAAGGGGTTTGGTATGGTCGGGCACTGGGAAAAGCGGCGGCGAGGGTTTCATAAGTTTTGATGGCACACAGTGGAGAACATATAATCGACAGCAGTACCCGGAATTCCGGTATAATGAATTTTTCAAAGTCAATATCGGATTGAATAACTCGAAGTGGATAAGTAACTGGGGCGGTGGCGTGGTACTTGTCGATGATACTGGAAATGTTAGAAAAGTCTTCAACACAACCAACGGTATCCCCCCATGTATATTAGACGACCCCAACTATGCAGTTGTAACGGGAGCCGCCGCAGACAGAAATGGCAATACGTGGATAACAAGCCGTACTCCGCCGGGCGATACAATTCTTACACGATTTAAAACCGATTCTTCTCTTAATTATTTGACCGGGTGTATAATCTCTAACTGCCAGGTGCGAAACCCCCTAAATTATTTTACAGATATTGTGATAGATAATAATAATACAAAGTGGTTTGCAAATTATTTTCGGTTTGAGCCGCTGCCAACTATCGGATTCTTTTACTTTAATGAAGATCTAGCATTGCCCGGAACCGTTAATGGTTGGGGAAAAATTACTTCATCCGACGATGAAACGCTTGATAAAGTTTACTGCCTCGCTGTTGGGCACGAAGGCGATGTGTGGGTTGGTACCGGCCAGGGCATAACTATTATTTTTAACCCTGCCGATCCGAAAAACAATATTTCATCATACCATCCTCTTCGCGATCAGGTAATACAATCGATAGTTGTCGACGCTCTTGATAATAAATGGGTTGCGACTCAACAAAACGGAGTTTTTGTTCTCTCCCCCGATGGTACATCCATTCTTGAAAAGTATACCGTTGAAAATACCAACGGGCAACTCCTCGCCGATGATATCAACTCGATTGCAATAAATCACACCACGGGTACTATATATTTCGGCACCGAGAAAGGATTATCGAGTCTCACGACCTCTGCGGTTACCCCTGCTCAAACTTTAGGTGCGATAATGGTTTCGCCTAACCCATTCTACCTTCCATCAGCTGTTGACCTTACGGTTGACGGGCTGGTTCGTTCTTCATCATTGAAAATATTGAGTGTGGATGGAAAGCTTGTCAGAGAAATCCCAACTCCCGGAGGACGAATAGGCTTTTGGGATGGAAGAAATGAAAAAGGTGACTTTGTTTCTACCGGCATCTATTTTGTCGTTGTATATTCCGATGGAGTGGAGCAAACAGCCACCGGAAAGATCGCCGTCATACGCAAATAAACTCGCCTCTCCCCCACCATAACCCTGCGAACATTTTTGGCGTGCCGGTGCATTAATAAAGCATGGTTAAAATTTCGGATATTGTTGTCTATTTTGTCACTTCTAATTATGCCGGAGGCATACCTTGACTATCTACTGATAATTTTCTATATTATTTAAGTTTTTTATCAAAAAAGCGCGTTTTTTGAGTATTGAAGGTGTAAAAAACTCGATGCGACAGGTGAAAAAGGTCAACGATGTGGTGAAAATTCGGATTTCTGGACTCTCCATCGGGATCCACGAGTTTCACTTCGTTTATGATTCATCGGTACTTAGCTTAGATGGAAATTTTCCAAAGCCGGTTGAAATCGACGCCATACTTGACAAAACTGCGCATCAGATATTATTAAAAGTAAATCTAAAAACATCCGGGCGATTTCAGTGTGACCGATGCCTTGATGAGTTCGAGCAACCAATTTCAACATCCTACCAGATCTTTTATCTGTATCGTAGTACAGAAACTGAGAGGATTGTTCAAGACGAACTCCAGATCATCAGCCCCGATACGGTTGAAATTAATCTGACAGACGATATACGCCAGATGATATTGCTATCGGTGCCGTTGAAACTCTTATGTTCCGAAGATTGTAAGGGGCTTTGTCCACGATGCGGCGCCAACTGGAATCTTCGGTTATGTAATTGCAAAGAAGATGTTGGTGATCCACGCCTGCAAGGCTTGAAAGATTTGTTAAACAATTGAACAGTAAAAAGGAAAAATTCAAATGCCTAATCCCAAAAGACGCCATTCGAAATCACGCGGAGCCAAACGGCGTACACATTATAAAGCAACAAAACCATCAACAGCTGAATGCCCAAATTGTCACGAACATAAGCTTCAGCATCGCGCTTGCCCTAATTGCGGTCACTACAATGGGCGTTCAATCATGATGCCCAAAGAATAATTATCATTCCTGACGGGATCATCACTTATCACACTACAGAATGATGATATGGATAGACCGCTAATCGGTTATATTTTTCCATGTGTATTCTAACATCTTTGGAAACAAAACGATCACACATACTGATTGCTATTGACGCTATGGGCGGTGATTTTGCTCCGGTAAATGTTATTGCCGGAACAATCGATGCGTTGCGCGAAACAAGCAATCGCTTTGAGGTTGTCCTTGTCGGTTCCGGAGATAAGTTGATGAAAGAAACACAGAAATATAAAGGAGAAGAACTTAGGTATTGCATACAGGAAGCTTCACAGGTAATTGATATGCATGACCCGGCGACAGCCGGAATAAAGCAGAAACGCGATTCCTCAATAAGTGTCGGCATAACTATGCACAAAGAAGGTAATGCCGATGCTTTCGTTAGCGCGGGACATTCGGGGGCGGTTTTGTCTACCGCCACTTTGATTCTGGGGCGTCTTGAAGGTATCGGAAGACCGACTATAGGAACGTTTCTTCCCACTGAACGCGGAGTTTGTTTATTACTCGATGCCGGCGCTAATGTTGACTGCAAACCTCAGCATTTATATGAATTTGCGCTTATGGGAAGTATATATTCAAGTGAAATGTTTCAAATTAAAAACCCTTCAATCGGATTGTTAAATATCGGCGAAGAGGAATCTAAGGGAAATGATGTTGTAAAAGAGGCACATAAACTTCTTAGCAAAAGCAAATTAAATTTCATCGGTAACGTGGAAGGAAGAGACATTCTTCCCGGAAAATCCGACGTAGTGGTGTGTGACGGATTTATCGGTAATGTAATCTTAAAATTTGGCGAAAGTATTCCTTCGTTTTTTAAGGGAAGAATAAAAAGAATTGCAAGTAAAAACATATTTATGAAAGTATTTAGCGGTCTGGTGCGAAACACACTTCGTGAAGCGCTAAAAAGCATGGATTATGAAGAGTATGGCGGCGTACCCGTACTTGGTGTGAATGGCGTTGTGATAATCGGCCATGGGAAATCGACACCCAAAGCAATAAAAAATATGTTACTGCGAGCCGAGGAAATGGTTCGGAAAAATATCAATGGCCGCATTCAAGAAGCATTAACAATTGAAAAATGAAAGATCAAAATTTAACTCGTAAACGCGCCGCTATAACTGCTGTGGGCCATTACGTCCCGGATAAAATTCTAACGAATGCAGAGTTGGAAAAGATGGTCAATACTACCGATGAGTGGATTACAACGCGAACCGGTATCCGCGAGCGTCGCATACTGGAACATGGGGCTACATCTGATCTTGGGGCAAAAGCCATCCAAGCGGCATTGAAGAATAGAGGGATCGGTCCGGAAGAAATCGATGTAATCATAGTTGCCACTGTTACACCGGATATGCTTTTTCCGCCGACAGCATGTGTAATTCAGGAAAAAATTGGCGCGAAAAATGCTTGGGGATTTGATCTGTCAGCCGCCTGTTCCGGATTTATTTATGCACTTGTTGTGGGATCTCAATTGATTGAGGCGGGAGTACACAAAAAGGTTATCGTAGTTGGGGCAGATAAAATGAGTTCTATTACCGATTACACAGACCGTAATACATGTATTCTCTTCGGCGATGCCGGCGCGGCGGTACTTCTTGAGCCGAGCGAGGATAATTCTATGGGAGTTCTAGATTTTAGACTTTATTGTGATGGTTCGGGCCGCGAGCACCTGCATATGAAAGGCGGTGGTAGTCTCAACCCGCCTACACACGAAACTGTCGATAAAAAATGGCATTATATTTATCAGGATGGAAAAGCCGTATTTAAGGTAGCCGTTATAGGCATGGCTGATGTGTCGGCGGAAATTATGGAACGCAACAATCTTAAAAGCGAAGATATCGCTTACCTTGTACCACATCAGGCAAATCTTCGTATAATTGATGCATGCAGATCGCGGATGGATCTCGATCCGTCAAAAGTGATGATCAATATTGAAAAATACGGTAATACGACCGCCGCAACTATTCCTCTGTGTATTTCGGAATGGTGGCAAGCGGGCAAATTACAGAAGGGGCATAATATTATCCTCTCAAGTTTCGGTGCCGGATATACATGGGGTGCGATTTATGTCAAATGGTCGATGAATAATCCTAAAAATTGAATAAAGAATGCCGAAGGTCGCCTACATATTTCCCGGTCAAGGCTCCCAGTATGTTGGGATGGGAAAAGATTTGTACGAACGCAGTGATAAAGCGCGCGAGTTGTTCGATAAAGCCGACGCTTTGTTGGGCATCAATCTCAGCAGCATATGTTTTGACGGACCGGAAGATGCGCTTAGACAAACGAAGAACACTCAGCCCGCACTATTTTTGCACAGCATGGTTTTAGTAAGTATGATTAACCGAAACAATGCCTCGATGGTTGCGGGGCATTCGCTCGGAGAATATTCTGCGCTTGTTGCTGCCGGCGCATTGACATTCGAAGATGGACTTAGATTGGTTCGCCTACGCGGCGAGTTGATGCAATATGCCGGTGAAAAGGAAAAGGGGACTATGGCGGCGGTCGTTGGGCTGAACACGGAAGTTGTTGAGGAAATTTGTCGGGAAGCAAGCAGTGCGGGTGTTGTACAATGTGCCAACTTTAATTCCCCGGGCCAGATTGTTATCAGCGGTTCCGTAGGGGGTATTCAAAAGGCAATGGAAATTGCTAAAGCACGCGGTGCAAAACTTGTCAAAGAGCTTGTGGTCAGCGGCGCCTTCCATTCTCCATTAATGAAGAGTGCGCTGGAAGGTTTGAATGCGGGGCTAAATTCAGCGGTTATAAGGGACGCTCAAATTCCGGTATATGCAAATGTAACCGGAAAGGGCGTGCAAAAAGCAGAAGAAATTCGTACATTGCTAAACGAACAGCTTACAAAACCTGTGTGCTGGGAAGAATCGATCGTTCAGATGATAGCCGATGGGGCTACGACATTCATCGAATTTGGTCCCGGCAAAGTTCTTCAAGGTTTGGTGAAACGCATCAACAATAATATTGATGTGAAAGGCGTAGATAAATTTGATGATATACAAAAAATAGAGCAGATTTAATATTGATTAAAACTCTGATAAATAAAGTTGCGGTAGTAACAGGGAGCGCCCAGGGCATCGGGAAAGCTATTGCTATCAAGCTTGCTAATGCCGGCGCGGATGTAATCGTGGTCGACATGGACGTAGAAGGCATTGGACAAACATCAAAAGAAATCGAATCATTAGGCGTAAAAGCGCTCGGTGTCAAATGCAATGTTGCCGATGCAAACGAAGTTGCAAATCTTGTTTCTAAAATACAGGAAACATTTCCAACGATCGATATCCTTGTTAATAACGCCGGAATTACGCGAGACAATCTTCTGATAAGAATGGACGAGAAGGATTGGGATATTGTTTTATCTGTAAACTTGAAGGGTCCATTCCTCATGACTAAAGCAATCAGCCAGGTTATGATGAGACAAAGACGGGGGCGTATCGTCAATGTTGCTTCTGTCGTTGGTATGATGGGCAATGCCGGACAGGCAAATTATGCGGCTTCAAAGGGCGGATTGGTTGCATTTACAAAATCTGTTGCCAAGGAATTCGCCTCGCGCAATATAACTTGTAATGCTGTTGCGCCCGGATTCATCGAAACAAGAATGACGGAAAAATTACAAAATGCAGTAAAAGAAAATTATATCAAAGCAATCCCTCTAAACCGATTCGGCACTGCAGACGATGTTGCCAATGCAATTTTGTTCCTGGCATCTGATGATGCGAGCTATATTACGGGGCAAATAATCGGTGTGGACGGCGGTATGTTTATGAGGTAATAGTCAGAATTTTTAAAAAATAGCAATTCATCAAATTAAAATCAATAATATAAGGAGAAAACCTTATGGCAGATGTAGAAGCAAAAGTAAAAGAGATCATAATGAATAAGCTTGGCGTAGAAGCCTCGCAGGTAACCCCGGCTGCGTCGTTCACAAACGATCTCGGCGCCGATTCACTTGATACGGTAGAATTGGTGATGGAGTTTGAGAAATCATTTAATCTCCAGATACCCGATGAAGACGCAGAAAAAATATCGACAGTCGGTGATGCAATAAATTATCTGTCTGCGAAAGCTAAATAATTTAATATTTCCAGAACTCAACTTAGTTTTTCGGACTTTTTGAGATAACGTTGACGTGGAGAAAGAATGAACACAAACCATAATAATCGGCGCCGTGTTGTTGTTACGGGGATGGGTGTTGTTACGCCTATCGGATTGAATGTGAATGAATGCTGGAATAATTCTCTATCTGGAAAAAGCGGTGTGGGAAAAATTACCTATTTCGATTCGAGCAAGTACGCTACGAAAATTGCCGCGGAATTGAAAGGATTTAATCCGTTGAATTTTATTGAGAAAAAGGAAGTCAACAGGATGGATCCTTTTACACAGTATGGAATGGCGTCGGCGGCAATGGCGATGAAAGATTCCGGGCTTGACCTTGAAAAGGTTGACCGGGATCGGGCGGGAGTCATCTTTGGTTCGGGGATCGGAGGAATGCTGACGTGGCATAACCAGATGCAGGAATATTATGTGAGTGGTCCAGACCGTATCAGTCCGTTCTTCGTACCGATGATGATCGCCGATATAGCCGCAGGGTACATTTCAATGAAGTACAAATTGAAAGGTCCGAACTACGCTACAACATCTGCTTGTTCTACGTCTTCTCACGCAATTGCCGATGCGTTTATGTTAATCCAGCGCGGTGATGCTGATATAATGGTTACAGGCGGTTCTGAGGCGGCTATAACGCCGATGGGTATCGGCGGTTTTAATGCAATGAAAGCGCTCTCGACACGCAACGACAAACCCGAAAAAGCAAGCAGACCATTTGATGCACAGAGAGATGGTTTTGTTATGGGAGAAGGCGGCGGTGTATTGATTCTTGAAGAACTTAAGCATGCTTTAAATCGCGGCGCGAGTATTTATGCTGAACTAAGCGGTATTGGACTTACTGCCGATGCTCACCATATAACCGCACCTGCACCGGGAGGCGAAGGCGCAGTGCGCTCAATGGGCTTGTGCATGAAAGATGCAGGGCTGCATCCCTCTGAAATTGATTACATAAATGCCCATGGTACTTCTACACAATACAACGACAAAACAGAAACTCAGGCGATTAAAACCGTATTTGGCGAGCACGCGTTAAAACTTCATATCAGCTCGACGAAATCGATGACAGGTCATTTGCTTGGCGCCGCCGGAGCAATCGAATCTATCTTTACTATCCTTGCGATAAAGAATAACATGCTGCCTCCGACGATTAATTATGAATTTCCCGATCCGGAGTGTGACTTGAATTATGTTCCGAATAAACCAATTTCCAAAATTGTAAATGCTGCAATCAGCAACACATTTGGGTTTGGTGGACACAACGCATCGATCTTGTTCAAGAAATTCAAAGAGAATTGATGTTGTTAAAGTATGACAATCCTGCGCCATTTCTTATTAAGGTTAAGCAAACTAATTGGCGCGCATCCGGAAGAATTATTCGGAGAAATAGATTTTAACAAACTCGAAAACGTTCTTCACTATTCCATCCGCAACAAACAATTTTTCCGGGAGGCGTTATCTCACCGTTCCTATCTTCAAGTCAGCGACGACAAAACCGCAATTTCTAATGAACGTCTTGAGTTCCTTGGCGATTCCGTCTTGAATCTTGTGGTCGGCGAGTATCTTTATCATCGCGAACCAAACGCAGAAGAAGGTGAATTAACAAAAGTGCGGTCTCGTTTTGTTAACCGTAAGGCGGCAAGCATCTATGCGCGCAACTTGCGGCTTATGGAATTTATTCTCGTAAGCCCCCCTACACTGCAAATTCTCGGAAGAGGTATGGAAACAATACTTTCAGACGCATTTGAGGCAATCGTCGGGGCTATTTATCTTGATGGCGGATATGAACAGGCGAAGCAATTCATAGAACGCTGCGTTTCTTCTGCCATAGAAAGCAGCGCGTTGAAATTGGACGATGAAAATTTTAAAAGCCAACTGCTGGAACAGTCTCAGGCGAGCGGGATTGGTGTTCCACGCTACGTCACCATAAATGAATCTGGTCCCGATCATGATCGTACATTCACAGTCGAAGTTTTCATAGGTAAAAACTCTTACGGCACAGGTACAGGTAAGAATAAAAAAGATGCCGAGCAGGCGGCGGCTGAGAAAGCATTAAAACAATTCCATAATGACGAAGGTGTAGAATGAAGTCGTTAAGCGATAATGAAATAAGACGTATTCTTGAAGAGTCAAAGACGATAGCCATAGTCGGGGCTTCTGCTAAACCCGATAGAGATAGCTACATGATCATGCAATTTCTACAACAGCACGGTTATAATGTTATTCCTGTTAATCCGGCATATAAAGAAATTGCAGGTCTCAAATGCTACTCAGGTTTGCGCGATATTCCGGAGAAAATAGATATAGTAGATATATTTAGGAAACAGGAAGATGTTCTACCAATAGTCGATGACGCGATTGCCGTAAATGCCAAGACTGTTTGGATGCAGTTGGGAGTTGTAAACGAAGATGCGGCGCGGGCGGCATCCAGGGCAGGTATAAATGTTATAATGAATCGTTGTATAAAGATAGATTTTATCAGGCTTATCTCCCGCTGATCCGAATGAAGACAATCATTGTACTCCCCGTTATTATTTTCTTGCTTTGTTATTCTCAGTGCTATAGCCGGGATTTACAGATTTTAAGAGATTCTACGGTTACCGCTTCCGATACTATTCTTGTGGTTGATACCATTGTAATCGTTGGAAATAAACATACCAAAGGTTTTGTAATCGTTCGCGAGATGTCGCTGCAGCGCGGTACGCAAATTACGAAAGAACTTCTTCAGTACGATCAGGAACGTATCTACAGCCTTGGCTTGTTTAACCGCGTTCAACTTCACGTTGCAGTAACCTCGAATGGACACGCGGATATTATAGTCGAGGTTAGTGAACGTTGGTTCATATTCCCATTTCCGATTATCGGCGTTAAGGACAGAGACTGGGATAAAGTATATTACGGGATTGGATTACTCCATGCAAATTTTCGGGGACGCAATGAAAAACTATTTGGGACGGTCGTGCTTGGCTATGATCCATCCGCATCCCTTTCATACCGAAATCCTTTTCTCAGCATAGATGGCTCATATATTCTCGATACACGCATAGCTTATAATAAGGTTCGGAATAAGAGCATTCAGGCATCAAGCGGATCTGATAATTTTAATGAAAAACATTTTTCATTTTCATTCAGCCTTGGCAAACGCATCGGCATTAAACATACATTTTGGGTAACAACAGGGTATGAGGTTGTCGACGTTTCTGAATATAAACCGGGAAGAACAAACTCATCTACAGGCAAGGATAAATTTCCCATACTCGGTTTGAGTTACGCATACGATACGCGCGATCTATACGAGTATCCATCCTACGGAACGCTTTTAAAGGCGTCTGTCTACAAATATGGCATTCCATCAGGTAATGTAGATATTATTCGTTACGCCGTCGATTTTCGTCGTTATATACCGCTCGGATCAGATTTTGTTCTGACAACCAGAACATTTACCGATATCGTTGCCGCCGGACCAACGGCGAGTTATCACCACGTGTACTTCGGTTACAATGAAAGAGTACGAGGGCACTTTACAGAAGTGATAGAAGGAGAAAATCTTTTAGGTGTTTCTACTGAATTACACTATCCTTTGATTAAACCGGTTTATTTTAAATTCGATTTTTTGCCGGCAGAGTTCAGCATTCTAAAATTTGGAGTCGGTGCCGCCGCTTTTGCTGATGCGGGAACTGTATGGTTTCGCCATCAACCGGTTGCCATTAATTTGTTTGCCAGGGGGTACGGCTTTGGCGTTCACTTTATCCTTCCTTATAGCTGGATCCTTCGAACTGATTATGCCTGGAATGAAGTCCGGCGCGGCGAATTTATCGTCGACTTAGGATCATCATTTTGAGTTAACCTTACTAAGCATTATATTGCTTCATATTTGAGTGACGCAATCTAAACTTATTTTCTACCTTTGCGTTTTTTATTTATCATTGGAATATGGATTATTTCTACACACAACCCGAAAAAATCGCAACCACTTCTCTCATAATAGATGGCGACGAATTCACTCATCTGACGCACGTCATGCGTAAAAGGGTAGGCGATACCATTCGCATAGTGGATGGACTGGGGACAGCGCATGATGCCGAGATAAAAGAAATTACAAAAAAAACAGCAACTGCCGCAATTCTCGAAACCTACAAAAACCACAATGAACACCCCGTAGCTATAACTTTGGCAGTAGGAATTTTAAAAAATCCATCCAGATTCGATTTTTTGGTTGAAAAGGTAACAGAGCTTGGTGCAAAAGAAATTATTCCCCTGCGTACTGATCGGACAATTCCGTCTCATGCAAAAGTGGATCGCTGGCAGAAATTAGCATTAGCGGCTATGAAGCAATCGGGGCGGTCATTCCTTCCGATGGTGAGAAACACGAAGTCGCTCGATGAGTTTTTGAATGATACGAATTCTTTTGATTTAAAACTGATCGCACACGAGAAAGAAGAAGAGAACGCTCCGATTCGAATCGCGCCTTCTTCCCGATCTGCAGGCTCGATGGTCATTCTTATCGGACCTGAGGGTGGATTCAGCGACGAGGAAGTTAATCGGTGTGTTGATGCCGGTTATCAGCGTCTTTATCTTGGTGAACGCCGTTTGCGTACCGAAACAGCGGCAATTGTAGCGGTATCGAAGTTCATTGTACCATAATATTGATCTTAAATAACTCCAATAAACAAAGAGGTGGGTTTTGCAACCCGCCCCTTCAATTATAGAGTTAAATTTATTTGTCGTTACGATGGATTGATTTTAGTTCTTACAATTTGCATAATCTCCTCAGTCATCATTCTGCATGTACGCTGGAGAGATACTACTTCATCCGTTCGCCATCCGACGAATTCCTGATCGGTAATACTGCTAATATTGATTTGAACGTTGAGCGCCGCGCCTTCTGCCGCGGCGTGAAGCATAAGCGCGCTTACTCCGGCATCGCTGATAGAATTCGCGTTTCCTTTTTCCGCGACAATTTTTGCAAGAGCTAATCCATCAACGACATGCTTCATAACTCTAAGCGGAATGAGAGCGGCTTCCTTTGTCGCCGCCTGGATTGCCGCCGTTCGTAATGCTTTTTGATTTTCCGACTCTTTCGGAAGTCCGAACGCCTCCATAACTTTATTAAATGCGTCTGTGTCTTGATCAATCAGGGTTGTAAATGTTCTTCTCAGTTCTTCGGATTTAAGAACGATGCTTTTCATCTCGTGTTCAACTTCGATGTATTTTTTCTTGCCAATTGTCAGATTACAAACCATAGATGTTAATGCCGCGCCAAGTGATCCTGCTAAGGCAGCAACACTACCGCCGCCCGGCGCTGGAGAATTGGAGGCAAGCTCATCAATAAATCTTGTTACTGTTTTTTCTGTCAACATATATATATCTCCTGTTTTTCTAAGAATGATGCTGTATCCATCTCCAACTTTGGAGAGGGATTATGGGGTGAGGATCAAATCATATATTCAATAATTTTCTTTTTTGGATCAAATCGTTCAAGCTGGCTCAAACCCAATACCTCAACTGCGCGCGCGATATACTGTTCCTCTTTGACATTCGGGACGTTGCCGACATAAAATTTTCCGGCAATTACAAGCGCCTCTTTAGGAATAAGCCCAACGACCTCACTGCCCGTAACGTTAAGCCCAAGCTTCTGAGCTTCCCTTTTTACTTCTTCAAATGCAACGTGAGGAGGCGTAACGTTAAAATTGGTGAGATTAATTGAGACCTGTGCGATATCGAAGCGCTCGAGCATTACTCCCATCGCCTTAACAGATTTCAGTGAGCCGGGAACCTTCACGCTCTTACCGGATGAGTCTTTAATGTTCCGTCCGCTTTCACGAATTCTGAGCGCGATTTCATGAGCAAGGTCTTTGTTGTTCGTAGTAAGATTAACGTTGTACGCGATGAGGAATACGCGCGCGCCTGTTACAGTTGCGCCGGATTTTGAATTGAAATCGGGGGCTCCGTAATCGGGACGCCAAGCCGGGTCTTTGAGTTTCTCAGCCAGTCCTTCATACTCACCTTTCCTGATATTGGAAAGATTTTGCCGCTCCGGGATCCGGGCGGCTTCTTCATACAAATACATAGGAATGTGAAGTTCATCAGCCACGCGTTTACCGAATTCGTTGGCTAACCGAACGCAATCCTGCATGGAAACGCCTGAAATTGGAATGAACGGTACCACGTCGGTTGCGCCGAGCCGCGGATGTTCGCCTTTGTGCTTGGTCATATCGATTAACCCGGCGGCTGTTTTAGTCGATTGGAAAGCCGCTTCCCTGACTGAGTCCGGGTTGCCTACAAATGTCACCACACACCGATTGTAATCTTTGTCGGGTTCAACGCTTAGGAGCTTAACGTTATTGACTTGTTTGATGCTCTCGGCGATAGCGTCGATAACTTTTTGGTCTCTTCCTTCGCTGAAGTTCGGAACACATTCTACCAGTTTAGTCATATTCTTTCAATTAAAAATTTAAAATGCAGAATTAAAAACATTATCAGAATTCCAACACAACTCCGTCTTTCACAACTTTTTCCACGTGGTTCTCGCCAAAGTGATACGGGAGGAATTTATAATTTGGTATATCCAGCACTATCAGATCGGCTTTCTTACCGACATCAATACTGCCGATTTCGTTTGACAGATTTAATGCCGCCGCAGCGTTTAGCGTTGACGCGGTGATAGCTTCTTCCGGCGACATCTTCATTTGTGCGCATGCGATCGTCATCATTATCGGCATACTGTACGACATGCAGGAACCGGGGTTAAAATCCGTGGCAATCGCAACCGGAACGCCTGCATCGATCATCTTTCTTGCGGGCGCGTGCGGATGATTCAGGAAGAATGATACGCCAGGCAACAAAACACCGACAACCTTTGCTTCTGCGAGCGCTTTAATGCCTGCGTCGCTGATATTCTCAAGATGATCAGCCGAGACAGCTTTTATTTCAGCGGCAAGCTCTGAACCGCCGCAGGAAGTAAGCTCGTCGGCATGAAGTTTGGGCAGAAGCCCCGCGTTCTTAGCGGCGGAAAAAATGATGCGGCAATCTTCCGGCTCGAAATAAGATTTCTCGCAGAAGACATCACAAAACTTTGCTAAGTGTTTCTTGCCGATATAAGGAATCATCTTCGAGGTTATTAAATCGACATATTCTTTTTTCCGGGATCCAAATTCAAGAGGGACAGCGTGGGCGCCGAGGAATGTCGGGATAATTGAAATTACCTCCTCTTCATTCAACTCGGTGATAGCTTCAAGCATTTTGATTTCGTTGTCCGCGTCTAATCCATACCCGCTTTTAATTTCAACAGTCGTGGTGCCGCTGCGCAGAAGGGAATTCAAATATTTTCGGGCGAATTTCTTTAAATCTTTTTTCTGAGTGTTGCGAACATGCTGAACCGTGCTCAAAATTCCACCGCCGCGCGACGCGATTTCCTGATATGTAGCTCCGGCGCTTCGCATTGCGAACTCATTCTCACGACTGCCGGCGAATACTAAATGTGTATGCGCGTCAACGAAGCCGGGCATGACAACTTTGTTCATGCAGTCTAGGACATCTGCTTCCTTGATACTCGACATCGAGAGTTCTTCCATCTTGCCTATCCACTGTATCGTATTGTTCTCAATAAGTACAGCCGCGTTCTCGATGATGCCGAGATTTTGCATCTCCTTGCCAATTTTGACGGGACGATTTTGAGACGCAACCGTGATTAATTGTTTAATATTGATAAGCGCGAGATTCAATTTAATTGTCGATTTTGAGGGATAACGATATTAATGTTATCAAAGATACTGAAAAAGTTTACCTTTTTCAATTGGGTTGACGAAGATAGCGGGTAAGAGTTTATGCCGCGCGGCTGCAAAAAAAACACCGGTCACATTGAGCGATCATGAGTAAAGTCGAATAACGAAATGTGAATTTAGCAAGACTAAGCATGATAGCTTTCCTCTGTACGTCCTTCGACAAGCTCAGGACGACGAGAAAAAACCCCGTCATGGTGAGCGAAGTCGAACCATAGACTGAGCCAGATTGTGCCTATCCCTCGACGGAGTCTATTCCGTCCTTCTCTGGACGGGACTCGGGACAACGAGTTTTTCTTTTTGTTCAGCGCAACAACTTGTTCATGCCGCCTCAGTAAAACTTGACACTTCGCTTAAGATTGTGTAAATTCTTGGCAATGAAAAGACGAGATGGATGAGGATTAGCAAGGGACAAACCTGCAATATTAAACTGCACGATGGAAAGACAAACATTTTATATTTCCTTAAACAGAGAAATTCCTTAGTTACAATGAAGAATAAAAACACAATACGTAATTACAAGAGTTCCGCTGCCATTGTTAGTTTGATATGATTCCAGACCGTCAAGAAAAATTCAATCGCATTGTCGACAAAATTCGCAACGGAATCTCCGAAATCAATAATCGCTATCGGATGGGACCAGACTTGTATTTCTATCGTCGTTTGATGTCAGTTCGTAATCAAGCCCCCAACTTATCATCTTTCCTGCAAAACGACTACAACATCGAGATTTTGTATGCCACTCTGGTCGCTTGGGATATGAATAGCCGCGCTGCAAAGATGAAGTATTTCGATGAGTTCAAAGGAAACATTCTTTCAACCATCAACCAACTCCAGCAACTCGAAAAGCTCTTTGCGGAGCACCAACTTCGGCGGAATGAAGTTTTGCCAACGCTGCGAATTGTGTACTGCAATCTCGAACTCATGAAGACACGTGGTAGATTGGTATCCAACTCAAAGGTTCTCCACTTCCTTTTTCCAACGACTCTGACGCCAATGGACGGAAAAAACACCTTGGACTTCTTCTATGGCAATCATAACGAGTCTGTGGATAAATACATTGAGGTTACGGAATTGGCGTTGGATATTATGGCAATGCCCGACAATTGGCAGAACTATCTTGACGATGTCTGGAACACTTCAGTACCCAAAATGATTGACAATGCGATTCTCTTAATTGAAGAAAATAGTACCCACCAACAACGGCGGCCAACAGCACAACTAGTTCAATGAAAGGAAAATGATTTAAATTGAAAGAGGAATATATAAAGAAGCACGTGCTAGAATTCTATAAGGCTGGTAAGAACCCAGAGCATAGGTTCCAATCTTGGGAAAATTGCTTCTTGTTTTTTCAATGGTTAAAAAGACATCCTGAATCGTTCAAAAGGAAAGCTGATCTTGCTTGTCTTCATCTAGGATTCTATCTGGCCAGTTGGGGCATGTACAGAGGTTCGAGTTTCCTTCTAAAGAAATCGTTTTATATTCACAAACGACCAATTATTGAGTTAATGAAGCGGAAATATCATTCACTCTGGGATGCTAACATTGCAACTCTTTCGAATCCTAAGACAATAAGAATCATATTTGATCTAGCTAAAGCACTTAAAAAACTTTACCCCCACTCGATAACTGATACACTACTCACAAAAATTCTGCTTGGCACAGTTGGATGTACACCTGCTTATGATAAGTTTTTCCAGATTGGCTGCAGAAAACAAAAGGTCCGATTTTATACGTCTTTTAGTGAACGATCATTGATCAGTATGATCAAATTCTATCAAGCTAATTGTGGTGTGTTTTCTTCTACCAATGAAACTATAAAACGCAAAAGTGGAATATCTTATCCCACTATGAAATTAGTTGACATGTTTTTCTGGAGTGTCGGAAGTAACCAAAATTATTATCGAATTGAGAAATATTAAGAAAATTATGGAACAACCGACGCAATCACAATTGTCTAGTACCTTGTCATTTACATTATTACGATCTCTGAACAAATATAAGCAAAATATGAATGGCTAATTGGCTAGAAATAACGAATACCTTCATCAATTTGGAAACGATGCAGAGAGTAGGTGACCTCTCTCGTGCACAGCAACAAGTTGCTGACCACATGGTAGCGACTGAACTACGTAAGCAAAATGATAACGCACTCCTCTCACAACTTGTTGATGTAGTTGTCAAGGTCAGACAGTTTATTCAAGACCGACAGTTTCTCGATGCGCTCTTATCTGCAGGAGTTGGTGCGCTTGCTTTTAAGCATCTATATCCTCAGATAATTGATGCCGACACAAAACTAAAAGCATCTGATATTCAAGTAAAATTGCTTGAGACGATACGACAAACTATCTCAGACGATTCAATCAAACAAAGCATTCTTATTTCCCTCGCCCAGTATTTGACAACTTTCAGCCGTTTGTTGGAGAATACTCTCACAGAGTTTGAACAATCTCATCATCAACTTGTTTGGTTAAATCCCAAGGAAGAATGGAAAATTGACATTGGTGAAGAGTTCACACCAATTCAAGATATTATTGATCCTACTACGAAGATTAACATTTTTCGAAAAGGAAACTTATATAGAGTTATCAATGTGGACACGATAGGCAAAAAAGGGTTCTACCTAACTAATGACTTTGGCCAGAATTGGCACCTGTTTTTTGGAAATAATGGCGGGGCAGACCTTTTTGCATTTTTCGATCCGCCATTGCCTTCATTAGAGAAGGAAGTAGCGAGTTGGGAATTGTGCGATGGGTTGTTCAAAGATGATTTCTTGCAGGAAAACCTCAAGTCAGTTCGATTACAGATGCTTGAACTGTATCAACAATCCTACGACCGAGCAAACATCGTCAAAAACAAAATTTCACAAGCTGTGCTCGGTTATAGGAACATCAGACAACAAATCCTCAATAAAGCATTACAATCTCCAGAACTTCAAGCACTCGCTGATATAAAAAAATCTGAAACTTCTTCTATCATCTGGACCATTATTAGCTTAATTGTCATTATTGTATTTCTCATTCGTCATTGCTAAGAATGTGTTTTGCATGCCACCGCATAACAATTGCAAAAAAGTCATTTGCTTTATCATATGAAAAATTATTATGCTCATTACATGCTGTTGCTTCACACTAAATTTGTTTATAATAATTCGCAACGGCACGCCTTCTTTATAAATTACATTATCTCACCATCAACAACTTCTTCGTCGCTGAGAATGTCTGAAACCTTATGTCGGCAGCAATCCCTTAAATTGTTTTTTATCAAGCCGGAAAGTATACCACTCTTTTAAATGCCGTGCGCCTAGTTTCTCGTAGAAACGGATGGCATTTTTATTCCAATCTAATACGACCCATTCCATTCTTCCACAGCCGCGGCTTTTCGCTTCTCTTAAACAACGCTGGAATAATTTCTTCCCGATTCCATAAGACCGATACTCGGGGAGAATAAAAATATCTTCAAGGTAAAGCGTGGGCAGTGCAAGAAAGGAGGAGTATGTCTCGAAAATAATCGCGTACCCCACAGCTTTTTTTTCTGCAAATGCGAGGAAGGCGCTGTAACGTTTCCGCTTACCGAATCCATCATGAACAAGTCTTGCGCGCGCCGCTTTTGTCGGGCGTTTTAGCTTCTCGTAATTTGCAAGCGCATCGATGAGTGAAAGGAATGTTTCTTCATCACCTCTCTTAACTGGTCGGATGTGAATTTTCAAACTAAAATCTTTTTTTTGTTGCTTCAGCACTTTCCATTTGCTCCAATACTTTTCCGAGTCCCTTAGAAACTAATGTGTCAAGTAAAGTGCCGGTGAGTTTTATTGCCGGTTCATCGAGGTGCTTCATGCTCTCCTCGGATTTTCTTAATTCCGGTTTAACGGATTCCGTTAGACGGATAACCGACTGCTCATTGGTGATATCTTTCCCCGTAGCAGAATTAGAACCACCGAGAGCGAATTTGACTCCAAGCTCTTTCACGGGTTGAAAATAATCTTCAGGGATTTCACGGGCGCTTGATGAAATAAGTTGTCCAACTTCCGACATCCGTTTGTCGAGAGATCTGCCCCTGAGTTTTGATGAACCCGCAATCGTAAACATCGCATTTCTAACATTTGAGCTTAACGCCGCAGAAGAAGACTGCAGTGCGCGGCTAAGGCTCCCGCCGCAATTTTCAATATGTTCGCCCAGAGCGGTCAAACCGTACTGTATCGAGTTGCCGAATGATTCCAGCCCCTTGCGGACGTTCTCTCCGTGTTGTGTGGTAGACTGTGCCGTAATCTTCGCGGCTTCGATTTGATAATTTCCCTGAGTGTACGAAGTGAGAAGTTGTGTGGTTCGTTCGATGTCGAATTGGATTCGTTCGAACATTTTTGTATTACGATTTTCAAAATAATAATCGCGCGCTTTATAGAAATGCCACACGGCTATTTGCATCATCAACTGGAGCATACCGGAATCGGTGCTGATAGTTGCCATTGCCTTCTCGCCGATATGAAGATTAACCGCCGCTTCCCATTCTTTCGCGCCGAGCCGCATGAACCATTGCCGAGCCGCGACAAGATCGTTAAGATCATCCATAGTGTGGATTTCTTTATCGACACCGCGCTGTGCGTATCCCATGCCGGTCATGTAAGCGGTGGAAATAGCGGATTTATGTATCCCTAACTCAGAAAAAAGTCGGAAGGCAACGATCAACTGATCAATAACTTTATCCGATAGATTTCCTTTTGTATAATGCTCGTTTACTTTGGAGAAAATATCCTGGGCGCGCTGTAAGTACAGCTCGGCAATTTCTCTGTATCGTTGTTTAAGGATGACCGATCGCTTGGCGTGTTTATCTAAGTACTTTTTATCTTCTTTCCGCAGAGCGTTTATTGCGTCGCGGATTTCACGCAGCGACACACATTCGGAGATGTTAGTGCCGTTGCAGAGATAACATTTTCCGCGGGCGCCTTCATAGTCGATCCAGCGGTGACCGCAATCGGTGCATCGCTCCATTCCAAGCTTTGCCGACATCGCATCGTTCATTGCTTTCTCTCGACTAATTGCCTGATTAAGCGATGGTATTCTTCTTCCGAAAGTTCACCGAAGGCATATTTTGTTTCGATTGTTTCGCGGTCAAAATGTTGGCGGGCTTTTACGGCAACCTGTTTGTACGTTTCGGCGGCACGGATTCGCGCAAAACCTCTTAAGGTTTCTACTTCTTCCTGATAAAGTGAAGCGATTCGGGAAGTATCGCCGAGAAGATCAAATGTTTTTTCTCCCTTTGAGATTCGCCGCTGATTTGTAAGTTCTCCGAATTCTTTAACGCTGATGTTTTGCAGTAACTCTAATGCGGTTTCGAAATCTTTTGCTCTGTAATAAAAATGGTATGCCGCCTTGAATTCACTTTCTTTCAAGAACCAATCGGCAATCTCTCTGTATTCGGCAGCCGAGAGCTGGGCGCGGTCGTATATATAAAAAGAAGTCAGATAATCGCGCGTATCGCGCTTTAATGCCCCGATGCTGTGCAGATCGTTCTCGACCCAGAAATACCATTCCTCCAAATCGTTTCGGTTCTCGGTGCGAACAAGTTCAAGAAAATCCATAGGGCGGTCCCACGCTTTGAAGAAGCTATAGGTTAATAGCGCCACATCGACATTGTGAGGGTTATTGTTAAATGCCAGCCTGAGCATTTCCAGAAGTTTTTCCTTCTCATTTCCGGGGAGTGAGAAGAACAGTTTAATTGGTACGCGCGGAATTTTCTTTAATGTTCTGCTATGATCGTGGAACTGATATGATCGCTGCGGATTGGAGGACGGAATTTCTAACTCAAGTTGTTCAATAGCGGAATGCAAACGGTCCGGGATCAGTATCTTCTTTATTCCTGAGTACCAGGGTGTATCGGAATCACGGAACGAACTTTCAATGAACATTCGCCATGAACCCAACGTGCTTTCAGTAAACGAGTTTTCAGCAAGAGGAATTGTCGTTCTAAAAATTTCCAGAATATTACTGTCCCTCGTTATTATCTCATCATGATTATTCGATTCACGAAGAACAGACATGATAAAATAATGACGTACCCACGGACGCGTGAGCGTTTCATTTATAGTATGTTTATTATCGGACTTATCTTTTGATTGCTCTATCAGGAATTCAGGGTATGAGCCAAGAATTCCTAATTTCAATCGTTCTTGTCGCGTTTGGAATAATTGAATCTTTGCCAAAATTGATATTCCTTGGTATTGGGTTCGGCAGTTATTAGATTACTTTAAAACCTTCGCTTGATCTCTAACTATACACAATAGTTAGCTTGGAAATGAATATACAAATATTTTTTTTGGAAGTCCAAATTTACCTGTGTAGAAGTTTATTGTTAATCTCCGGATTAATCAAAAATGCCCAAAATCCATCAAATTTCACCGATTTGATTCAATTACTGGAATACGTATTTTGGGTAAATTACTATCTGTTTTTGTGAGGGCAATATATTTTCTGAAGAATTCGTGCGGAGAGGAGGCTATGGTTTCAATCAATGAAGCCCTGCCAAGGCGGATATCGATTTCACGAGCGATAAACATTCCTACTACCGAACCGTAGTTATCCTGATAACCGCTCAAGTTTGCTTTGCGAATAATTTCAGCGGCTCGACGATTTGATATTGTTGCGGATGAAAGTTGATCAGCATTTGCATTGAACGTCGAAAATAGATCCCTGCTTTTTGTATTCCAATCTCTCGGCACATATCCGTGGCCCTGTTGTTCGAGCGATAAGTAATAAGCGATACCTTCGTTCTGTGTAAGGTCTAAAAGAGCATCGACTGGTTTCCGGTGTTCAGCGTAGAATTTTTTCCAGGAATCAGAATTTTCTTTATATGTGCTGAACGCAGCATGAAATACTTCATGCGCCACAACGCCAAGCAATGAGATAAAGCGTTCCTCGGTGTTGAGTCCATAATCGACAGCGTGTGCAAGGTTAATGACTATTGTAATCTCACCCTCGTTTTCGCCGACGAACCGAGGGTGATCGCCGTGCCAAATTATTCGGCGAACATAGGCATCGACATTCTCATGTCCGAAGGCAACCGCGTAAACAGGAATTGTTACGGAGACTTGTGCATCGACAGGAAATATTTGTTCAACCGTTGCCGCAACCCGCTTGCTGAAGTTGCGCCTTTTCAATTCTTCAAGCAGTGTTTTTATGACGGATACATTTTTCCGTGCCGCCTCCAGATTGTAAATATCAGCACGAATTATTTGATGATATTTAAGCGAGTCAAGGTAATATTGTAATTTTGTAGAGACGGACTCGCGGTTCTCAATCATACCGGTAGTAGAAGCGGCTATACGATTGCCGCGCATTTCAGCTATACGCCGGGTGTCAACAAACCCGTCTTCGTATAAAGCTATACTTTGCTCTGCCGCTGAATAGTCTAATTGTAACTCTACATTGAAATTTGTGCTGGTCTGCGGTAATGCGGTAAATACAAAAGTAAAACATAAAGTTGTTAATAAAATATAACCACACGGAGAAAACCATAGCCGAACATCTTTAACGTTCGTATCCATCACGGTCATACTCTGTACACGAGTGTTAGTTTCATTTATCTAATATGCCGATAACATTTCTAATATTCAAATATTCTGTGAGATGTAAAACCTATGATTACTTTTAATTCGCAATTGAATAAACAAGGGAGCGCCGAATAATTAATGAAAGTTGTTAAATATCCACATCCCAATCTTTCGACTTCGCTTAAAACAAGATTGGGAGAGGGATTATAGGGTGAGGGTTACACACCTACTTGTTTATTAAACTCATCGATCAACTTATCAAAATATACGACTTCATCTTCAAATAAACTTGTCCAATATTCCGGATCCCACTGAGCCAAAATTTCTTCGTACGTTTTTCCCTGTTGCTCTACCCAGGTGTAGTACTTGAGATTGTGAATTGCTTTACGTTCCATATATGTTAATTCTTTGAAGTAATCAATACTTTGATGTGCAATCGGAGCGGCATGATCTTTTGCGGCTTCTATCAGAGAATATTTTCCGCGCTCTTTTTCCAATTCCTTCACGCGTGAGCCATACATTTCAGCCGAGTCTGTAAACATTGTGAAGATAACATCATCATCATTCAGTTCGAAATATTTTGCCGTCTTTATTGCGGCAAGCATGTTGGCAATACTTGATATTCCAAGCAATGACAGTTCTTTGTACTTTGTACTTTGTACTCCAATACTTTCTAAATATTTCTTTCCCTCATCTTCATTGAACAATCTAAGCACTCTCATGCAATCTTCATCATCGATTGCCGCAACTGCATCTGTGTTTCGGACGTTGTGTACCCACGGCACATGTTTATCTCCGATTCCTTCAATGCGATGACCGCCGAAGCCGTTCATGAGAAGTGTAGGACATTGAAGCGCTTCGGTTGCAACAACTTTCAAATGCGGATATTGTTTCTTTAGATAATCGCCGGCTGCAATCGTGCCGGCTGAACCTGTAGCAGAGATAAAGGCAGACGCACGACCGGTTTTCATTTTGAGTGATTGAAACACTTCTTCAATAGCCGGACCGGTAACATTATAATGCCAGATTGGATTACCGAATTCTTCAAACTGATTGAAAATAATATTGTTCGGATCCTTTCTCAACTCCCAGCATTTATCATAGATTTCTTTAACGTTCGATTCACAGCCTGGAGTTGCGATTACTTCAGCGCCGATTTCTTTCAGCCAAGTAAAACGTTCCTTTGACATTTCTTCGGGAAGAATTGCGATAGGCGTACATCCTAACAAAACGGAATTGAAAGCTCCGCCCCGACAGTAATTTCCGGTCGAGGGCCAAACGGCTTTATGTTTTTCAGGATTGAATTCGCCACTAACAAGACGTGGCACTAGACATCCAAACGCAGCGCCTACTTTATGAGCACCGGTTGGAAAGTATTTGCCAACAAGTCCAATGATGCGCGCTTTGACTCCTGTAATTTCTTTGGGAATTTCGAGATAGTTTACTCCGCCGTATAACCCAGTCTTTATATCATTCTTCCAAGTGATTCGGAAAAGATTGAGCGGATTAACATCCCACAAACCGACTTTCGGAAGTCTGGATTTAATCGATGCCGGAATCGTTTCAGGATTTCTCATCTGTTTGAACGTGGGGACAACAATTCCTTTTTCCCGGCAACGAGTTGCGGTCTTTTTTACTACTTCAGAATTTATTTTTTTGATTATCTTTGACATTTATTTATCCTATTTTCGTTTAGTATCTTTTTTATTCTCTGGAGATGTTTTAGTTAGCTCAGTTTTAAGTTCTTCGATTGTTGGGAGCTTTCCTTTAAGATTTTTCGGCAGCGAGGTTGTTAATCGATATACTGCTACACCAATTGGCTTACTCGTATTTCGTAGTGCATATTCAACAACCAATTTGTTTTTCGATTTGCACAGAATTATACCGATGCTTGGTTGATCATTCGACTGACAAAGTATATCATCGACAGCCGAAAGGTAGAAGGTCATCTTTCCCGCAAACTCCGGCTGGAACTCTGTAACCTTTAGCTCGATTACAATATAACAGTGAAGCCGTGTGTGGTAGAAAAGGAGGTCTATATAATAATCCTGCCCGCCGACTTCCAAATGATACTGCTGGCCTACAAATGCGAATCCCACACCCAATTCAATTAAAAACTCCTTGAGATGCTCAACAAGAGATTTCTCAAGATCCCGTTCGTTTGCTCTCTCTCTGATGCTGAGGAAATCAAATGTGTAAGGATCTTTTATCAATTGTTGAGCAAGATCGGACTGCGGAGATAATAATGTCTTTGGAAAATTTGTAATAGCTTTCCCTTGTCGTTTGTACAGACCACTTTCGATTTGATGAATAAGGACATTACGGCTCCAGCCGTTTTCGATCGTTTGTTCCGCATACCAGAGACGTTCATTGGTATTTTTCAATTTTTCAAGCAAAGTCACGTTATGACCCCAGGGTATTTCTGCCACAGCTTGTGGCAAAATAACACTAGTTAATTCTCGCACAGGTTGTGCGAGAATTTGAGATTGCTCAAAATAGGATACATAAAGCGCCCTCATTCGCCAGATATTACCGGAGGAGAACCCCTGCATATCCGGGAATTCGCGCTGAAGGTCAATTGCAAGCCTTTCAACAATGGACTTACCCCAACCCTCACGCTCCTGGCGTTCAACAATCATTTTACCGATGTACCAGTATAGCTTGATCAGTTCTCGGTTGACCGAAAGTGAAGCGCGTATTCTTGCTTGAGCTATACGCTCTTTAATGATCGATAAAAAGCCGGGATAACCGGATGGAATATTCTTCAATTGTGCAACACCTTGTTGCACAATTGGACTTTTCCTCGATATGGATTTTTTCTTAGCAGCCATTTATTGTAATAATCCCTAGCACACGACACTGGTCGGCGGTTTGTTTGATAACTTCGGGATTCAGCTTTTTTATAATTTTTAATGATCTCATATTAATTGATAAAAATAGTAGATAATTACGCAAAATTGTTACCAATAAAAGCATTTTTAATCTTTTTCTTGAGTTGTTGGATGCCCAATTCTTTTCCCAAGGAAAGGTGAGCATTGACAACATCTAATATGTCTAAAGTAAAAAAAGCAGTCGGTCTAGTGACTTCTCTGGCAATAATATCATTAGGATAATATATCGGTTCTAATGAATTATTTGAATTATTAAATCTAACATAAAACATACTCGACGTACTTGTGGAATGGCTAATTGCAGAAAGTTTCCAATACATGAGAGAATAGTCAAAACTGAGCCCTGCCTCTCTTGCAATAACTTCAATAGTCTTGCCAGACCATTTACTGCCAGTTGGAATTTTCAATTTGGGGTCGAGGGCTTTTATGTCTGAGTCGAAAGTTTTAATTTCATTTCCCTTGATATTAACTTTATTTGTATAGTTTTCTTTTTGTGCTGGATAATAATCTATTTGTCTCTTAAGGAATTTTAAATACTCATTTGATTCAAACCTACCAAAAAGTAAACTTCGTAATGGTATATCTTGCTCGATGTATCGAATATTTACCAGTAAATCGAAAATTGAACGACAAATCAAAGCACTGTCAGTAGCATTCCCAAGTAATATCAATTGTACTATTGACTCAATTCCACTAATTGTTCTAATACAAGCTACTAACAATAGCCCGTTCCATAATTCACCACCGGTACCTTTCATTTTTATTTGCTTAGACATTGATTTGCCAAGAATATAAATTTGCTCAAGAATATCAAACTCGTTTTTATATTTCACTTCGACATTCTTTATAAAACTAGATCTCTCTTTAGTCAATTTATTAATATGGATCTGTTTCATAAATAAAGCTTTACTTAAAAACTTTCATCTCAATACACCCATCCACCGGGCAAACATGTTCGCACAATCCGCAGCCAACGCATCGTTCCCAATCGACTTTCGGGATACGGTTTGGATTACGGTCGATAGCCATATGTCCGCCATCGCGGCAGGCAAGATAACATGCTTCGCACTGGATGCATGTTGCTTCGTTGATATGACTGCGAATCTTCCTGCGCGGCAATTCATCATGAGTCGCAATATGCGGCAACGCTTTTCTGTAAATATCTTTTACAGATTTGAACTTCATCTCATCAAGATAATGAGACATGCCGCTTTTCAAATCATCAATGATTCGGAAACCATAGTGCATTACCGCGGTACAATACTGAACAACACCTGCGCCAACTGCCATAAACTCCACGGCATCGCTCCATGTTGAAGCGCCGCCTGTTCCAAGAATTGGAATATCAACATTGCGGGCAATCTCGGAAATAGTACGCAGAGTCAGTGGTTTAATTGCCGGACCTGTCATTCCGCTGTAAGTAGATTTACCATTCAATTGCGGATATGGAACAAACGTTTTTATATCAACACCCATCAACGCCTGTAGCGAATTTGCGGCAGTCAATGCATCTGCACCGCTTCGCTTCACCGCTTTAGCTACATCCACAATATCTGTAACATGCGGCGTAATTTTTATCGAGACAGGAACTCTTCGCGCCGCTTCCTTCACCCACTTTGCAGTAAGCTCTGTTGCACTGATACTTTGCGCCAGCATCTTTCCCGGATCTTCACCGATATTTCCTTGCGGACAGGAGAAGCTGCACTCGATGAAATCAACTCCTGCTTTCTCCAATCGCTCAACTAATCTTTGCCAGTCTTCTTTTCTCCCAGCCATGATACTCGCGGCGATAATTTTTTCTGGAAATTCTTTCTTCAATTTTCTAACATTATACTCAACCTTATCAATATGATGTTCCGAAATCAAATCGATATTACCCATGCCGAAAAGTTTTTTACCATCATGATTGAATGTACTCATCATCGGATACGCGAGATCAACAATATTCCCTTCGATTGAAGTTGTTTTAAGAATTGCACCCGCCCATCCCATTTGTAATCCTCGTCGTACGATGTCCAATTCATCTGTTGACGGTGCCGCAGCAAGTATGAATGGATTTTCCCAATGAAGACCGAGGAAATCATACGATAAATCACGCTGCGGATAGATCGGAATTTCGGAATAAATATTTTCAGAAACCACTTTTGATTTTTTCATTTTCATTTTTTACCTGCTAAAATTTTATGGATAGCATGTGCCGCCTGTTTACCATGCGCCACCGATTGTACGATTGTCCCTTCGCCCGATATCGCATCACCTCCGGCAAAAACAGATTTCATGGATGTTTGATAATTTTTATCGACAGCGATGAATCCCTTACTGTTACGTTTGAACCGGTTGACAATATCAGAAGCAATCGATTGTCCTATAGCAATTATAACTGTATCGGCTTCAAGTATGAAATCGGAACCTTTGACTTCAACCGGGATTGGGCGACCCGATTCGTCTTTCTTTTTCGAAAGCGTTGTACGGCGACATTTAATGCCCGAAACCTTCTTCGTTCCAACAATTTCAAGAGGATTTGTCATGAAGCGGATTTCAACTCCTTGCTTCCGCGCTTCCTCAAGTTCGCTCTTCCAAACTTTCATTTCAGCTTCACTTCTCCTGTAAATCAAAATTACTTCGAAAGCGCCGAGCCGCTTCGCCGTTGCAGCCGCATCAAGAGAAACGTTTCCGCCGCCGACGACCACGACTTTTTTGCCGACAGACATTTTTTTCTGTTTCACTTTTGCGGCTTCGAGGAATTTGAGAACCGGATAGACTCCACTCAAATTTTCACCCTTCAATCCTAAAGGTCTGTCCTTACCAAGTCCGACACCTAAATAAATTGCGTCGAATTTATTTTTAAGTTGACTGAACTTCACATCGGTTATTTCTTCTTTCTTAACAGAAAAATATGTTGATAAGAATTTTAAATCATCTTGCAACTCATTTTCAGTCAAACGAAATGATGGAATGCTGTTCTTAGGAACTCCACCCAATACTTTTCTATCAAACAAAGTAACTTCACGCCCTAATTTTGCAAGTTCGAAAGCACACCCGATTCCTGTCGGTCCGCCACCTATAACTGCAACTTGTTTGCCGGATTTAGGAAATGGCTTCACTTGGCTGAACTTCTTTCGTGCTTCGGATTGTGTTGCATAGAAATGAAGTTCACGAATTTGAATCGGCGTATCTTCGTTCGCGCGGTTGCAAACAGACTGGCAATAAACTTCTTCAGGACAAATTTTTCCGCATACGTTTGCCATAGCATTGGAAGTTTTCACGACTTCCGCGGCGCCGCGTATGTTACCCGATTTAATCATCGAGATGAAAGTCGGAATTTGAATGTGCGTAGGACATGCCTGTACGCACGGAGCGTCAAAGCATTGCAAACATCTCTCTGCTTCTACCCGGGCTTGTTGGTTGGTCATTTGTATTTGGTCATTCGTCATCGGTCATTCGTTATTTGTGTTGGATCGTTGGTTGTATTCAATTACTTAATTAATGCCATTATTTTCATCTGAGAATAATTTTCCGCTCTCAACCTATAAACATATATTCCGGAGGAATAATCGGAAGCATTCCATATAGCAGTATGTTTTCCGGCGGGCTTTGCATCGTCAACAAGAATTGCTACCCGGCGACCAAGCATATCAAACACCTCGAGAGTTACAGATGTCAAAGAAGATAATTGGTAATCGATAGTTGTTACAGGGTTAAATGGATTCGGGTAATTTTGACTTAGCGCGTAATTAATAAAAGGTTCGTCTCTCAATGCGACTCCGGTTGCTTCACGGACACCGGCAAGCGTGGCAATGGTTCCTAATGCTAACTTAGACATCTTATAATAGAAAGTATTGTTGAATGCACTAAGCAAATCACTTGTTTTATGATAGTATAGATTGAAATCGGAAAAAGATTCAATCAACATTATTGCCCCATAATTATTCACCCAGAAAGAAGCATGATCACTTGCTTCGCTGCCAGGATTTTTTACCACCGGCAACAGTCCGATGTTATAAGTTGTGTTTACAAAACAAACCGTATCCGACAACTCTGACGAATTACCGGTCGAAGATGTATGAATATCCATAGCCATATCGTCATTGCTGTCCCAGGCAATCATATCGAGGTTGATCACGCCGAGAATAGAATCGCCAAGAGCCGATGCGATGTTTGAATAATACGCGCTTCCGTATAGTCCTTGCTCTTCTCTGTCCCATAGAGCGTAAAGAATAGTGTAAGATGTTTGATACTTGCTCAAAATTCTTGCCGCCTCAAGGACAGCAGCCGTTCCGCTGGCGTTATCGTCTGCACCCGGGCAATAGAACCTTTTGGCTGATCGTCATAATGAGCGCAGATAATGTACATTTGACCTGAATGATCTACGCCGGCTTGAACTGCAAATACGTTTCGACCGCTTGGTGAAAAATCTTGAATTTGTGGAATTAAACCATAGCTTTGCAGTTTCTGGCTGATGTATAGCGCGGCGATTGCATTTCCCGAAGCAGTATCGTAACGTGAGGCAATTGTATACTGCGTGTCGTTTATGGTTACAGGAATTTCCCCGGATAATTCAGAGACAAAATATGTCAAAGAATCAGCGTTGACATTGTTTATAATCGTGGCAACTGTCGGGTCTATTCCTTGTGCATATAGAGAAAATGTAAAGCACACAAAAAATATAATTGATAGTGTGGTTTTCATTCTTTGATTTTCTCTGAAGCATCATTGATCGCCTCAACAATTTGCACATAACCGGTACATCGACAAAGATTTCCGGAAATTGCGGTTCGAATTTCTTTTTCATCTGGATCGGGATTTTTATCGAGCAACGCTTTTGCACTCATCAACATTCCCGGTGTGCAGAAACCACAGTGAACTGCATCGTGATCCATGAATGATTCTTGGAGTGGATGAAGCTTACTATCCTTTGCCAATCCTTCTACAGTGAGAACTTCTTTTCCATCTATTTGAGGAACAAGCACAAGGCACGAATTCACCGCTTCACCATCAAGCAAAACCGTGCAAGCTCCGCACTCACCGATTTCGCAGCCGCATTTTGTTCCGGTCAATCCTAATTCTTCGCGAAGAAAACGAAGAAGCGTTTGATTGGGAGCAACTGAAAATTCGTATGTTCTGTTGTTGATAACTGTATTTATTTTCACCTTTTTCATAAACACGCCTCCAAAGCTCTCCGGACCAGTACAGCAATCACCGGTTCTTTATATTCTGTTGACCAGCGTCTGCCTGTATGTGAAATCATAACTTCAGATACCTTTTGTCCCGCTGTAACGAATAATTCTTTCGATGGTTTTTCTCCAATTAATAATTTTTCAGCTTCGGTAACTCGTCTCCACACGGGAAGTGCGGCACCCGGAACTATGCGGGCATCCGTGATTTTTCCATTTTTATCTTGAGTTAAAATTGCGGCAACACTTAAACGTGAAATTGCAAGTGCGTTTCTTCTTCCGAGTTTGATAAACGAACTTTTTGCGTTTGGAGAAAGTTTCAGGAAATTAATTTCAGTTAAAAGTTCCTCCGCTTGAGCTTTTGTTTGATACGGTTTAACAAACAAATCCGATAGATCTATCTGCCTTGAATTGGCTTTTGATCTCAATGTAATCTTCGCTCCAAGTGCGATTAGCGGCGGAACCGTATCGGCACAAGTTGCGGCATTCATGATGTTGCCGCCGACCGTTCCCTTGTTTCTAATCTGAGGTGAACCGATAACCGACGCAGCACTCATAAGAAGCGAAGCATATTGTTGGATAACTTTTGAAGTTACAATCTCTGAATGCGTGACTAAAGGTCTAAGCACGATTGTTCCATTTGGAGATTCGATACTGCGTAATTCTTTTATGAATGAAATATCAATAACAACTTTTGGTGTTTTGACATTTTGTTTACGCAATTCGATCAACAGGTCTGTGCCGCCCGCAAGAATGCGGGCATCTGAACCATATTCAGCTAAAACTGATACCGCTTCTTCAACTGAGTGAACCGCTTTGTACTCGAAAGGTTTCATCTTCCCTCCGGTCTAATCTTGCACGAATCTGCCAAAACTTCTTCCTTCTTCGCAGAACCACGTTCGCCTTTTCTTGTAAGCTTATGCCCGAGTAGAACTCTTTCGAGTGTTGCAGGAATCTCATAAATGCGCTTGCCCGTAGCGTTGTAAATTGCATTGATGATTGCAGGCGCAGCCAATTCATTCGACGGCTCACCGATTGACTTTGCTCCAAAGGGTCCGGCGGCATCTTCATTCTCAACAATTATCGGTATGATATTCGGAACATCCATCGATGTTGGAATTAAATATTCGTCAAAGTTCAATTGTTTCGGAATCGAATCTTCAAAATCGAATTCCTCCATCAATCCGTAACCGAGCCCCATAGCAACACCGCCGTAAAATTGTCCGAGCACCGAATTGCGGTTGATTGCTTTGCCGACATCATGACACGAAACAAAATTCAGAACATCAACTTTTCCTGTTTCTGTATCCACTTCCACTTCGGCGATATTCACTCCATACACAAATGTAAAATACGCTTCACCATGACCGTGATGCTCATCCCACGAAGTCTGCGGCGATTTATACCAGCCGAAGCCGTACATCGGTCTGCCTTTGTTAAAACATTCCGCCGCAATTTCATTAAACGATGCAAGTCGTTCACCGTTGTTGGCATCGATCAGATAATTGTCTTTAAAATCCAGTGACATAACATCAAGCCCTGTCATCTCGGATGCGGTTTTCATCAGAAATGCACGAACAATTTCTGCACCCTTCTTCGCCGCCGTACCGCCCATGATTGTACCGCGCGATGCAACAGTTGGTCCGGAATCGGGGACGCGGCTTGTGTTCGTATTCAAAAATTGAATTCTATCCATCGAAATGCCAAGAACCTCAGCGGCAATCTGCGACATCTGTGTTTGCGCTCCCTGCCCCATATCGGTAATACCGGAAGATACAATCACACTTCCATCTGTTTGAACCGACACAATTGTACCTGCGGCATCGGTTCCTTCAGCACCAAGCGAAACGCCTCGATAACTGCATGCAAGTCCGATACCTTTGCGCTTCGGAGATGTTGATGGTGTGCGATATTGATTCCATTTATTTAGAAAGTCAGCCGCCTCTGCTGATTTAGTTAAAACTTCTTTCAAACTTACACGATGATCAAGCTTCTGTCCTGTTGCTGTAACAGCGCCGGTTTCAAATCCATTTTGTAAACGAATTTCGAAAGGATCTTTTCCAACTTTTTCGGCAAGCTCATCCATCATCGATTCAATTGCGAAGTTCACCTGCGGTGAACCAAAGCCGCGCATCGCGCCCGTGTAATTATTGTTCGTGTAAACTGCATAGACATCCGTCTTAACATTCTCACAATAGTACGGACCCGTCGCCTGAACGACCGACCGCCACGTTACAAACGGACTCATTGAAGCATACGCACCGCCATCGGCAATACATTTTATTTCCATCGCAGCGATCGAACCATTCTTCTTACAACCCCACTTATAATAGAGAACGTACGGATGTCGTTTGTAACTTTCAAGCATTGATTCTTCACGTGTATTAACCATCTTCACCGGCTTGCCTGTTTTCATACAAAGCAATGCGGCGCGACAACACATCGCCGTCATTACTTCATCCTTCCCGCCGAATGAACCGCCGAGTGTTGATTGTATAATTTGTACTTTGTTAAGATCAAGTTTAAGCGCGGCTGCAACAGAACGACGACTTGAAAAAAGATTTTGAACCGACCCCGTTACTATAACACCGCCGTGTTCTGCCGGTTCGGCAAGCACAGCTTCCGGTTCAATAGCCGAGTGCTCTATAAACTGTGTCTTGAATTTCTTCTCGATAATAAAATCCGCTTCGGTAAAACCTTTCTCAATATCTCCTTTTGTTACATGATGATGAACGAACTGATTATCATCGCCATGAATTTTTATTGATTCAGGTTTGAACGCCTCTTCGGGATCGGAAATTACCGGAAGCGGTTCGTATTCAACTTCGATTAATGATGCGGCTTGTTCGGCTATCTCTTTTGTTTTTGCCGCAACCAACGCGACACCATCACCGAGATATCTGACTTTATCGTGAGCAAGTATTGCCTGATTTCTAACGACGACACCGAAAACTTTGTCGCCCGGAATATCGTTCGCGGTAAGAATCGCCTCAACGCCATCTAATTTTTGCGCCTTCGACGTATCGATCTTCAGAATTTTTGCATGAGGATGTTTCGCGCGCAGTACTTTGCCATACAATTGATGCATAACGTTAAAGTCCTCTGCATACTTTGCTGTGCCGGTTACTTTACCGAGTGCATCAACCCTGCGTTCTCCCTTGCCTATAATTTTGTGTTTCATCTGCGATTTTTATGAATAAGTGTATCAATTTCGTGATTTTCGATGAGATTTCCAAGACTTGGTATACTTGTTTGAAATATGTCGATGTTAGAATGAGTACCATAGTCCAACGAACTTGTCCTTATCAAACAACAAGATCGAACCTTGATACTCTCGGACTATTTTCCTATAATAAGCGAAACAAATATGATTATGTTGAGAATACTGGCATTTATCAACGTGCCAGCAAGAGATATGATTAGATCAAAAAAAATAAACGAGCATATTTGATACGATTAAAATCATATAATATTAAATTTAACCCAAAAAAGAGATTGTAAATTATGATGAAATTATTTGAAGAAGTATTATCACGCACGCCCTCGGATATTCTTTTCCATTATACATCACCAAGAGGATTGATTGGAATAATTACCTCAAAAATTCTTTGGGCTTCTAGAATTCAATATTTAAATGACTCGCAAGAATATCTTTATTCTCTAAATTTATTAGAGAAGGTTATAAATGATTATAAAACTATCGATGAAAGACACAAGGAACGCCTCAATACCTTTTATACGATGTTTCAATACGCAGAAAACGTTAATATATTTGTTGCATCACTTTCAGAAAATGGAGATCTCTTAAGTCAATGGCGGGCATATTGTCCACCTTCTGGTGGTTATAGTATTGGATTTAGTTATGATTACCTACAAAGAGTTCTCAAAATAAATAATTTTCATTTGGCACCCTGCATATATGATCCAAAATTACAAGAACAAATTATAATCGAATTCATTTCGTCATTACTCGAAGAAGAATCTTCCGATCTATTTGATGTATCCCGGGATCCATTTAGACGTTTCAATGCAATTGCGAGTATTTTAAAACACCCCTCCTTTGAAGAAGAAAAAGAGTGGCGATTATTCTCCTCTCCAATACCGTTGCTTGAAAAATCAAACGCAATTGTTTCAGGATTGCATTTCCGTGATGGAAAATCAACCATAATACCGTATTATGACATAGTATTAGAAAATGAAAACATCAAATTTGATATTAAATGAAACTCCGCCGACAGGAGTCGGCGGTTTCTGAACCATATTATTCAAGATCGAGTTTCAGTTGCCCTTTATCCTCTTTCCCTTGGTATTCGACATATGCTAAAATCTCTTTCTCGCTTAGTCCAACGGTTGAAACACAATAGCCACGCGACCAGATCCCTTCTCGTCCCCATATTGCTTGTCGCATAAAGGGAAATTTAGCTTTCAATATTTTGGCGGTGCGTGACTTCACATATTGTACAACATGAGCAACCGAAACCCTTGGTGGAATAACCATAACCACATGAATATGATCGGGCTGGACATTTACCTTAATTACCTCGATATCTTCGTCCAACCCATCGAGGTGTTGAAGAATACGTTCAGCGTATTGCTTCACACCATCTACAAATAACTTTCTACGATATCGAGGAGTCCAGACGATGTGGTATTCTGTTTTATATACAGCATGTGTGCTCTTTCTAAATCTCATACATACAGTATAGCACTTTAATCTCAACACCACATCGTCTGGACTGCCTATCCATCACCAGACAGGAGTCTGGTGTTTTAACGGCTTAATAAAATAATTATTGGACCGACTTCACAGCCGAATTCAGCAGAGACAGCGATCTTAATTCTACTTGATCAATACGGAATAACTGAAAGAGGTTCGCTTGATAATTATTATCAGAATTATAAAATCTTCCAATCAAAAATTCCCTACAGAAATTGGTAATACAATATTTTGCCATTTCTTCAATGCTGTCCTAATTATAGAGCTACACTCTATTAGCTATTTCCTTATCTTCACTCATCATCTTCCGTATCCAAATCCGGGATATGTGTAAACGCTATCCGCATAGGCGCTGAACCTAAAGCACGGTGTGCGCCTGCAAGGTAAATCGTGTTTTTCCCGAAGCGTGTATTGAGCTTGTCGATTGCTTTGTTCAGCGCATCGTGAACTTCCTTATCGCCGAACATAGAAAGCGTTCTATCTTTTTTATCGCTCAACTTAAAAAGCGTTATACCCACTTTCAGCGGCGTGGCAGTCGTTTTCGGTTTTCTTTTCCACATCGTTGTGAATGCCTGAAGAAGCTTCAGCGTATCCTGAGACGGATCGAACGATATTTTATCGACCCACTTTGTGCGGTTCATATATCTTACGCCTACATACATCGCTCCGGCAACACAATCGTAACTTCGTAAACGCACGGCAGCTTTTTGAACGAGCTTATTCAAGACGGCTGATGCGGCTTCATCAGTTCGTTCATTCGGTGGTAGTACATGGGAATGTCCGACACTCGATCTGCGTAAAGAAGCGATAGGAATTTCCTCGCCTCGCAGCCGTGCATACATTCGCTCGCCTTCTATGCCGCCCCACACTTTATGCAGTTTGGCTTTGTCGGAATTCCAAAGCTGTTCTATTGTTGTGATGTCGTATCGCTGAAGTCGTTTCACCATGTTTCTTCCGATACCGCACAGGTCGTCGATCTTTAAACCGAACAAACATTGCGGCAGATCGGGCAGATCGATAACGACAAGCCCATCGGGTTTTTGCATATCGGATGCAGTCTTAGCAAGAAATGTATTCGGCGCAATGCCGATGGAACTGCGAAGCTCCGTCCCTACTTTTTTGTAGATTGTTTCTTTAATTTCTACGGCAAGCGCGATTGCTTTTTCACGCTCGCGCCATCTGCCCGTGAGTTTACAAACCATTTCATCGATTGAAAATACTTCGTCCACATGAGCGCACGACTCAACTGCTTCAATCAGTTTATGATGATATTCAACGTACACAGCAGGTCGCGCTACAACAATCTTGATACCGGGGCAAAGTTTTTTTGCATCAAGGACTCGCGTTCCTGTTTTCACACCAAACTTCTTCGCCTCGTAGCTTGCTGCTATACAGCATGTCGTATCGACTTTCATCGGCACAATACCAACAGGCTTATTTCTTAATTCGGGCCGCAACTGCTGCTCGACTGAAGCGAAGTACGAATTAAAATCGATTAAGAGATAATTAAGCGGCATGATTTACGATTACGCCAGCGACTCCATTTTATTCCATAATTTCTTTGCCACCTTTTTCGATTTCTCATAAACAGATTCAACGTCGAACCCGACTAATACATGGTTCTTCACAACCCATTTACCGTCGATCATAACAGATTCAACCATCGATGAATTCATGCCGAAGAGAAAATGTCCTGCCAGATTTTCTACTGTCATCGGTGTCGGCGGCTGGTAATCGAGTACAACTATATCGGCGGGAGAACCTTTTTTAAGCGATCCGAATTTCTGACCGAATATTTCTGAAATAGTCCGTTGTCCGTTTTGCAGAAGCTTAGCCATATTTACGTTTTCAGATGCGCGCGAATCTTGCCGCTTATAAAAGCCAATTTTCGATTCTTCAAACATATCCGCCGGAAATCCGTCCGTTCCCAAACCCACGCGCTCACCGAATAAATGTAGCGGTGCGTATCCGACACGGTTGTTCATGTTGGAACGCGGATTGTGCATAATCCAACTTCCTGTCTTCCTAACTTCGCTGAGTTCTTTTTCGCTTAAATGAACGCCATGAGCGAGGATTGAATCCTTCCGAAGAATTCCATTTTCTTTTAAACGATCGATTACACTGCAACGATAGTTTTCTTCCGCATCGGTAATATCCGATTTATCTTCACCAACGTGAATATGCGCACCGACTTTATATTTCGAAGCCATCTCTCCGCAGAGACGCATAGTTTCATTGCTCATTGTGAAAGCGGCATGCGCGCCGACCATTCCGCGGAACTGTGAATTCTTTTTATTGTCTTTGATAAACCGTTCGTTTTCTTCCAAACCTTTGTCGCGCTCTTTCTTTCCGCCGCGGTCAGTCACCTCATAACATAAAACTCCCCGCAACCCCACTTCCCACATCGCCTCTTTGATAATATCAAGTGAGCCGGTAATAGATTTCGGAGACGCATGATGATCGATGAGCATTGTGGTTCCACATCGCACCGCATCAATCGCCCCGACGAGCGCACTATAATAGATTGCATCTTCATCGAGCGCACGGTCTAACTTCCACCAAATTTTTTGTAAGATTTCAAGAAAATTCTGCAGTGAATCTTTAGGATATGCCATTCCCCTGGCAAGCGCCGAATAGAGATGCGTATGCGAGTTCACGAGTCCCGGCATGATGATTCTACCGGAAAGGTCGTGCACTTCTTCACCTTTCTTTGGCGTTAGGTTTTTTCCCTTCTCTATGATATTACAGTTGAGAAGACGTATATCGACAGATTCAATAGAAGGCGGATCAAGTACGATGGATGTTGTGTTTTTAAGTAGCATAATTTTTCCAATGTTTTATCTTAGCGTTACTTTTCCCGAAGGAATTCCCGAGAAAAAGGCGCAAAGGGATTTATAGTTTCAGTTGTTTTTCAAGTAGATCTGCGACAGCATCAAGCGTTGGTTCGACTAAATGTTCTTTTCCTGCGGCTTGTTTTGCAGATTGAATATCTTTCAAACCGTTTCCGGTAATTACTATCACAGCAGTTTCATTAGATTTTACAATTTTCTGTTCAACGGCTTTTTTCAAACCGGCTGCGCCTGCTACACCTGCCGGCTCACCGAACACGCCGCCAAGTCGGGCAGTAACCCGCATTGCTTCTAAAATTTCCTCATCCGATACGGCAATCATTTCACCGTGCGATAATCTGACTTGCCGAATTGCTCGTCGCCAATTCCGGGGTGTGCCGACTGCAATGCTGTCGGCTATTGTGTTCGTACCGGTTGGAATTAAATCTTTCCCCGAAGCAAACGCATCAAGAATTGGTTTCGTCCCTTCGGCTTGAACTCCTAACAGCCGCGGTACTCTGTCGATGAGACCAAGTTGTTTCATCTCCCGCAAACCTTTTCCTATTCCGCCGATTGTACAGCCATCACCAACAGAGACAACAACCCAATCCGGGATATTCTTGCCAAATTGTTCTGCGATTTCCAATCCGGCAGTTTTTTTTCCTTCAACAAGAAAAGGATTCGTTCCACTGTTACGGTTGTACCATCCGAACTGATCGCACGATTGTTTGCTAAGATCAAATGCCTGTTCGTAAGTTCCTTTAACTCTGAACACAGTCGCGCCGAAAATAAGTAGCTGCGTAAATTTCGGTTCCGGAGCGCGCTCCGGAACAAAAATGTAGCTCTTCAACCCAACTGCGGCAGATAATCCGGCAAGCGATGAAGCGGCATTTCCGGTTGATGCGCAAGCTATCGTATTGAAACCGAACTCCATTGCTTTCATAACTCCGATTGCACTTGCGCGGTCTTTGAACGAGTTCGTCGGATTGCGTCCATCATCTTTCAGGAATAATTTTCTTAGTCCAAAGTAACGGGCAAGCCGTGGCACATCGTAAACCGGCGTCCAGCCGATGTGTAAATGTGGAAGCGGAATATCTGGAGAGATTGGAAGCAGTTCACGATATCGCCAATGATCTAATGAACGATTTCGGATTTTGTCCCGCAAAGCGGGAAGATTTCGGATTTGATCGTAGTCGTACTGGACATCGAGAATTCCATCGATGCCGCAGTGAGGACAGGTGAAAATATTTCCATGCGGATATGATGAACCGCAAATTAAACATTTCAAATCAGTTACAAATGGAGGTTGAGAAAATTTCATTTAGATTAAACCTTGATTGATAATACTAGTTCTTTAAATTCCTTATCCACAGGGAGTGAGTCAATATCTGCGTCTTTCAATTCTGCCTGTCTGGTTTCTTCTCCGCCAAGACGAATTGCCTTTTCCAGATATTCACAAGCTTTTTCTTTATTGCCTAAAAGGAAATATACATAACCATAGTTTCCTAAAATCACTGGATCGTTAGGTAGTATTGTTAACGCCTTTGATAACATATCAAACGCTTTAGAAAGTTTTTCTATGCTTAGATCGCGAAAATTATTTAAAATAGCTTCCTTTGCACAGATAAGCATCTCAAATCCAAGATTACCTAAAGAACCTGCCACCGTCTCACGCAACGAAAGCTCACTTGATTCTCCATACCGCTTAACAACCTCGTCGTACACCGCAATTGCTTCTTCCGATCGATTCAACTCTTCAAGCGTGAGTCCTTTGTCGTACAAAGCATTCGCCACTGTCTCACGCAATGTAAGCTCACTCGCTTCTCCATACCGCTTCACTACTTCATCATACACCGCAATTGCTTCTTCCGACCGATTCAACTGTCCAAGTCTGAATCCTTTGTTGTA
>JAGVIE010000019.1 GCA_020056225.1 Bacteroidota bacterium
CGGAGACATTCTGCTATCGGTTATCAATCACCGGTGCAATTTGAATTAAATAATTTTTTGTCTTAACTTGTTGTCCAGAAAATCGGGACAAGATCATATACTACTACCATCTGGAGATAAAAAGCGTTAATAATCCGTCCATTTCACACAAGACTACAAAAACAATGGTTTTTTTGAAATGAGAAAAATTCTTATCTTTTTTTATTTCTGTCCATTTGGATTCTCTACATACATAAATTCATAATTTAATAGAATTTTAGACTTTCCTTCGTAAAACCTGTTGATTTTTCGAGAATCGCAGAAAACCTTCAAAATTCGTACTTGACAATCTTAACAGAATTACTTAACTTTGTCCGCTAAATTATCCTTATAAGTCATTATAATCATTATGTGGAATACATGAGGTTTAAATGAAAAAACGGCTAAAATTATTCGTTTATATCATTGTACTTTCGAGATATCGGAGATCCTCAATTCAATATTGCTAAACAATTTTACTTTCCTTCAGCCCAATATGATCATTTGTAACATAACATAAAGGAATGTCTATGAAACTTTCTACAATAATAATTTTATTTGTTTTTATTATCTCACTCATTATGGCAGTAATTAACGCAGCTCTTAGCAAAGTGAAAAATCCGATTCACATAAGTGCTATTGGTTTTCTATTCAAGCGGCGAGAGAAAATAGTCTCTCAACGCGTAAGACTGAACGCCGTCTTCATGCTGTCAGTATATGCTTTTGCGCTGAGTATCATCTGGTGCAGTGAGACTTTAGCCCAAAGCTGTGCAAACTATGCACCTGTTACAAGAGCCACAGGAATAACCTATAATTCAATTGCGGGATTAAGTCCATCATATTTTACATGGAGAAATACAACTCTTAACCAAAACGATGATAATAGAAGTTATCCCGTACCTATTGGTTTTGATTTTTGGTATCTGGGTGTCAGGTACACTCAGATTACCGGAAGTCTAAATGGAACATTAGATTTTTCAACGTCAACTTCTGATGGTAATAATGGAGGAACGGGACCTTATGGTCCGAACTATAATAATTTATTTTCCACAGCCAATCAAACTATGCTGGCACTTGCTCCATTATATGCCGATTTGTGGACGGCTAACGCTGGAACAACCCCTATTGCTACCAGTTTAGTTTATCAAGTAAGTGGATCCGCTCCTAATAGGGTATTAACTGTTGAATGGATTAATTTTGATGAGTGGAACTCCCCTGTAAATGTTCCTGCCGCTTCGGTGAATATGCAGGCGAAAATATATGAAACAATTGGGGTAATAGAATTTATTTATGGGACCATGACTGCCGGTGCCAGTGGCGGCGGCTCATATCCCCTGAGATATACTTGTGGTATAAATAATACTTGGTCTGTTGGAGCTCCCAACGCTACTCAGCTTCTCACACAACAAGTCGCTAATACAATCACATTTAATAATACTCCACAAAATGCGTTGACTACTTTGCCTACTTCCAATTCAAAATTAACTTTTACTCCTCCTGTACCAACGGCGGCACCGACAGGACTTACATTTACTGCTATAACTCAATCAGGAATGACGTTAAACTGGACAGACAATGCGACCAATGAAGTAGGATATGCAGTTTATAATTCTATGGATAACGTTAATTTTAATTTTGTAGTCCAGACGACTGCAAGTGCTACATCAACAGCAGTAACGAGTCTTTCATCGGGCACAACATATTATTGGAAGGTATATGCTGTTACAGATGGTGCATTAAGTTCTCAGCTTACGGGCAGTGAAGCAACACTACCGGCAGGAACAATTACATCAATTGCCAACGGCAACTGGAGTGCAACGGGTACTTGGGATTGTGGTTGTATCCCTACTGCAGGAGATAATGTGATTATTGCAAATGGCACTGCTGTTACATTGGATGTTGATGGTTCGTGTAATTCGCTTATCGTTGGTCAGGGCGTTAGCGGGCAGCTTATCATCGGGAATGATGCCATAGCAAGAACCCTTACTGTAGGTAATGATGTAATTGTTAATTCAGGTGGTACTATAATAACCGGTACTACTGATGCAACCCATATAATGAATGTTGGAGGAAATCTCACAAACAATGGCACATTGAACCTTGCCCCAACAGCGACACGCGTATGCAATGTTACATTCAATAAAAATGGTAATCAAACGATTTCAGGTGCCGGTGTTATAACTAACTTTAATTGCATCACGCTGAATATGGGGACTTCCAATTTCAATGTGTTAGATGTTGCTTCCAATAATTTTTCTGCAGCTTCTAATTTTCTTACACTTACAAATGGTACTTTAAAATTATCGGCGGCAGCTAATATAACTCCATATACCGGAAATGTTACGATTCCATTTTCAAGTGGTATATGGCTTAACAATGCTGGAGCAGTAATATCGACAACAGGAGGAACTATTACACTTTATGGTCTACTACGAGCTACTGCCGGCACAATGAACATTGGAAGTGCAACCGATAATAATCTGACCTCTTATGGAGGAACAATTACAATAGACGGAGGCACGGTGAATATAGCTGGTCGGCTCGATAGAGCTGGTCCTACAATTCTTACCTATTTTACGATGTCATCGGGTACGCTTACAGTAGCTACTGTTGGTTCTACAACAGTTGGTGCAGCGCCTTTTAGAATAGATGAAGTTGGTTCAACTTTTAATATGTCTGGAGGAACCATAATCATCAGAAGACCTGGAGCGGGCAACCTTGGATACGTAAATACCGGTGGAACTGTTGGCATAGTTTCTGGCGGAACATTGCAAATAGGTGATGCTTCCACTCCGGCTGCTCAGACCATACAAATTAACTCAAGTATAGCCGTACCGAATTTAGTAATAAGCAATGGTGTTGCTGTTACAGCACAGCTTGTCACTAATTCATTATTCGTAACCAATGATGTATCAATTACTTCAGGAACATTAAATGCCAATGGGCTTAATATAACTTTAGGAGGTAACTGGACGAATAATGGAGGAACATTTACGCCTGGCACTGGCACCGTTACATTAAATGGTACCGCGAACCAGACTCTCACAGGAGCGACAATATTCTATAACTTAACCGTCAATAATATTACAGGTATTACAATTGCCTCCAATCAAACTGTGAACTGGATATTAACACTGACAAATGGAATTATTACAACAAACTCAAACAGCATAATTCTCCCGTCTTCTGGATCGATCACACGTTCGCAGGGTTATGTGAATGGTAACTTACAAAAATATGTTGGAACAGGCGCTATCGCACCAATATTTGAAATCGGTAGCGGTTCCTATTCACCTGTGGTTTTAACTTTTTCCAGCGTAACAACCCCCGGAAATTTAACGGCAAGCGTTACGGCAGCCGAGCATCCGGATATATCGGCATCAGCTCTTGACAATACAAAAAGTGTGAATCGGTACTGGACTTTGATAAACAATGGAATTGCATTTACTACATATGATGCAACATTTACATTCGTGTCCGGTGATGTCGATACAGGTACAACCACGAATAATTTCTTTGTCGGGAAGTATGCAACTTCGAGTTGGTCATTACCGACAGTGGGAACGAGAACTTCAACGACAACACAGATAACGGGAGTAAGTTCATTCGGTGATTTTGCTATCGGTGAGAAGAAAACCTACTCGATAACGGCATCAGCCGGAACTGGCGGTACTATTTCACCATCGGGTACTGTGACGGTAACGCACGGGGATGATCAATCGTTTTCAATCGCTGCAAATGCCCATTATCATATTAGTGATGTACTCGTTGATACAAGCTCGCAGGGAGCGATTTCTGCATATACGTTTACAAATGTTACAGCAGCGCATATAATAGCGGCAAGTTTTGCATTAGATACGTACACATTAACGGTGAATACAACCGACGGAACAGTAGCCAAGAATCCGGATCAACCGATATACAATCATGGTTTGAGTGTTGAGCTTACAGCGACGCCGGCAGTAGGATATCACTTTGTCGATTGGACCGGAGATGCAACGGGCTCAGTTAATCCTGTTACAATAACGATGGATAGTAACAAGAATATCACTGCCAACTTTGCGATCAATACATATACTATCAATGCAACAGCCGGTGCTAACGGCGGTATTTCACCATCAGGAAATATTACAGTAAATCATGATGGTAACCAAACATTTACTATTACACCGGATGTTGGATATAACGTCGCGGATCTGTTCGTGGATGGTATTCACCAAGATTCGGTTGCAAGTTACACGTTCTATAACGTGACAGCGAATCATACGATTAATGCTACTTTCAGCATTAATTTGTATACCATTAATGCAACGGCAAGCGCAGGTGGAACAATAATCCCGAATGGCACTGTCGCTGTTCCTCATGGTGGCAGCCAACAATTTATTATTTCTCCAGATGTAGGTTATCATTTTATTGATCTGTTCGTTGATGGTATTCATTCGGATTCGATGATATCATATACTTTTGAGAATGCTGTCGTTAACCATACTATTGACGCATCGTTTGCCATCAATACATACACACTGAATATTACAGCTACAAATGGTACCGTTGCAAAGAATCCCGATCAGCCTACTTATGATCACGGAACGAATGTCGAACTTACAGCAACACCTTCGACTGGTTATCATTTTGTCGATTGGGCAGGTGATACGACAAGTTCAATAACTCCGGTTACAGTGACGATGGATGGGAATAAAACTGTTACCGCCAATTTTGCAATTAATACCTACACGCTGACAGTAAATGCAACTAATGGTACAGTAGCAAAAAATCCAGATCAGCCTACTTATGATTACGAGACAACTATTGAGTTAACAGCAACGCCGTCAATGGGGTATCACTTTATCGATTGGACAGGAGATGCAGCAGGTTCTGTTAATCCGATTACAGTGATGATGGATGGGAATAAGAGCATCACAGCAAATTTCGGATTGAACTCCTACACAATTACTGCAACAGCAGGATTAAATGGTTCGATTAATCCGTCTGGATCGATAGTTTTGAATCACGGCGCTGACCAATTATTCTCGATGTTGGCAAATCTTGGATATCATATTGCCGACGTTTTAGTTGATGGTATATCGGTTGGAGCCGTCACGAGTTATGATTTTAACGATGTTTCATCAAACCATACTATCGATGTATCATTTGAAATCAACTTAACACCGCCTACTCGCTTAATTATAGCGACTGCTGGTTCACACGGTACTATTGATCCGGCAGGCGTAATTGTTGTTAATACGGGTGACGATCAGGCTTTTACGATTACTCCAGATGAGGGTTATCACGTTGCTTCACTGATGGTAGATAGTATCCATCAGGATTCAACAACAAGCTACACATTTTATGATGTTGTGGATAACCATTCGATAAACGTTGCGTTTTCTATAGACGTGTATGCAATTATTGCAAGCGCAAGTGCGGGTGGGACGATCGTTCCAGCAGATACAGTCGCGGTTCCGTATGGTGCAAGTCAATCTTTTGCAGTTATACCGAATCCGGGCTTTCATTTAATTGATCTCTTTGTTGATGGCATTCACCAGGATTCTATCGTGAGCTACACATTTGACGATGTGAAAACGAATCATACAATTCATGCTGACTTTGGAATCAACACATACACTATATCTACATCCGTCGGTATTGGAGGAACGATTGATCCTTCAGGTGCTGTGTCGGTTGATTTCGGGGCGAGCAGAACATTCGTAATAATTTCGGATGCCGGCTATCAATTGGATGGTTTATTCGTCGATGGAATTCATACAGATTCAACAACAAGCTACACATTTATCAATGTCACGGATGACCATACAATTAATGCGACATTCAGACGCTCTCAGTTCACAATCACAGCGACAGCAGGTAGCGGTGGAATTATCAGTCCATCCGGCGGTGTAACTGTACTGCGAGGAGGGACACAAAGATTCACATTTACACACGATGCCGGATACCATCTTGACGAATTACAGGTGGATGGTTTGCATCAAGATTCGGCGACCGGATATACTTTCCGGGATGTTACCGATGACCATACGATCAATGTCAGTTTTGCCATAGATACATACATAATAGCTTCTACGGCAGGCTCGAACGGAACTATCGATCCGGAGGGGAATATAAATATCAGTTATGGTTCGAATAGAACATTCACATTCTTTCCCGAACCGGGCTACCATGTGGATAGTTTGTTTGTCGATTTCGTTCGTGTCGACTCAACACAAAGTTATACATTTTATAATGTTAACTCAAACCACGCAATACATGTTACATTTGGAATCAACAAATTCACAATCACCGCAGGATCATCAGCCGGAGGCACTATCGATCCTTCAGGAATTATTGTTGTTGATTTTGGTGAGGATAAAGAATTTTCGTTCGAACCTAATACAGGATACAGTTTCGATAGTCTTTTTGTCGATGGTATTCCGGTTGATTCGGCGGCAAGATATACATTCTATAACATCACGGCGAATCATACTATCTATGCAAAATTTGCTATGAAACGTCTTATGATTACTGCAACAGCAAGTGCGGGTGGTACAATCGCTCCATTAGGAGTTGTGAGTGTGAATTTTGGTGAGAACAAAATATTCATCGTTACGCCGAACACCGGATACAACATCGATAGTATATTCGTCGATGGTGAGCATGTTGATTCGACGATCAGCTACACGTTTTATAGTGTTGAAGAAAATCATTCGATATATGCCAAATTCGCGATTAAGAAATTCGCCATCACGGCGACAGCGGATACCGGCGGATCGATTATGCCGAACGGTATTATTAACGTTAACTATGGTGCCAGCCAAAGATTTACAGTAGCACCGGATGTTGGTTATGATTTTGCTGAATTGACAGTCGATGGCGCGCATGTAGATTCAACTTTGAGTTACACATTTATTAATGTTACAACCGTACATTCTGTTCATGCCACATTTGTGATACAGAAATTCACAATTACTGCGTCGGCTGGCACCGGCGGAACCATAACCCCATCTGGATCGGTACAAGTGAATTACGGCGATAGTATTTTGTTCACAATGCACCCGCAGACTGGCTACATAGTGGACAGCATATTTGTAGACGACATCTATGTTGATAACGATACAGTGTATAATATTGAAAATGTTATCGCAAACCATACAATACATGTAACGTTCACCTTCGAAGATGATGTGAAGAATAAACTGTCGCAGATTCCCAAAGAATTCGCGTTGCATCAGAACTATCCGAATCCGTTCAATCCTTCTACGATGATCCAATTCGATCTGCCTCAGCGCTCGGTTGTTACTCTAAAGGTATACAATCTTATTGGTTCCGATCTGCTGACATTGATTGATAACAGGGCGATGGAAGCAGGGATTAAAATTGTTGAGATCAACAGTCAGAATCTTGCATCAGGTTTATACTTTTATAGAATCGTTGCGGAAGGAGCTGATGGTCAGAACTTCACAAGTGTAAGAAGGATGATCATCTTAAAGTAACAGCCTTGGTGGTACTTCATCAGAAGTAATGAATCTACTCGAAAGCCGGTTCCGATTTGCTGGGACCGGTTTTTTTATTGTCGACAGTGCAGATAATTAAGCGTGTTCATCCCAATGTGGATCGTACTTAAGCGGAAATATTTTACTTTTGTAGAATCCGCACTGAACTATTTTCAATCTTACCCATTTCGTCCACAGACTTTCAGAATGCTCGTAATAATTGTTATACATTTCTATCACAATATGCCTTAAATTTAGTCGTTCTAAACGATTATTCAGGTAATCACTTCATTTTCCAGCTTACCGCTATCTATTTATAGTACTGGTATAGCGGTTGACTATTTAATAGTCAGAGGATTATGAAGAGTGTTGTAAATATTGTTTTTATTGGAAGACACCGGCGGGTACTATCGGTTTTCTTTCATTCCCTTATCTTGTTGTCTGCCGGGTTAATCATTACTTCAACATTGAATGCCTCCGTTTCGCCGCATCCCCGCGTTGAGCAAATGGTGAAGGAAAAACAAATTACGATGCCGTATTATCTTGCTCATCAATCTGAATTGCATACGCGAGGTATCAATTCACCGGAGCGACTTCCTAAAATTATTAAACATAATAATGGTCTTTCAATCTCGAGTACAGGATTCAAAGCGCTTGCGATCTGTATCGACTTCACAGATAAACGCGCGTTAACATCAGCGGCTCAATATGATACTCTGCTTTTCGGGACTTATAAACGTTCCTTGAGAAATTATTATCGTGAGATTTCATACGGTATGCTCGATATCATAACGATCGATATGCCGGGTACAATCGGTTGGGAAAGCGCATCTCAACAATATAGTTATTATGTGAACGGGCAAAATGGTTTCGGGGCATTTCCGCACAATGCTCAGAAACTTACCGAAGAAGCGATCACGGCGGCTGACAGCATTGTTGATTTTTCACAATATGATAATGATGGTGATGGCTATGTTGATGCACTTTATATCATACACGCGGGATCGGGTGGTGAAATCACCGGCAGCTCGAACGATATCTGGTCGCATACATGGACAACTTCAACGCCGATCATATCAGATGGAGTCAAAGTTTTTGTTTATTCGATGGAACCTGAATACTGGCTATCGCCGGGAGATATGACGTGCGGTGTATTCGCACATGAAACCGGTCATGCGATCTTCGGACTTCCCGATCTTTATGATCTGAATGGGGATTCTCACGGTCTTGGCCGTTGGAGTTTGATGGCTTCCGGAAGCTGGAATGGCTCGCTTGGGAATTCACCCTCGCATCCGGATGCGTGGTCACGCTGGAAGATGGGATTTGTAGATCCTATCATTGTTACGTCTGAAATTTTTGACGTTCAGATTCCCGCAATTGAAGAAAGTTCAAAAGTATATCGTCTCTGGAGCAAAGGTACAACAGGCACAGAATATTTTTTAGTTGAAAATCGTCAGCAAATCGGATTCGACACTCAGCTCAAAGGCGCCGGCTTATGTATTTATCATATAGATGAAATACGGGCAGGGAATAATAATCAATGGTACCCGGGGTACACATCATTCGGACATTATCAAGTTGCATTGGAACAAGCCGATGGAAAATGGGAACTGGAGAAACGGTTAAGCTCGGGAGATGCCGGCGATCCGTATCCGGGGTTATCAGTAAATCGGTCATTCGGCAGTTCAACTATTCCACCGAGTTTAGATTATAATGGATCGTCCTCCTATGTCGCCGTAAATAACATCAGCAATTCCGGCAGATTAATGACTGCCACTTTCTTTGTCGATTCAATTTCTATTGATACAATTGCAGTGGATACCGCGCATTACATAACTGTAGGAGTTTCAGCCCACGGATCGATTTCACCATCGGGAAAAATTAGTATCCAGACCGGCGGTTCACAAATTTTTACTATCACACCTGATACCGGATATTATATATCGGATGTCCACGTTGATAGTGTCTCTATAGGTTCGGTTTCTGTATTCGAATTTGCCAATGTAATATCAGATCACTCAATCAATGCAACTTTTTCAAGATTAACTTATCAGGTATTTGTAGAAACTGGAACCGGCGGGATAATAAATCCATCAGGTGTATCGTATGTTGCCCACGGTGATCAACAAACATTCAACATTATACCAAATCTCGGATATATTCTCGACAGTTTGTACATCGATGGCATTCATGTCGGTACAACATCGAGTTATACGTTTTACAATGTTACGTCATCTCATCAAATCAAAGCGGGATTTGCACTTACGATTTATACGATTCAGGCGACTGCCGGCGGGAACGGAGATATTACTCCATCGGGAATAATAAATGTGTTTTATGGCGAGAATCAATCTTTCCGCATACAGCCGCAATCAGGATATAACATCGACAGCTTGTTTGTGGATGGAATTCATGCCGATTCGTTGACCGGTTATACATTTTCGAACGTAACAGGTAATTGTTCTATCCATGTGATTTTCAAACAACAGCTATATCCAATTCCCATACTGACGAAAATAGTAAATGGGAATGGTTATAGAGGCGATTCAAAAGAAATTCTCATATTAGGATCTAACTTATTACAGGGAAAAACTTCTGTGATCACAGGGGATGGGTTGAGCATTCTTTCGCTAAGATTTTCTACGGTGAGCTCAGAGAGTCTGTGGGCTAGTATTTTAATTGATTCGCAGGCAACACCCGGAACAAGAAATATTATTGTTTTCAATGATTACCCGGTAGGCGAGGGTTCAGAGAGTCAATCATTTACTATCTTAAATCGTCTGCCTGCGGCGGTAATAATGGCGACACCATCGAACAACGATACAATAGGCAGTCATGGTGCGGGTGCCGTTGATTTCAGATGGAACCGCTCGATCGATCTGGATAAAGCCGATACTGTGAAATATTCCATTCATGTCTGGGGTAGTGATCTTGATACGACTGTTCTATCGTTAAGTGATACAAGCTTCAGCTTGAATATATTGCCGCTTATTCCACCTGACGAAAATTATTACTGGACCGTGATAGTTACGGATGGATATGGTATTATCGTACCTACGGATACATTCAAATTCGTGGCGAGCATACTGAACGATATTAAAGAAACACGCTCAAATGCCGGAAAGAATTTTGAGTTATATCAAAATTATCCAAATCCGTTCAACCCGACAACATCTATTTCGTTTGAGTTATCACAACGGGCAATAGTGTCTTTGAAAATCTATAATGTTTTAGGGCAGTTAGCTGCTACATTAATCAACGACGAACAATTTGAAGAAGGATATCGGGAAGTTAAGTTCGATGCCTCTGACTATTCCTCTGGTTTGTATTTCTACTCTATTAAAATCCATGAACTGGGCGCTGATGAATCGGGATCGATCTACTATCGAACGAAAGAAATGATTTTGATGAAATAAAAGAACGAAGGATTATTGATTGACCCTGAAGCTGATTTTTGCAGTAGCAGGGTCGTCTTTTTTATCGATCTTGATTGATAAATTTACAAACTGCTAAAAACTTCTTCTAGTTGTTTAATCAATTCTTGAGCATGACTTTCATTTATTATTAAAGGCGGCAGAAATCTGAGCACATTGCCATTCGTGCAGTTTATCAGCACGTTGCGGTCCCTGAGTGCGTTCACAATTTTCTCGCCTTCGAAGTGCAGTTCCATGCCGAGCATTAAGCCCCTGCCCCTCACATCTTTAACGATTGAAGGAAATATTTCTCTGAGCCGCATAAAATCTGATGAGATAATTTTTCCCATTGCTTCGGCATTCAACATTACACCGCCGTTTATAATTTCATTGAGGACAACAAAACCGGCGGCGCAAGCTACGGGGTTTCCGCCAAATGTTGAGCCATGCATGCCAGGATTAAGAACATCACAAGTCTTCGCATTACCAAGAATGGCGCCGAGCGGTAGCCCGCCGCCTAACGCCTTTGCAACGACTACAATATCGGGTTCAATCCCGTAATGCTGGAAGCCAAAAAGCTTTCCGGTTCGTCCAAAACCCGATTGTATCTCGTCTGCGATTATAATGAATCCGAATTTTTCCCGAAGAGATTTGATTGATGAGATGAAATCAACGGAAGCAGAAATTATTCCACCCTCGCCCTGAATAAATTCCAGAATTACTGCCGATGTATTCCGATTGATTGTATTGTTCAGTTCTACCGTATCGTTATATTTTATCACGCGGCAGTTATCCAATAGCGGTTCAAATCCCGCGCGATATTTTTCTCTGTCCATTAAGGAAAGCGCGCCGAGAGTTCTTCCATGGAAGGCGTTGGTGAATGAAATGATCTCACTCTTCCTGTCGTTTGTTCCCCATTTGCGCGCTATCTTAATTGCGCCTTCTATTGCTTCCGTACCGCTGTTCGAAAAAAAAACTTTTTGATATCCGGTATGCTTCACAAGCTGTTCGGCTAACAGGATTTGGGGTTCCTGCAAATAATAATTGGAAAGATGAATATATTTTGAAACTTGTTCTTGAATTGCTTTCAAGATTTTAGGATGTCCGTATCCTAATGCGTTCACGGCAAGTCCGCCGAAAAAATCGAGATAACGTTTACCATCCTTTGTATAGAGATATACTTCATTTCCCCGATCGATTTCCAATGGGATGCGATTATAAGTATGGAATAAATTTTTTCTTTCTCTTTCCTGAAGCGGCATACTCTAAGTTAAAATTTGCGTTATTTAATGTTTTTGATAGTTTTTAGATATGGGTCAAGGTCATAAGCTTTTAGGTCGGATTCGATGAAATATATTTTCAAAGGAGATATTTCTCGTACTGCGCGGCAACGACCCCCGGTAATTGTCTGCCGGTATTTTGTTTTCTTTGTTGAAGGAATTTTTAATTTTTCATAGAATAAATTCTTTTCTGCCGAAGTAGAAAACTGAATTTGCGCCGCGCAGACGCTTCCACCATTAAGATCAACAGGCAAAAGAAAGAGTGAGTAATTTTTCATCCCATCGAACATGTCTTCCCATGCAGGGAAACCGTTTTGAATACCCAGAGGTCCCTTAATGTATTTCAATCCGCGAAGATGTTGAAGATATAGCTTGTCGTTAAAGAATGTGGGATAGCTATATTCCGTATCTTTAGTAAAGCGGCGGATAAGTTGCAGTGATATATTCTGCGCTTCGTCCGAGCCGTCATCGTTCGCTATTCTAATATATAATTTGCCGCTAACAGCCTGAATCTGATGCGGGGTGATGCAGTTAAATTTTGAAAAAGAAGCTGAAGTTGAGCATTTATTTTGCGAAACAGAGTAAATGCCGAATGCCGAGTTTTCATTTGTCATCTTGTATATTTCAATCTTTAAATGGCGCTTGTGCCACTCGATCTCCTCTACACTGACCTTCTCGAAACCATATTCCAGATAAATATCCGCGCCGCCATCGATGTAACCCCAAAGTGAATTTCCATCGAACTGTTCAGATCGTAGGATCACGCCGCCCGGTATATCGGAAAGAGTGACCTGTGGAATATCATTTTGCGCCTGAAGAAAATTGCAGGACAAAATGAAAAGGAAGAAAATAAATAATAAAGGTTTAGAGGTCATTCACCGTAATCTTTTCAAAACATCATCCCGTTATGATAAATTCACTTTTTTCAGATCGATTTTATTCAGATCGGCTATTCCGAGCTGAAGGTTTTGCGCAAGCTCTAAAAATATTTTACCTTTCGAAGATTCTTCTTTCTGAATCTTTTCTTCGATTCGCTTTTTCAATATTATTTCATATCCTATTCTGTCAACAGCGACCGGATCTGTGCCAATTAAAACGCTTTTGTATTCGGTGATGAACTGTTCGTTTGCCGCGGGACCGCCGTTGTAACATCCTTTAATTCCATCGACTATGTTCAGCACGACCTTATCCCGGAGTGGCGGAAATGCACACACTTCAGCCGAAGTTTCTGCCCACAATTGTTTATGCAATCGTCCGGTGTTGGAAACACTTCCATAAGCCAGATTCTTTAAACACAAAGTGATGGACGATCCTGCGTTCTTCAATATCGGTATGTTGATAATTTTATCGACTTGCTGGGTTACTATTTTTGAAAAGTATGAATGTTTTCCCTCATTTATCATATAAGGTAAAGTCTCTGCGTCGTACTTATCTTCTACATCAGCCCAATAAAACCAGTCTTTATCGATCATTTCTTCGCCGTACAGTTTTCCTTTTTCATCTACGAAAGAACCCTTGCTGTCTTTTCGCTCGGTGCCGATAATTTTAATTCCGGGGAAATTCTTTTCAGTGAAGCCGACTTCATGCATCTCAAATTCCCGCCGGTCCCAGATTAGAATGTTCTTCCCGGGAATGCCAGCGGTATTTAACTGCTGGATAATTGCGCGGGTGATTTCGATGCTGGTTGCGAGGGATGCACCCGCAACAGGATTTACTTTGAGTCCGATGATATCCTTTGGAGACACGAACATTCTCCACGCCTCCGCAATATCTTTCGCTCCGGTGAGATTCAGCATTCCCGATCTTACCATTTCGTTAGTGGCGGGGTAATCGATTTTATTTTTTGCAATGCACTTATCGTGATAAACTTGCACCACTCTTCCCGGGAATTTACCGGGCATAGAATTTTGATTGCGTGGATATTTCAATGCATCATTAATGTTGGTTGAAGGTTTTTTCTCCGGCGCGGATTGCGCAAACAACCCCTGCATTGTCTGCGATGAAATTGCGGCACCGAGTCCGCTGGCTGTCATTAGCTTGAAAAATGCTCGTCGGGTTAGCATATAATCACCTTTATATGTTTTAATATCGGGATATTGTATCAGTTTGAAATTAAGTAATTCTTTATTGAAATCAAATTATCAGAAAAGATACATATATTAAAGGGTCGATTTGAGTTTGATCTATCAAACGATCATCCGAAGGCAAATCGCGTCGTTTGGTGATTATATTTTCTCTTACATCAACCTTTTTCTTATTTTCATCGTATAACTACTCAGTGCGTCATACATCCTAATGAATTATCTTATTGCAAGGAAACGATATGAATTTTAAACACATTTTATGTTTGATAGTTTTTTCAACTCTTGGATTTCTCGATGCATTGGAAGGACAGACGGTAAATAATAATGAGAAGCCGACCATTCAAGTTGTAAAACTCGACCGCCCGATAGAGTTAACTGGAAAGCTCGATGATCCGAATTGGTCGAAAGCCGAACCGGTCGAATTGAACTATGAAGTCACGCCGGGTGACAATACTCCCGCCCCCCAAAAAACATTAGTAAGAGCGCTATATGACGATAAGTTTATTTACTTCGGTTTTAAGTGCTTCGATACAAATCCGGAACAGCTAAGGGCGAACATTTCCGATCGCGATAAAATGTATCAGGACGATTGGGTATTCGTTGCAATCGATACATACGGCGATTACCAGAGATCGTATGAGCTTTGTGTTAATCCGTACGGCATTCAGGGTGACCTGCTGGCAACGATCAACGGTGAAGATTCAAGTATCGATTGGATATGGCATGCAGCTGCGGCAACAAATGAAAATGGCTGGACGGCAGAGATGGCTATCCCGTTTTCGAGTCTTAATTTTCCGGACGCTGAAGAACAACACTGGAGAGTTAGTATTCTTCGGACTATTCCGAGAATCAGCCGTACACAGATATCATGGGTTCGGTTAGATAGAAATATCCCGGGGATTATGACGCAGGCAGGATTCCTGATCGGATTGAAGAATATTAAATCGGGCAACTCATTAGAGTTATTACCTTATACTATAGGGCAGAAAACCGGAAAGCTTTCCGATATGGGAAATCCGAACTCAGGATTCAAATACGATCCGTGTAAGGGCCGCATCGGTGGAGGGATAAAATATTCTCCCGGTCCCAACTTTTCACTTGATGCAGTTATCAATCCCGATTTCAGTCAGGTCGAATCCGATGCCGCACAGATAAGTGTTAATACAACTTTTGCGCTTCAATACGATGAGAAGCGTCCCTTCTTTCTTATCGGTCGTGAACTTCTGCAAACATCGATGTACTATTCGAGGTCGATCAATGATCCGTTGGGTGCCGCACGAATAATCGGGCAGTCAGGTTCGCTTTCATATTTGTATATGGGTGCGTACGATCGGAACACGGTTTTTGTTGTCCCCGGTGAAGAGAGAAGCAATACAGTCCCAACGACACTGAAATCTTTCGCAAACATCGGCAGGCTTCGTTATGATTTGGGAGATGAATCGTACATCGGCGGTATGCTGATGACGAGAGATTTTTCGGGGGGAAATAATCATATAGCCGGCATCGACTGGAATTATAAATTCTGGAGTAACTGGTACTTCAGCGGCGAGGGATTTCTATCAAGAACGAAAGAATTGAACGACACGACGCTTCTAAACTCCGGAAGGCTATTCGGCAATACGGGTTACAATGCGGCTTTCAACGGTGAACGGTATTCGGGCAATGGTGTCAATTTGAGTTTATCCCATTCCGAAAGGGCGTATAATTTTGGATTCACAGTCAATAATTATTCACCGACATACCAAGCTTATAATGGAAGCTTCAATCAAAACGGGATCCGGCAATTTTTTATGAGGCACGAGTACGATTATTATCCTTCAAATTCGTTCATAGATTTCGGAGCGGTCGGCTTTCACTCGTTTATGCGATATGATTTTTCGGGAATAAAAAAGGAGCAGGTCGTACAGCCGTACCTCTCGCTTACCTTGAAAGGGCAAACAAATATTTACATTCAGCATCTAACCGTCAATGATGAAAGTTTCAGAGGTATATGGTTCGACAAGATCAACAGAATTTCTTATAGTATTAATTCGCGGCCGATGAATGTGATAACTCTTTCGACTTATGGGCAGATTGGCAGGTTCATATACCGCACGAGTTTACCAACAATGGGAACCGGGCATAAATTAGGCGCTAGTGTTACATTAAAACCCACTTCCCGCTTAAATATATCATTATCATACGATCGGGCGAGATTATCGAGCCGGGAAACGGGCGAACTATATTATGACGGGAACATTTACCGCGCCGTTGCTATATATCAGTTTTCATACGAGATATTCTTCCGCACGATTTTCCAATACGATTCGTTTGCCAAAGCATTTCAATTGTATCCTCTCTTCAGTTATAAGCTGAATGCATTCACTACTTTCTATGCCGGTGCGACAACCGATTATCTGAATTACGGAGGTGATATCGGAACTGTAAACACCGGTCAACAATATTTTATGAAACTGCAATATTTGCTGAGTATATAGTCAATTCGAATATGTTGGATAGAAAGCAAAACCTGATGTAAGGGGCTGTCTAAAAAGAATCAATTACTGTCTGCCTGAGCTTGTCGAAGGCTCAATGCCGCTCAATTTCACATTTCGACAAGCTCAATGTGACACACTCTCGGACTTATTCGACAGCCCCTTTACACTGATACGCTGGCTTAATCCAACATAACTGGAAATCGATCAAGCGGTCGCCGGATTTTGAGCATAAGGTAGGATGTTGTAAATGATATGCTGATATTTTAAATTACAAAGAGGACTCTATGAAAATTCAGAATGTTCCATTCACAGTAACCGACTGGGACGAAATCGATACAGTTGAACACAAAGGTGAGAGCGGAACCTCGTTTTGGCAAACAGTTGAAACGGGAAATATTCGAACCCGCATTGTTGAATATTCTACAGGTTTCGTTGCCGATCATTATTGCGAGCGGGGACATGTGGTATTGGTTCTTGAAGGTGCACTGCAAATCAAATTGAAAGACGGACAAACATTCTCATTGAACAGAGGTATGGGTTTTCAGGTGGAAGATGATGACAGGAATCCTCACACGGTAACGAGTGAAACAGGCGCTAAAGTGTTCATTGTCGATTAATCTAATTAGAGAAGAAATGAGAAAATATCATCACGTCGGAATTCCAACAAACACTCCCCATCAAGGTGAAGTATATCTCGAAAAATATAAAGTATTTATCAAAGGATTCGACTCAAATCCATACGGTATTGAGTGGATGCGTTATGAAGCTGGATCGCCCGTCCACGCGTTAGTGCAAAAGATTCCGCACATTGCGTTTGAGGTTGATGATCTTGCCTCTGAGCTTGCAGGAAAAGAAATTATAATTCAACCAAACAGCCCGTTGGAGGGTGTGACTGTTGCTTTCATTATTGAAGATGGCGCACCCGTTGAATTTCTTCAATTCGCTAACTCCAAAGTATTGCAGATGAAGAATGCTGAAACATAATGGTTTCTCTTTTGCTATTTTGTAGTTGCTTAATAAATATTATTTTTGGAAATTAGAACAAACTATTCAATATTAGATTTATTTCTCTTTTAATAAACAAACAGAGAGCTTACCCGTGAAAAATAATTTATGGAAAATTCTTTTTCTCATTGTTGTTTCCTTATTTCTTGCAAGCTGTGCATCCACTAAAAAAGTGACAGTCAAACCTAACGAGCATATGGAAGTTGGGTGGACACCCCGGACGGTTTTCCAGTCTCCATCCTATGCCGCATGGTTCGACACAGGTTACGCCGCTTATCAACCACAAACAGAGTATATAGATCGTCTGAAAGATTTTACTGAAAACGTAGACCTGACTGTAGTATATGGGACTTGGTGTAGTGATAGTAAACGGGAGATGCCGCGTTTCTTCAAAATTATGGATACGGTTGAATTTCCATCCGATCATATTACTCTGATAGCGGTTGACCGGACGATGCAGATACCGCCGGGGATTGCCAAAGAGTACAACATTACTAATGTTCCCACATTCATTTTGAAATATCGCGGAATTGAGATCGGTAGGATTATAGAAAGTCCAAAAACAACATTGGAGTGGGATTTAGTTGATATTCTTTCACCACTACTTCCCCAGTAATCGTAGTGCAGTAGCCGGTAAAAAATCTTTCAATAACTAATAACATAAATGCCAGATTATTTATCGGGCATTTCTATTCATACAGGAAATAACTCATACTAACTTTTTGTACGCCCGGAGGGACTTGAACCCCCAACCCTTTGGTCCGAAGCCAAATGCTCTATCCATTGAGCTACGGGCGCGATAGAAAATATTTCATAAAAATATACAATTTTCTATCTCCGATAACAAATGTGAATCATCATAAACGCTCAACCCCCACCGCACATTGATAGATTATAATATTCATAAAATGTTTATCAATCCTCACCTTAAATTTCCTTCGTTGGAGCCACTTTTATCATGACAGTGTAGTTCTTTTCCACCGTTTGTGATAAATATCAATTCGCCGTTGAGTTTCAAAATCAATCCCCTTCACCCAAAGTGCGAATTCGCACTCCTTGATTGAGAAAAGGCGCATTCTTCTATAGTTTAGCCATAGAGATTATAAAAGTTAAGAAATGGCAAACATGAAAGAACAGATCATAAATCAGAAAAAATGGAATTTTAAGAAATTCTCCAAATTAGTGGTTCTTATCTTCCTATTCAGTGCTTCAATCACAGCCCAAGTCATCGATAAGAAGCAAAATCAATCATATCCGTTATTGTTCAATTTAGTATGGGGTGGTGGAAGCGATTGGTGGCAGAACCAGTTTCATTGGAATCTCACAGTTTGGACAGATAGCATACCTGTAAAGAGAGCACAGAGTGCATACGGAAAGCGCGACAGTATTTACTGGTCGTTTACATCAGACTGGAATGCCGGAGAACCACTCAACAGGTTGATGACGATACCGGATCAGTGGTATGTACGAACAGCAAACGGATCAAGGATATCGTACTGGGGAACATATTTAGTAGATCCGACGAATTATTGTCCGCAGGTGAACGGAAGAAGATATAATGAGATGTTAGCAGATACGTTAGCAGTGTTTGCGAACCCGACGGTATGGGACGGAATAAACAGTGACGGCACGTGGGCATATCCTTTTCAGAATTTAGCAGATATAGATTTAGATCGTAATGGGTTGGCAGATTATTCAGAGACGTCACATGGCAGCACTCCGGCAGAGAGGCAGGCATGGATAAGCCGAACATGGGCGGCTGGATATTATACATTAGCAAATCGGTTGAGATCAAAACAGGGCTGGACAAATAAACTTCTTACTTACTGGACGGTGAAAGATTCGATGGGAATGAATGCATTCAACGGAGCCGGTTGGGAAAATGCGCCTCAAAACGCGCCCGTTACATTCGATCTTTCTTTCCCCGATGCCGGTGTTAATGGCTTTAACAGCGCCAAGCAAATTTTCGATACATGGAATAAAGTGACAACAACATCATTGCCCAGGATGAACTATCTTAGCGCATCGATGGCGTCGGAAGCAACTAATTCAAACTGCCCGCAGCCTTTTTGGCAGCATGCAAAAGAATGGTATAGATATATGCGCTGGACCTTAGGTATGGCGATGATAACTGATGCATACTACAATATTCAGGATGCAGACGCTTCATCAGGAGTGAACGATCATTCAGCGTCTTTCTATTATGATGAATTTAATTCTAATCTTGGACAGCCAACAGGAGCGCCACAACAATTACCGAGCGGCGTATGGGTTCGGTTCTTTACTAACGGCGCGATAATATTGAATACGCAAAGTTCAACACAGACTGTAACAAACGCTAATCTTCAAACTATAGCGGGGTACAACGGTCCGTACTATCGCTTATTCAGTAATCAAGACACTGCATGGAATAATGGATCGATATTTACTTCTGCAACTCTTACAACAGTGCCGGCAGTGCGATGGCGCCAGCCTATCGGAGACATGATAATTTTAAAGAACTCACAAGATACCGTTATTTGTCCAATCGTTATAGATAACGCTTACGCAGGAACAACACCGGGCAGCAGTCAAGCGGTATTGACAAACTTAACCTGGGATAATGAAGCAAACAGCGGTACAGCGCTCGATTATAATCCGACTTATAATGTCGGATACCGTGGATCGACAGATACACGCTGGTATCGAAGTCACAGGACGAGTGCAGGAAGTGGAGAAGCGACCGCAGTCTACACACCGGGAATCAATCGAGCAGGATATTGGAGAGTATATGAATGGCACGGCTGGGCGGGGACAGCGACAAACTCGTACAGTGAAGCAACCAACGTACCATGCAGAATCTCTTATGATGGAGGTTATAAAGATACGACAATCAATCAGCAGATGAATGCCGGCCGATGGAATTTGTTGGGAACATTTCCCTATAGCCCCGGAGGTAATAAATCATTAACGATCACTAATAATGCAAATGGCGTAGTAATAGCTGATGCTTTTAAGTGGGAATTTGTTGCATCGAACGGATTACCGAATCAAACAATTCAAATTCCCCAATCTCCAACGCCGACTAATCCATTAAACGGCACGACTGGAATCGATTTAACAACAACATTAACATGGAATACCGTTGCGAATGCAACACGATATCATCTGCAGGTTGCAACAGATTCCAGTTTTACAACGCTCGTTGTAAACGACTCTATATTGACAACTAACTCCCGTCAATTGCAATCTCTTGAATACCAGAAAACATACTATTGGCATGTATCGGCTATCAATCAGTATGGAAGAAGTATGTACTCGAACATTTTTAGATTCACCACGATGGCACAAAGTTTATCGGTGCCCCTGCTTACTTCACCGTCAAATGGAATTTTAAATAGCGATCTAACCACGTCGCTTGCGTGGGATACTGTTTCCGGTGCGACACTGTATCATCTGCAGGTTGCAACTGATTCTGTTTTTACGGCGCTTATTGTAAACGATTCATCGTTGAGTGTCAACTCCCGTCAATTGCAATCTCTTGAGTATCAGAAAACATACTATTGGCATGTATCGGCAAAGAACCAAACGCTATCCGGTAGTTACTCGAATTTGTCAAGGTTTACTGTTCGGTCACAGGTATTGCTTATAGGGCGAAGTTCAATCGATTTTGGCAATGTAGCAATTGGAAAAACCAAAGTAGATTCTGTTATGGTGAAGAATCCTGAATCGCGATCCGTTTCAATCCTGAAAATCAGTCAGGCATTATCTCAGTTCAGTGTGTTACCGCAGTCTTTCACTTTAGCGCCCAACGAGAGTCTTAAAGTGCGCGTTGTATTCGCACCGACAGAAAAATTGTCGTACTCAAGTATGACGAAATTTGATATTATTGCGGATTCGATCTCTGTGGCAACAATGCCGTTAAAAGGTTCAGGTATCAGACCGCCTAAGATCAGACGTACACCAGCAGCCATGACAATAGTTGTATCTCCTAATGTTCCTGAGAAAGATACGCTCATTGTATATAATGATGGAGATCAGGATTTAGTAATATCTTCAGCATATTCAACTAATTCTGCAATCAACATCTCTCCGAATATAAATACTATAGCGCCTGCCGATAGTCAGCAGTTTGTCGTTACAACTCTCTCGGAAAGCGTGAAGGTGGACAGCGGATACATAATATTGGTTAATAATAGTGAGTTATCAGTTGACTCAACCAGAATAAAAATTACAGTAATTAATGGAGTCAAGAATAAAATTACCATGCCTGCGAATTTTGGTATGTTGCAGAATTATCCAAATCCTTTTAATCCGGTGACAAACATAATATACAATCTTCCCGTCGCTGCTAAAGTACGGGTAAATATTTTTAATGCTATTGGACAGGAAGTCAAAAACCTGGTTGATGAAACGGAAGAAATGGGTATCAGATCGTTGCAGTGGGATGCGACGGATGATAACCGTAATTCGGTTTCCAGCGGTATATATTATTGCAGGATAGAAGCTATACCGTCAGCAGGCGGAAGCATGCCTTTTGTACAGACGAAAAAGATGATACTGTTAAAATAGTAACGGTAGAAGGATACTATTATCAGAATCGATGGTATTGATATATATCAGATAATAAAAAACCAGAGGCAATTTCTGCCTCTGGTTTTTTGTTTGATCTACTTTCTTAAACCGGCAGCTTTTTAGGTAATTTTAATTACTGTCGGAATCGAAGATCGGCTATTGCCTAATCACAATGAGACACGCACAATAGACCGTTATTGTATTTGTCAAATGTCGTCATCCAACCTAATACTTGTTTTTGAACGCTCTTTGAAAGAGATGCCCAATCATTAGCATTCTTTGTTGAGAGGAATATATCTGCTGCAGCGATCGCGCTGGAGATGCATTCAGAAGATGTTCCCTCGCCGCTTCCATTTGCACCGGCAATATTTAATTTAGCTGCAAGCAATTGAGCGTATAATTTCAAGATTCCATTGGTTGCTCCGCCCGGACCCGTGAATTGCATTATGCTTACCACCTGCGTGTTGCTGGTGACAACAAGAGTTTTCGCACCGGCAGGTAATCCGAGGTAAATCGGGAGATAGGCGCTTACCATATCCTGATTATGTCCGTAGAGATTTGGAACCGCGTGAGTTTTATAGAAACCGATTGTTCTCGTGCAACCCGATGGCGGCGTGCATCCTATAGTGTTAAGATAATACTTGGTATTCAACGTACCCTGGATCCACCAATCTCTCACTAAACCGTCTACTCTGATGCTGTTCTCGGCTGTGAATGATTCCTCGGTTGGTACTCCGTTGTTGCATACATGAAGCATGAAATAGCCGGTTCCGCTCTCGCAGAATTCTATTGATGCCGGCACAGGTGTTACGCTCCAACCTGCTGTTGATACACCGGGGCTTGCCGGTATTATTGTTCCCGGAACGTCGGTTACCGTTACACAATTTTTTTGCGGTGCACAGCCCTGTGTTACAGGTGATTCGATTGTTGTTCCAAACGGTTGTCCAAGATTATCGACATAATTGGTGATGGTTATGTTGGCTACAACTTTGTAGGAACAATTTGGATCGATACCGCCATATGGCGTAGTAACAATCTCAAAATAATAACAAAACGACTCACTGGGTCCTAATACGGGTTTATTGCTGATATATCGGAGCGGTAAATTTTCAACCACAGGTGTAAAATCTCCTCCGTCACAGCTTTTTAGAAGGGTCGTTGTGATAGTTAAATTTTCAGTCGCTTCCGCTCCTGTGTTTTGCACACAGATTTTGCCTTCGAAGCCGGACATCAGAGGTCCCTTGACAGCAGTGATGGTTACCTGAAGATCACGACATTCGTCTTTGCAAATGCTGTTGTCGGATTGATCCATAGATTTGGTGAATGTCCAATCAAACAAATTATAACAACTGATGCTTACACTTTGACCTGAAAGCGATGTACCGGTTGTTGTTTGGGTTTCACCCTGTAAGGGCTGTTCCGTCACTTTTGTTGTGACGGGAGAGGTAGCAGAATCTTTACTGCATCCTGCAAGCCAGAACGTCGCCCCTACAACAAGAAGGAACGACACGAGCAAATAGAATCTTTTCATTGAATAACTCCTTTTGTTATTGGAAAAATGTGAAAATTGTTTTATGCGATGTAGATAGAAATGAAATAATTTTCTAAACGATATTAATAAGATATAAGTTCCAAAATTTAACAAACGATCTATAAACCAAATGCCATTAAACATGGTCTGTCGGATAGAATGTCCCAAGACCACTATCATATAAACAAAAATAATAAGCAAAAGCAATATTTGATTACTCGTTTTATCTGTTTGATCGGACGGAAGCCTTAGGATTGCCAATTCTGTGACGCGGTTGGCATAATTCCGGGTATTCCCTCAATCACGAGCAGCCCCTGAATATGGTCTATTACCCTAAAAAACCGTCACTGAATTTTACACTAACTGAATTTCCACTTATTCTGAGCGCACATTAAAGTAGTAGAGTGATGCAGGTTGAACGCTGCCAAACAATAGACGAAGTCACAAACTTATTAATCGCCTGATTTCCTTCTCAAAATAGATGCATCGATAACTGCCAATCCATTCTGGAAATTGAGAGTATGTGTTCTAAGCAAATTATTTTTCCAACTGGGTGTTATCTCTTGAACACGAATCTCTGAATATTCATTCTCATTAAGCGCGGTGATCCGGTTAATGTTCATCGCATAGCCGTACCTCACCGAACAATCTTGCCCGACCCGATAAAGATTTCCGTTCATCTCAAATATTTTTCCTGCTTGCCGCGCATTTTTCACATCGGAAATGACAGGATTCATGGGATGAGGTTTCCATTTATTCGTCATTAACTCCGTTGAATGAAAAAGAAAAAGTTCTTCCGAGAGCGATGCGCCCGGATGCTCTCTGATATTGACGAACATCCACCATTTTCCATCTCTCTCTAATAGTGTGGTATCGACCGCCTCCACATTTTCCATCAGGTTCATGACGAATTCCCATTTATCAGGGAAACCGGTACATCGATATAGTTCGATGGTTTGATTTTCGCTCGTTTCGGGAATCATATAATATCGATTGTCATGTCTGAAAACGAACGGGTAAGATAAATGATATGGTTTCTGCAGAACTATTCTCGGCTGATCATGATTGCAATGCTTATCTAGTGTAATGACTGATATATGAGCACGACGGTTTTTGAAGATCATCTCTTCGATGAAGATATAATATTTATCATCGTGCAAAATTATGTGCGGGTCAGCCCAAAATTGATCTTTCGCCGGTAACATTTCTTTGAAATTTCTGAAGTTGGGTGAAAGATTCGGCTCGGTGTAAGAAAATAAAAGAACCCATTGCTCGAAATAGAAAAACTTCCGAATTTTATTGAATATTTTTTTAATAGCAAACGGTAAAAGAGCTTTGAACATTTGAATGTTGCCCGGAGCGATATATTGCCCGAACGATCGATGGTTCGGGGGACGAATAGAACGACTGATCTTCTCGAAAAACTTTTCTTCTCCTGGATCGGATAATTCTTTCAGCGTCCGCGGGATGAAGGATACAGATTTCCAATAATTAATATTGTTATTTTCCATCATCGATTTGTTGCCGGCAGATGTAAATGATTGATATATTATTTTTTCACCGGCAATCTTCTCTGAAGTCATGAGAAGATAGGCGCCGATCTCCCTGCGTCCTTCAAGAACTTCCATCAATCCGGGGGGAGTGTTGGCTGGGTTTTCAATATCTCCGTGGAAAAAATACCAGACACCGTATTTCGAAGTTTTGGAGAGGGATAATTTATCAATATTAGCAAAACCAAATTGAAGAAACAGATCAATCTGGTATTTTTTTATTGTTTCAGTCAACGATTGATCGATAAAGGATGACAATTGTGTTTCATCAACATCAATGCGGGGAATACCTGCAATTAAATTCGACGCGTCTATTTTCTCCAATGCGTTCAGGCGGGGGCTATACATTTTACTGTCAAGATAGCGATACAGATTAAATAAACTCACGGAATGTTTCTTCTTGTCTGGCTCATAGCTTTTATTCATGAGCACTAATTCAATAGTTGCATAGTCTAATGATTTAATGGTGCGGATAATCTCGTGGGTCCATGCCTCCAGATTATCCGAGTCAATCAAAATGCCTATTCTAATAATACTGTTCGTGTAATGATAATTCATCTATGCAATAATTGCATGCTAATAAAATGTGTGATTTATGATTTGACCGCTAAGATGTAGGCGCCCGTTGTGGTTAGATCATCGTCTGATAGTTTTCGAAACGGTTTCGCTAATTGTTCAGGATTGAAGTTAGGGGAGCTTGTCCTTTTCATCTCAAGTGTAATATTGAAATTCGCACCAAGTAATGAATCTCTATGCTTTGAGTATGGCTCACGATTGATAATGCATCGCTTCCTGCCGCGTATAAGTTTCCACTCAAAATCTGAATATGTCCAATGCCCATCCCAGAATTGGGACAATCCCATAGAAGTGAAATCGATCTGGTGCGACATGACTCCGCCTGATTTCAATAATTGGTAACACTGTTTATAAAATATCTCAAGGTCCGGGATATATTCAAGTGCAGTTTGAGAAAAAATCAAATCAAATTGGTTGTCCGCAACATCTTTTAGATTATAATCCGGCGCCCGATATGATATGCGTATAGGGTTAGTTTTATTTTCCGAATTTGCTAGAGCTTGCCGGATGTTTTCCAGCCGTAATTTCAGCATTTTTTCTTTTAGATGTCTGGTAGATAAAATTGATTTAGGAAATTCATATGATGCTAAAAACGGTTTCACGAGCGGGAATTCATCGGGACCGGGGATATCTTCTTCGTTTTGAAAAAGCTGAATAAGTTCCTCCAATATATTCTGGTCTGTACCGGGGTTAGTTAATCGAACACTATCGAAAGTATAATATGAATCGGCTCCGCTAATTAAAGCCGCAATCCCGGTGCCTAATGATTCTCCCGGACCGATTTCTGCAATCGTAAGCGGTATGCCGAATGGAATTTTTGAATTGATAGTAACTAAATGTCTCAACCAAACTGAATAACAATACCGGGCGGAGACGTTTCCTCCCATGCTTCCTTTCCCGGGACTTCTTTTTACGCCCGGGATAAATGTTGCCATCCCCTTCAACATTAATTTTATTTTTCGATTCATAGAGTAACTTCGATTAAGATATGTGATATGTCATATTGATAAAAGGCTTTCCGCTTCCATTTTATGACAACAAAAGAATATCAAACAACAATAATTATTATTTGGTCATTTTCTAACAAATCAGCCAAAATCATCCCATGAAATTGCTTTGGAACATACTACAAAAGTAAATAAAAGTCAATTAAGTCCCTACGCTCCTTTATATATAAATATCTGAACTTATATTAGATGTTTCGGGAGCAACACAGTACATACGTGAAAATTATATCGTAATAAAGAGTGTGAACATTTATTAATTCAAAAAGACTTGATTTTCAGAAAAAATTGGGTAAATTAGATAATTATAGTCTGTTCAAAACTCCCGATCAAGATGTTATGCTAAGTGAAGCATAAGATCTAAATCAGTGTTGAAGAAGATGTTTCCCGCGGCTTTCGGGCGGGCGAAACATGGCTGTAAAAATAATTTGAAGCTCTCTGTTTATTCTACATCGAAGGATATTATTTTAGGTATAAATTGAAAAATTATTATTCGAAATATCTTTATAAAATATTCATTCTGTTAATCTTTATTGCTTCTACTGTTTTAGCGCAAGTCATCGATAAGAAGCAAATACAAGATTATCCGTTATTATTTAACCTGACGTGGGGAGGTGGAAGCGATTGGTGGCAGAATCAGTTTCATTGGAATCTCACTGTTTATTCCGATAGTATACCAGTAAAGAGAGCACAAAGCGCATACGGAAAGCGTGACAGCATATACTGGTCGTTTACAACAGATTGGAATGCGGGAGAACCGTTGAATAGATTAATACCATTTCCGGATCAGTGGTATGTACGAACAGCGAGCGGTTCAAGGATATCGTACTGGGGAACATATTTAGTAGACCCAACGAATTATTGTCCGAGGGTGAACGGGAGAAGATATAATGAAATGTTAGCAGATACGTTAGCAGTGTTTGCGAATCCAACTTTGTGGGACGGAATAAACAGTGACGGGACGTGGGCATATCCGCTTCAGAATTTAGCAGATATAGATTTAGATCGAAATGGGTTGGCAGATTATTCAGAGACGTCGCATGGAAGTACTCCTGCCGAGCGGCAGTCGTGGATATGCCGTACCTGGGCGGCAGGATATAATACATTGGCGAACCGATTGAGGTCGAAGCCGGGTTGGGCGAATAAACTTCTTACATACTGGACCGTGAAGGATTCAATGGGGATGCATGTATTCAATGGCGGCGGATGGGAAAATGCACCGCAAAACGCACCCGTAACATTCGATGTTCCATATCCAGATGCGAGTTTGAATGGATTTAATAATGCAAAGCAAATATTCGATGCATGGAATAGTACAACTCCAGCTCCATCACCGCGGATGAATTTTCTAGGTGCTTCTATGCAGCCGGATGGAGGTACTAAATCGTGGTATAGATATATGCGATGGACTCTTGGAATGGCTATTCTTACCGATGCATATTATTCCGTACAAGAAGCCGATGCGCAATCGGGTGTCTATGACCATGCCGCAGTATTTTATTACGATGAATATGTATCTCATTTAGGAAAACCCACAAGCATACCTCAAACGTTGCCAAACGGCGTCTGGGTAAGATTTTTTACAAATGGGGCGATGATATTGAATACAAGAAGTTCTGCCCAAACGGTAACCGATGCCAATCTGCGCGCAGTCGCTGGTTATAGTGGACCATATTACCGCCTTTACGGTAATCAGGATACAACATGGAATAATGGAACAGTATTTACATCTGTAACGTTGACTACAACGACCTCGGTACGGTGGCAGCAGCCGATAGGTGATATGATACTTCTCAAAAAGACTCAAGATACTGTAGTATGTCCGATTGTCGTGGACAATTCATATACAGGAACAACACCCGGAAGTGCCACGGCAGTTTTGACAAATTTTGTTTGGGATAATCAAGCGAATAGCGGCACTGCACTTGATTTCAATCCAACATACAACGTCGGGTACCGTAGCAATACGGACCCACGGTGGTACCGTAGCCACAGAGCGAATGCAGGCGTAGGAGATGCGACCGCGACATACACACCGGGAATCAATCGTGCGGGGTACTGGAGAGTCTATGAGTGGCACGGCTGGGCGGGAACAACAACTAATTCATATGCCGAAGCTACTAATGTTCCATGCCGAATAAATTATAATGGTGGATTTAAAGACACTACAATTAATCAGCAAATTAATTCCGGTCGATGGAATCTCTTAGGAACGTTTCTGTACAGTCCGACCGGGAATAAGATGCTTACGATAACTAACAGAGCGAATGGTGTTGTGATAGCAGATGCTTTCAAATGGGAGTTTGTTGCATCCTCGACTTCACAAGGGAACACACCAGCATATCCCAAATCCCCGATACCGCAAAATCCGCCGAACGGAGCGCTTAACCAGCCAACTACTATCAGATTAAATTGGACTTCAGTAGTGAACGCGCAAAGTTATCGTTTGAGGGTATCCACAGATTCATTATTTGATGTCAGATATATTATAGTCGATGATTCCACTCTCACCGATACTTCGCTGCAAATTACTAATCTCAATCTTAACAAGAAATATTATTGGTGTGTAAGAGTAAAATCGGCTGAAGGTGTTAGTTCTTTTAGCGCAATCCAGAACTTTACGACTTATGTGAGCAGCAGCGGATTGATTGAAGCCAGCAAAGGATGGAATATGATTTCTGTTCCTTTTCACGTACAGGATCCGAGAAGAATAACTCTATTTCCTACATCGACATTGAATTCGGGAATGTTTATGTATGATGGAACTATGATCGAGAGCGACACGCTGAAACATGGTATGGGTTATTGGCTGAAATTCGATTATCCTCAAATAATCGGCGTCAGCGGAATACCGGTTACATCTGATACTATTAATTTAAAAGATGGCTGGAATCTTATCGGTTCGATTTCAACGCCGGTTTTTTTTACAAATTTCCGGACTGATCAGCCGGACTTGGAACTTTCTCTGCCTTATAAACTTCAAGGTTCATACGTGATAGACTCGGTTATCCAACCGGGAGTAGGATACTGGATTAAAGCGAATAAAGATGGGACTTTATTTTTATCATCTTCGAGTTTAGCTGCAAAATCGTATCCTATTAAATTTATTCACATAGCCGATAAACCACCCGCCACTCCGGAAGAAAGCCAGGAAGTTTCCGATCTCGATAATATCAAGTATTCATTGTTGGCGAAAAATTATCCCAATCCTTTCAATTCTTCCACCACTATTAGTTTTGTTTTACCGGCTTTCTCGAATGTAACTTTGAAGATATATAACGTACTTGGGCAAGAGGTTGCAGTGTTAATTGACAATCAATCGCTCGATGCCGGTAATCATCAGGTAGATTTCTCTCCAGCAAGCGCCTCAAAAAATTATGAGCACGGCTCCGGTATTTACTTTTACCGGATCATCGCCCAATCGCAACAACAAACTCTTATCTCAATCGATAAGATGTTGCTGCTTAAATAGCGTTAATACCCAACGGTAACATAAATTTTTTTCTAACCGGGAGATATCTCCCAACACTTCCTTTCTCAATCCACCTTAAAACAGTGTAATATCGTGGTAGAGATTGAATGTTTTGTCTGAAGAACCATAGTTATGATTTGTAGTTCTGAGACGGATGGCAATCAAACGCCGATATATAGGGAATGTTGAACAGCGCAACCAAAAATCCCTGAAATTGATTATTAATGTAGAAATACTTATTATTCGTAGGAAAGTTTTGCGATCGAGACAATATAACGATTGAATTAGCGATTAGTGATGTTTCATTTAGTATTTATAGCAGAATGAATGTGAATAAAGATAACAAGACGAATCACAGCAGCATCTCGACCCAAGAACCGACATTTCAAGAATATCTGACTATTTTTATCCGTGGGAAATGGATAATCATTATAACATTCATAGTTTCCCTCGCGGGGGTTATTCTCTACACTAAACTCACCGATCCTTTATTCAAAGCAAGCTCTACAATAATAATAAACACAAGATTTGCCGAGTCTCCCCTTTTTCTTAATGTTGTGATGGGGACCGAGAGAAATCTGGTTATGAACGAACTGGAGATTCTAAAATCCAGGCCCCTCGCTGAACTTGTTGCGCAAAAATTACTGGTTCAAAAAATAATCGATTCCACCAGTAGAAAAAACATACAGGTAATTCTTCCACCCAAGGAGCAACAAGGTAAGCAAAAATATGCTTCGCTGGAACATGTTATTCAGCGATTGATGCTTTCCGTAGACCTTGAAGCATTACCGGGAACCGATGTTATACAGATAACTGCAAGCAGCAAAGACCCAGAAGAGGCGGCATTGATTGCAAATTATTACGGGCAATCGGCATATGAGATGAACCTCTACACGAGCCGGGCAAAGTCCAGAATGTTCCGGGAATTTCTTGAAAAAGAATTGATGACGAGAAAGCAAGCATTGACTGATGCGGAAGATTCATTGAGTAAATTCATGCAGAGTCACGGGATTATCTCCCTCGATCAGGAAACCAGCAGTTTGGTCAGTCAAGCATCAAATCTTGAAGCTCAACGTAGCGAGACCGACATCAGTCTGCAGTCAATGACAAAAACATTGGAATCTTACATTGAACAATTCTCTCAGCAGGAGACCAACGTTGCAAAAGTCATAGGCGAAGCCAACGATCCGTACATTTCCAGGCTTCAGGAACAGCTGGCTGCTCTTGAAGTCCAGCGTGATGTGACGATAGCTCAAAACCCTGCTTCAATTGGGAAAGATGTGTATAATCAAAAACTTAAAGAGATCGATAGCCAGATTGCCAATCTTCGGTCGAAGCTAAAGGAGCGAACCAATGAGTTTTTGCAATCCCTTCTTCCTGGCGGACAGTCTGGTTCAGATCAAAGAGATCCGGCGGGATATTTAAAGCAGATCAAACAGAAAATTTTAGAGACACAAATTGATATTCAAACATTGAAGGCAAAAAGAAAAGCGCTCGATGATGCTCTTCAGCAATTTGAAGGTAGGTTTGCAAACCTACCGCTTAGGGCTGTCGATTATACAAGGCTACAGCGTTCCAAGCTAACTAATGAACAATTGTACAACACCGTACAGGAAAGATTTAACGAAGCAACTATTAACGAACAGTCTCAGTTCGGCTATATTGAGTTTATCGATAGAGCTAAAATCCCCGATTCACCCGCAAAACCCAAATTATTATTGAACATCCTTCTCGGTATAGTTTTTGGCATAGGACTTGGAGTCGTTATAGTTCTGATAAAAGAGAAGATCGAACTGCGGATCCGGAACGCAGGTGACCTGAAAAGAGACGGATTTTCAGTGCTGGGCACGATTATGAGTATGGATGAGGAACTCAAACTGCTCAAGAAAAAGTCTCTTGATGAACAAGAGAAACCATCGTTCGATCCCCGGCTGATTACTATTACGAGTCCATTCTCGGCAAGTGCTGAATCATATCGTCACCTCAGAACAAATCTTATGTACAAAAGAGATGAAAGTGTACTGAAATCGATTCTAATCACCAGCTCAAAACCACAAGAGGGCAAAACCACTGTATGTGCAAATTTATCGGTTGCATTCGCACAGATGCAAAAAAATACAGTCGTAATCGACGCGGATCTGCGCAGACCGAATTTACATAATTTTTTCACCATGTCTAAAGAACCGGGGTTATCTGATTATCTTTCAGGGGAAATGGAGATTGAACAAATAATAAACAAAACTAAAGTCGAAAATCTCGATTTTATCGGCAGTGGAAACATATTTGATAATCCTTCCGAACTTTTAGCTTCCGGCCGGATGCTTGGATTTTTAGACAGGATGAAAAAACAATACGACATTGTCATTTTAGATTCTTCCCCTGTCCTGGCAGACACCGATCCTTTAATCATTTCAACTCTCGTCGATACTGTGGTAGTAATTACGATGGCTGAGTTTACAAGACTTGGAGAATTAAGACAATCGATGGAACTACTTGGCGGAGTACGCGGTAAAGTTCCGGGGCTTATCGTGAACAATTTCAATTTCCACTGGTCACATGGTATCGCTTATGGATACTCCGGATATGGTTATTATAGTTCTAAATAAATTTTTGACTAATAAGTCGATAAGGATGAACTGATATGAAAAACGGTTTCTTTCTCTTAAAGATAATTTGCTTGTCATGTATCTATATGTTGATCAACGGAAATATAAAAGCCCAGGTTCAAGAAGGCGTTTTGGGATCTACAATACCGTCGGCGGCATCTGTAGCATCATATTATTTTATTTCCAAACCCGGTGAGCTGACTATGCAGGTTAATATTTGGGGATATGTTCGTAATCCGGGAAGATATGAAATTCCAAGTTCTACCGACCTGATTCAACTAGTCTCGTATGCGGGCGGACCAATTCCGGATGGCGACATGAGTGATGTAAAGGTAACCCGCCTATTGAAAAATGATTCGACATATACGCATCAAGAGTTTAATGTTGACCTTGCGGATCTGACTAATATCAAGTCAACTGATTTGAATCTATATCCAGGAGATACGATTTTTATCGACCGAACAAGCTGGTCATCTTTCAGAGATATTCTTACCGTCATGATACCAGTTGCTACTGTAGCCATGACTGCGTGGCTGGTAATCATTACGAACCAAAATAGCAACCTGCGACAATCTACACCATGATTAGCGGTTATTCACAGCAATTATTTTTTGTTTTTGCTCTGATTAGCGCGGTAATACTTACCTACAAAGGCACAAAAAAACACCGGATAATTACTTTTTTGTTAACATTCTGGCTGTTAGGCGCCTCGATCATTCATCTTGAAGCATACAATTTGCCGTTGAAATTTTTAGGCGGTGAAATGCAGTATAAGCGGCTGGTGTTTCTTATATTATTGTTTTATCTAACAATGTTTATATTTTTGAAACCCAGATTGCCGGAAAGAATTCCCCGCCTTCCATTCGAGAAATATATATTTGCGTTCTTCGGATGGTTTATGGTTGTAATTGGCTATCATTTTTTCACCGGTACACTCGGGACAAGAGACTTTGTCGAGGTTGCCGAAGGTGTTATGCTGGTACTGGTTTTATTTTTGGTTCTGAAGCATATAGTTACTATCGAAATATTACAAGTTTTAGGGCGAGCTATCATTTTGGTTGCGGTGCTGTCTTCGTTAGTAGCGATTGTACAATTTTTTGGAAATCCCTGGTTCCTTCGTATCGGTAGCGACCTGACTGCGTTCGGAGGAAAATTACGAAGCAATGGATTGTTCTATGCAGAATATGTGCACAGTTATGCTTGCGTGATGGCGCTGATGGTAACTCTTCTTGGAGTCAAAGAGGGGAAAATACGAAATGGATTAGTGGCGCTGCTGCTGGTCGGGATTGTTTTATCATTCCATAGAATGAGTTGGATTGTTACAATTGTTATATTCGTCTTATATATCCTTCTTTTTAATAGAACTGGTTTTAAGAAATTTATTGTCTGGGTTCCGCTTGCGGCTTCCATCATATTGTTTTTATCTCTTGAAATATTCCAGGTTGTAGATAGGGTTCAAGAATCGTCCTTCTATAAAGCGAGATTAAGTCAGAATAGTTTAGATAGCCGGGAGAAACTTAGCGAGATGGCATTAAGGCATCTTGATGAGATTTTCTTTTTGGGGGCAGGTAGCTCCAAAAGTGGAGTGTATTATTATGCAATGATGAATGCTGTGAATGACAGAGATTGGGCTATGGGTTTAAGGGGTGGATTCCATAACATTTATGTCTATAGCCTATTTTTTTATGGAGTGCCGTTTGCTGTTATTTTTATTCTAATGTTGATAGTAGTTATAAGATATTTTCTAAAATCATTTTTTGCCGGAGAAGCTTTTTCCTTTTTTCCGTTTCTCTTTCTTGTTATGTTTATAATAATGAATATAACAAATTGCTTTCCTGTTGAATATGATTTTGGATTTTACTTAGGTCTATTTCTCGGATGCGGCGCTGCAGTTATTTCAAAAAATATTCCAGCAGACAATCTTCTTATCTTCAAGAGTGCATGAGTAAAGTTAATTTTAAATATGGACAAGCCGGGTCACTTTATATAGCGGTACTATTGAGCATCGTTATCGGGATAGGATCGAGTATAATAACAACACGAATTCTTGGTCCGCAAGATTATGGCGATTTGAAATTTATTCAAAATTTTTTCCAACTCTTGGCTACGATAGCTCCTTTCGGAATCCTCCCAACAGGCGCATTATTATTGGCACGCATGAGAGAAAACGATCTTCGTAAATCCGAATTGATTGGGGCAATCCTACTCATCACGGCGTTTTTATCTCTGGTGTTCATGACGATTTCCGTCGGGTTTTCATTTTTTGAAAATCGATTGTTAGGTAATCTTCTCGGACAAACAATTTTATTATTTTCGCCTTTGGTTGCAATCTTGATTTTCCAGCCTTGTCTTGAATATATACTGCAGGGAGACAATCAAATTTACAAATTGTCTTTTTCCCGGATAATGCCTGGGTTACTGTATGTTATTCTTATGTTATTGATGCAGTATTTTTTTCATATTACGCTCGGGATGTCTCTTTTAATTCAACTGGTTACATCCGGCATTATTACTATCGTAATTATCCAACAGCTTCACCCGACTCTAACTCATTTTAAAGAAAATAAAAATACTATCATTGAGGCAAATAAGCATTACGGTTGGCATATATATCTTGGGAGTTTAAGTAGTGTTGCTACCTCGTATTTGTCTACCTTTATGATAAGTTATTATATTGACAATACTCAGGTTGGTTTTTTTGCTCTTGCAACAACGATATCGATGCCGTTAGCGCAGATTGCGAATGTTGTCGGCACAACATATTTTAAAGATTTTACTAAGGAAAAATTCCTCCCTCGTAAAATTACTCTAGTCGCCGTAGGCTTCACTTTGGTGGCTTTTGGTTTATTCGTTATATTTATTAAGTATCTTGTTGTTATATTGTATACCCAAAAATTTATAGAAGTCGTCTCGCTCTCTTATATCATTGCACTAGGTTATTCGTTTTTAGGAATCGGCGATTTCCTCAACCGATTTCTTCAGGCGCACGGTAAGGGTAAGGAATTGCGGAACGGAGCCTTCTTGGTTGGTTTTGTAAATATTTTCGGGTATTTTTTACTCATAAAATTTTTCGGAGTTACCGGTGCTGCAATAACTCAGTGTTTATCGGGTTTTATATATCTCTGTGTGATGTTTTATTACTACAGAAATTTCAAAAGGTAGGGTTTGTCATCTATCCAATCATTACATAGAATATGGAATGAAGCAATACTATGATTGCTTGATATTATTTTAGATTTACTTACATTAACGAAACAAATACTTCTTTTACAATTTGGAGCACAATATGCTAAATGGAAAAACACTTATGATAACCGGTGGTACGGGTTCATTTGGAACAACGTTTGTTGATAGAGTGTTGCGCGATTATTCCCCTTCTTCCATAATAATTTTTAGTAGAGATGAGAAGAAACAATTCGATATGAGAAATAGATTACACACGCCTATATTAAAATTCGTTATTGGCGACGTGAGAGAGAGAGACAGAGTATTCCAGGCGATGAAGGGGGTCGATTATGTATTTCATGCAGCCGCTCTAAAGCAGGTTCCTACCTGTGAATTTTTTCCTTATGAAGCTGTGATGACTAATGTAATAGGAACGCAAAATGTGCTTGATGCTTCTGAGGAAAATGAAGTAGATAAAGTTATAGTTCTAAGTACCGATAAAGCCGTATATCCGATTAATGCCATGGGTTTATCAAAGGCAATTCTGGAAAAATTAATGCTAGCGAAAGCAAGAACATTCTCAAGCAAAACAGTATTTTGCGGTGTTCGCTATGGAAATGTGATGTATTCTCGCGGATCGGTTATTCCGCTCTTTATTGAACAAATACAAAATAAGATGCCCGTCACAATTACAAATCCGGCAATGACTAGATTCTTATTACCGCTGCCAATCGCAATTGAACTTGTAATCTATGCTCTTCAAAAAGGAGAGAACGGTGATATTCTAGTCCGGAAATCTCCCGCAGCTACTATTGAAATGATTGCTGATGTAATATTGGATATTTTTCAATCAAAGTACGGGAAGAAAATAATCGGGACAAGAGAAGGCGAAAAACTTCATGAGACGTTAGTAACTCAAGAGGATTTACTTAAAGCGCAAAGTTATGACGATTTTTACCGGATTAAAAATTTAGAACGTCTTGACTACGATAAATATTTTGTTGAAGGAACGATTGATAAATTTCCTAAAGAAGGGTATACTTCAGAAAATACTAAGAGACTCGATTTTAGCGGGACAAAAGAACTCATTCTATCATTACGCGAGGTTCAGGATTTATTGAAATGAGTAAAATTAAAGTTGGAATTACCGGGCAAAGCGGTTTCATAGGGTATCATCTCTTTCATTATTTAGCGACCAAGACCGATAATATCGAATTAGTTCAATTCAACGATAATTATTTCTCGCAACATTCGGCTCTCCAGGATTTTGTGAATCAATGCGACGCTATTGTTCACCTTGCCGCTATGAACAGGGGAAATGAAATAGAAATTTATGATACTAATATCCGGCTTGTTCAGGAATTAATCTCTGCTTTAAGATCGACTCCGAAAAATACCCACGTAATTTTTGCTTCATCTGTACAGGAGAACCGTGATAATGTTTATGGAAGATCAAAAAAGGAAGGTCAAATATTATTTGATGAATGGGCCGCGACATCGAACGGAAGAAGCACAACACTTATCATACCGAATGTTTTCGGAGCATTTTGTAAGCCACACTATAACTCAGCAGTAGCTACGTTCTGTTATCAACTCTCGCATGACCAGTCGCCGGAAATTAAAATAGACGCGGAACTTCCCTTGATATATGTGAATGATCTTGTCGATAATATTTATCGGGAAATAATTTCCAGGCGCGCCGATAAGACAATAAAGATTTTTGTTCCGGAGACTGAACACCGCAAGGTTTCCAATCTACTTCATCAGTTGCTTAATTTTAAAAAAGATTACCTCGCGGATGATTTAATCCCGGAGTTAAAAACACCATTTGATGTCGCATTGTTCAATACGTTTAGATCTTATATCGATTATTCATATTATCCTCACAAGATTCCTGTTAAAGAAGATGAACGCGGATACCTGGTAGAAAATATAAAATCACAAAGTGCCGGGCAAACTTTTTTTTCTGTTACAAAACCAGGGATCATTAGAGGAAACCATTATCACTTTCGTAAATTCGAAAGATTCTGTGTTATATCAGGTGAAGCTGTAATTCGATTAAGAAAAATAGGTACGCAGGAAGTAGTCGAATATAGAGTATCCGGTGAAGAACCGTCGTATGTAGATATACCTATATATCACACGCACAATATCGAGAATATAGGGAAAATAAAACTATTGACTATATTTTGGTGCAACGAATTTTACAATCCAAATGATTCAGACACCTACTTCGAGAATGTCAGATGAAAAATAAGAAGAGCAATTTAAAGGTTTTGACCTTTGTGGGTACACGACCTGAGGTAATACGATTATCTCAAACCATGCTTCTGCTGGATAAATATGTTAACCATGTGGTAGTTCACACGGGACAAAATTATACCTATGAATTAAATAAAATATTTATCAAAGATCTCGGCATACGAAAACCGGATTATTATTTAAAAGTTAATACTTCTACGCTCGGTTCGATGATGGGCGATACCCTGATAAAAGCTGAAAAAGTATTATTAAAAGAAAAACCGGATGCTGTGCTGATTTTGGGAGATACCAATAGTTCGATAGCAGGGATTATGGCTAAAAGATACAAGATACCGATCTACCACATGGAAGCAGGCAATCGGTGCTATGATCAGAACGTTCCTGAAGAAATCAACCGAAAAATCATAGATCATATTTCGGATTTCAACTTGGTTTACACCGAACATGCCAGAAGACAATTACTCTCCGAAGGAATTCCGCATCGCCGAATTTATCTTACCGGCTCTCCGATGAATGAAGTATTGAAGTATTATGAAAAAAAAATAACGCAATCGGCAATTTTAACAAAATTACAGTTAAAGCCGCATGATTTTTTCCTCGTCAGTGCGCATCGGGAAGAAAATGTCGATAAACCGGAATCATTGCGCTTGATCATCAAGACAATAAATAATATTGCATCTGAATACGGTAAGAAAATAATTATATCAACCCATCCAAGAACCCTGAAGAGAATACAAGAAGAGGGAAACATAAAGTTTAACAAAAATATTCTCATGCTAAAACCTTTTGGTTTTACAGACTATGTATGGCTGCAGATGAATGCAATCTGTACTCTTTCTGATAGTGGAACAATTAGCGAGGAGTCTGCGATATTAGGATTTCCGGCGATTACGATAAGAAATGCAACCGAGCGTCCGGAGGCTCTCGATGCAGGCTCAATTATTCTTACGGGCATCGATGAGTCGACGATAGCCGATTCAATCAAGCTTGTAATAGATGAAACACGTATTCGTGCCCCTCAATCGCGGCCCGCAGACTATGGCGTATCAAATACATCATGGAGGGTGCTGAAATTAATTTTAGGTACTGCTAAGTTAAGCAACAAATGGGCTGGTATAGAGATTAATCGAAAAATTAAAGATCAGTAATATTACTTGCTAATATTGTGAAATTATTTATTGTTACAGATGAGCCTGTCCCATATGGAATGGCAGCAACAAACCGAATGCTCTCACTCTCCAGGGGTCTGGTAGAAGAAGGTATACCGGTTCAAGTTATTTGTATTCGAACGACTGAAAAACGCGAGGAGAATATAATAAACAAAAATTCAACCGGTACCATTCAGGGTATTCAGTATGAGTATTCATGCGGAACTACTCTACGAGGAGAAACCTTTTTTAAAAGACGTTATTTGTCGATGAGGGGAATTTGGTACAGCGTTTTCTTGCTGCGAAAAGCTCAGAGTCAAGATATTCTTATGCTGTATCTAAGTTCGCCATCCCAGGTGATTTTTTACTATTTGGCGGCAAAATTATTCGGTTTATATTATATCATAGATAAGAGTGAGTATCCATTCGTCCTAAATAATAAATCAGCAATAGGAAAATTTTATGCGTATTTATATACTTCATACATATATAAATTATTCGACGCAATACTTGTAATGACCACACCATTGCAATCCTATTTTGCTAAGAGGATCCGAAAAAATGCAAAACTGTTATTAGTGCCGATGACGGTTGAAAGTGCAAGATTTCTGAATAATCAAACTATATCTCCGGAGAGAGATCGTTATATAGCTTACTGCGGTTATCTTGGTGGAAATAAAGACGGAGTCTCTATCCTTATTAACTCATTTGCTCTTCTTTTAAAAAAAATCAATAATATTAAACTTTATATTATCGGTGATGCTCAGGACACAAATGATTTGGAAAACTTACAGGCATTAGTCAAGGAATTAAATATAGAAAAGTATGTTGTCTTTACCGGACATGTATCGCGGGAAGATATGCCGGGTTATTTATGTCATGCTGCCGTACTCGCCCTTGCAAGACCAACAAGTCTGCAATCACAGGGCGGCTTCCCGACAAAGCTCGGCGAATATCTTTCTACCGGAAATCCTGTTGTTGTTACGAGCGTGGGAGATATTCCGTTTTTTTTAAAAGACGGAGATAACGCTTTTTTATCCGTTCCCGACAGTGCCGAGGCATTTGCGCAAAAATTAGAGTATGTTCTTACAAATCCCGAACACGCGAAGCAGGTCGGGATAAAAGGGCGGGAAACGGCGCTTACAAATTTCGATTATAAAGTTCAAGCAAAACGGTTAGTTGATTTCTTAAGTACAATCTCCTGAAATGAATGTCGAATAACAGCATCATAGATCAGATTCATAACGAAGAGATTTCCGTCAGGGATACCGATTGTGAAACGGTTGATATACTCTTTGCAGGTGATTTCTATATGGGAAACCTTACCCGGGAACTTTGCCGGAAGAACGAATATGAAAAAATATATAATGAAGTACTTCCCGCATTAAAGCAAAAGGATCTATCGATTGTCAATTTGGAAAACCCACTCACGGGTGAAGAAAATCCGATTCCCAAGGTCGGTCCGCATCTTAATGCGCCGCCGGATTGCATACGTGCAATTCAATATGGAGGATTTGATGCCGTCGCATTGGCAAATAATCATATTCTCGATCATGGCGCTATAGGTTTGAAAAATACCATTGCCGCTTGTCAGGCGAGACATCTAAAAACCGTAGGTGCCGGACTTTCCTCCGACGAAATCCAAAAACCTTTGATAGTGAATGTAAGATCGGTAAGGATCGGATTAATCAACGTTACCGAAAATGAATTTTCAACTATCAGAGACGGCGAAGCCGGAGCAAATGCACTTGATCTTATCTCGGTATATCGGCAAATTACCGATGCAAGAAAAAATGCGGATGTACTTTTCATCATTGTTCACGGCGGGCACGAGTTCTATCCGCTGCCCAGTCCGGGAATGGTAAAGATGTACCGTCACTTTGCAGACCTCGGGGTAGCGGCAGTCATCGGACATCATCCGCATTGCGCAAGCGGATTCGAGATCTGGAATGGCGTGCCGATATTCTATAGTCTCGGTAACTTTGTATTCGATTGGCACGAACCACAAGAGGAGATTTGGTATAAGGGATATTTCGTCAAGTTGACGGTTGACAGTTCGTCGGTGGTTCGGATGAAAATTTTTCCTTATAATCAATTCAAGGATGATTCGGGTTTGCACTTCATGCAGGGTGTTGAAAAATCGGACTTCCTAAATAAAGTTGCCGAATATTCTGAAATCATTCGGGATAGCTCGGTTTTGGATAAAAGCTGGAAAGAGTTTTGTGATTCGAAAAAGTATGAGTATTTGAAAAACCTCCTCGGTCTTAATCGAATTGAAAGTGCATTGTTGAAAAGAGGCATAGGTGCCGGTTATATTTTTCCTCGAAAAGATAAGTTGATACTGCTGAATTTAATGCGTTGCGAGGCGCACCGTGACGTATCGGTTGAAATATTAAAACAATTAATTTCAGGAGAGAAAATAAAATGAAGGTCGGAATTCATATAGACCCGGATGGAAGTCCGGATAAAACACTTCTTCGGTATGAAAAAATTCTCGAATTCAACGGAATAAAATATGCACGGATGAACGTTAACCAGCCGGATTTTTGGCAACAAGTTGAGAAACTCGATTTATTTATATTTGACTGGTATTGGACATCCCGTCAACATCAAATGGCGCCGACCATCCTTTCATTGATAGAGAATGAAATGAATGTAAAATGTTTCCCGAATCAAAAAACATGGTGGACATACGACGATAAGATAAGAGAATACTATCTTTTAAAGCATCATTCTTTTCCGGTTATCCCGACATGGATATTTTGGGATGAAACTTCTGCTCTTGAATGGCTTGATAGTACAGAATTACCGGTCGTTTTTAAATTGAAGGGTGGAGCAGGCTCTGAAAACGTCGTATTAGTAAAAACAAAGTCTCACGCAGAACTACTTATACATAAAATGTTCGGTAAAGGGATCGTGTCGGGACGTGTGCCCGGCACACTGAATTTAAGAATAAATGACCTTGGTTATTTTAAAACTATTAGACGTTATGTGGGAGATCGATTGAGAACGTTACAATTAAAAGATATCTCTCCATTTGAACAAAAGCATAAAAATTATACACTATTTCAAAAATATTTGGGCGGGAATACATTTGACGCAAGAATAACGACGGTAGGAAACAGGACATTCGGAAGTATTAGATACATGAGAAAAAACGATTTTCGGGCTTCCGGCAGTGGAAGCAGTAGTTGGGCGAAAAAGGATATCGATCTCCGATGCATCGAAATCGCGCACAGAGTTTCAAAGAAATTGAATTTTCAAAGTATGGCGTATGATTTTTTGTTCGACAATGACAACAAACCGTACATCGGTGAGATATCATTCACTTCACCCGATTGGTCTGTCTGGAAGTCACCCGGTTATTGGGACAATAATTTGGAATGGCATGATGGTCAGTTCTGGCCCCAGTATTGTATCCTTATGGATATGCTGAACCTTCCGGATTTGAAACAGCCTGCAATGGAACGGTAATATCACGATGAATAACAAAAAGCGAAAAGTGTGTATATTCGGTTCACAGGTAGCTTCGGCGCTTCAAGGGAACGCAATGGGCGGAGCTGAATTGCAAATGGCGATGCTCGCGAAAACTTTAGCAGAGCATAATATTGAGGTTGTGGTGATCGATAGGGAAGCGAAAGAAGATTTTCAATTTGACCGGAACATTCAGATTCGATCGATCCCCGGGTGGTACCGGGGGATTCGTGGTCTCAGATTTTTCACACATCGAGTTCCCAATTTTATCAGGACTCTAAGAAATATTCACGCATCGCTGTTTTATGTCAGAGGAATATCTTATCTTTTCCTGATACCGCTCTATGTCGCGAAGCGATGTAAAGCGAAGTTTGTTCTTGCGATATCACACGATTCGGAATTGTGGCGGTTTCAGGAACGCTTCAAAGTGTTTTATCGTAAGAATTCATCAGTTTGGGATTGGATATCGACCAATATACCGAACGAGGTTGCAGCCTACTTTCTTGTACGGTTTTGCGATGTATTGCTCGTTCAGCATGAAGAACAAGCACAGAAGGTTTCTTCGCTTGGGAAAAAAGTAATCTTGTTGCCGAATATGTTCGATCCAAGGATCGAACATATTTCACGAAACAAATCTAACGGCAATATTGTTATTATTGGAGCATTATCAAACCGCAAGGGATTGGATTTATTTTTGCCGGTTGTCCAAAAACTCAAACATGTAACGTTCGAGTTTGTAGGGGAAGCAGAAGATATAGAGGGAAATAGAATTAAAGAGCAATTAAAAAAATGTCCGAATGCGATTTTACACGGTTGGCTCAATCGTGAAGATACGCTCAGGAAAATTGCATCTGCGAAAGCGCTAGTCAATACTTCGCGCATGGAAGGATTCCCGAACGCATTTATTGAAGCATGGGCGCTGAGAACTCCGGTTATATCGCTTTCTGTAGATCCCGGTAATGTGATTAAAAATCATAAACTTGGTTATGTATGTAATGGCAATGTTGAATTGCTTGAAGAACTATTACTTAAAGATACATTGGACTTAAACACCGCTCAAATTCAGGATTATGTTTTGAAACGTCATTCTGCTAAATATACCATCAACGTATTTGAGGATATTATCTCATGACGGATAATATGCCTAAATCCGTACGTGTACTATTCATTGTGGCAAGAATGCCGGTCGGAGGTGCGGAAACCTTTTTAATAAGCCTGTTGAATCGGTTGGATAAAAATCTGATTCAACCTTTTGTATTCTCCTTGGGATCCGAAGGTGATCCGTTATATCAAAAAATTCCTCAGGATGTTTTTAAATATGTTCGGGCAAGAAAATGGAGATACGATTTATCGCCGTGTGAATCTATCGGAAGTCTTATTGTATCCGAGAAGATTCAGACTGTGGTTTGTTCCGACTATTTTACTTATTTTTATATCTGGAAAATACTCAGGAAACAAAAATTAAATATCCGTGTTATTATCTTGCTGCATGTTACAAAACCCAGGCATCTTAAAGAATTTCTTCATGGATTCATTTTTGCTAGAATGTTGTCCGGCAGCGAAGAAATTCTGACTACATGCGAGAATCAGCGGAAATTCCTTTCCCGTATATTTATGATTCCGCAGAAAAGGTTTGCTGAAATTATATACAACGGTGTTGATACAAATTACTGGACCCTTCCGGCAGACTCACAGCGAAGGCTAGATCTTAGGAAACAATTCGGTATTCCAGAGAATGCGATTGTGATTATCAATGTAGCCGGATTTCGGAAAGAAAAGAGACACGACCTGATGGTAAAAGCTTTTCATGAATTATATTTGAAGAGCAGTCGTGAAGATATATATCTGGTATTCGTCGGTGGCGGCGACAGACAGATTCAGGATTCAGCGCAGCAGTTGGCGCGTCAATATAATTTATCCGGAAAGATAATATTCGCGGGCATACAGGATGATTTAAGATCAATGTATTGGATGGCGGATATTTTTACGTTAGGATCGACAAGTGAAACATTTTCTATCGCCGCGCTGGAAGCTATGTCAACCGGTCTCCCGAGTGTGCTGACCGATATTGGCGGAGCAAGCGAGATGATTCAGACAAATATCAATGGCGTAATCGTGAAGCCTTACTCATCGCAGGCTCTCGCTTCTGGATGGATGAAATGTATCGAGCTGCTTCCATCCATGGATAACTCTGATATCAGGAATGGTGTTGTTGACCGGTTTAATTTGAATAATTGCATTCAATATTACAATCGTTATCTGTCAGGATCAAACTGATGTTGAACAAAATATCAAACAATAACAAATTATGAATATTGTCGTTACAGGTGGCGCAGGTTTTATCGGATCGAATCTAATCGACCGTCTCCTCGAGAATGGACATGCGGTAATATGTCTCGATAATTTTGACGATTACTACGATCCCGGTGTGAAAGAAAAAAATTTGATTGGAGCACGGAAAAATAAAAATTTCGTGCTTCTTAGAGGAGACATACGTGACGAGCAGATACTCGAGAAATGTTTTTCCGAACATCACGCTGATCTTGTAATTCACCTTGCGGCGAGAGCCGGTGTGAGACCCTCACTTGCAAACCCGCATCTTTATTATGATGTGAATGTTGTTGGAACGCTCAGACTTCTCGAAGCGATGAGAAAATATAAAGTCACAAATCTTATCTTCGGTTCATCTTCATCGGTTTACGGAAATAATAACAAAATCCCGTTTTCCGAGATCGATCCGGTAGATCATCCGATCTCGCCTTATGCCGCAAGCAAAAAAGCGGCTGAGCTGTTATGCCATACATATCATCATCTCTATAAATTCAATATATTTTGTCTTCGTTTTTTTACGGTGTATGGGCAAAGACAAAGACCGGAGATGGCTATTCATCATTTTGTAAGAAGAATACTCAGCGGAGAACAAATTACACTTTTCGGAGACGGAACAAGCCAGCGTGATTATACATTCATCGAGGATATCATTGATGGAATAACGAAATGTATGAATGTGCTTCATGGTTATGAGATTATCAATTTAGGCGAGTCGCAGACAATTTCATTGATCGATCTTATCAAAGTGATCGAAGAACTGACAGGGAAGAAAGCGGTTATCGATTGGAAACCAATGCAGCCGGGTGACGTGATGAAGACTTATGCAGATATTAGTAAAGCAAAAAAAATACTTGGTTATCATCCCGGATATTCTATTAGAGATGGTCTGAGCCGGTTTATCGATTGGTTCCAGAACAATCAGGATAAGAGTATTTCTGGGATTCATCTTTAGCCGAATCTGATTAGACAGTAGTACCACATGAATAAATAGTTGAAGTATAGCAGGAGAATAAATCTAATGAAAAAAGTTTTAGTTACAGGTGCCGGAGGATTCATCGGCAGTCATCTAACAGAAGAGTTGGTTAACAATGGATACCATGTAAGGGCATTTGTTCGCTACAACAGTCGGAACAATTGGGGGCATTTGGAATCCCTTGACAAATCAATTTTGGATCGCATAGAGATTATGACCGGTGATATTACAGATCCGTTTTTTGTTGATAAGGCTGTTGAAGGAACAGACACGATATTTCATCTTGCGGCGTTAATCGCTATTCCATATTCGTATGCCGCTCCCGAGAATTTTGTCAATGTCAATATCAACGGAACATTGAATGTTCTTAAAGCGGCGCTGCATCATAATGTTACACGAGTTGTTCATACGTCAACATCGGAGACGTACGGTACCGCCCTTTACACACCGATCAATGAACAGCATCCACTTCAGGCACAATCGCCGTATTCAGCTACTAAAATCGGCGCAGATAAATTAGCTGAAAGTTTTCACCTGTCGTTCGGTTTGCCGGTATCAATCGTCAGGCCCTTCAATACTTATGGTCCGAGGCAATCTGCGCGCGCTATAATCCCAACATTGATCAGCCAGATATTGAGCGAGCAAAATTTTATCAAGGTCGGTTCATTACATCCGGTTCGTGATTTTACTTTCGTGAAGGATACGGTAAATGGTTTCATCAGCGCGGCAATGTCTGATGGGTCGATCGGAAAAGTGACGAATATCGGTACCGGCTCCGGTATCTCGATCGGCGACCTGGTGAAAAAAATAAAAATGCTTTTAGGTAAAGAAAAAGACATAGTTGTTGATGACCAGAGAATCAGGCCCGAAAACAGCGAAGTATTAAAACTAATATGCGATAATTCGATGGCAAAAAATATCCTCGGCTGGTCACCAGCATATTCCCTAGATGAGGGCTTACGGAAAACCATTGATTACATCAAGGACAATCTTAAATTTTATAAAACGAATATTTATAATATCTAGGAGATAACATGCAGGCTATTTTGGTAGCAGGAGGGCAAGGAAAAAGACTTCAGCCGTATACTCTGGTCATTCCCAAACCGCTGATTCCCATTAAGGATGAACCGATTATGGAAGTGATTGTCAAGCAGTTGGCTAGACATGGGTTCAAACAGATTCATATGTGTATCGGTTATTTTGGCGAACTACTTCAAACATTTTTTGGAGATGGTTCAAAGTACAAACTTAAAATAACGTATTCGAAAGAAACAAAACCGCTCGGAACAATCGGACCTTTAACTTTAATCGAATCTCTGGATGATGATTTTTTAGTCATGAATGGAGACACTCTATCCGATATGAATTATAAAGAGCTTCTGAAGAAGCATAAACTCTCGAAGAGTGCATTAACAATCGCAACGTTTTCGAAAAAAGTGAAAATCGAACTAGGTATTTTGGAATACAATAGTGATAAGAGTTTAAAAGATTACATAGAAAAACCTACACTGTCTTATGAAGTCAGTACGGGAATTTACGCGCTCAACAAAGAGGTCATCAAGCTTTTGAAACATAACGAATATTTTGATTTTCCATCTCTCGTTAAGCTGCTGCTTAAGAAGGGGATGAAAGTCAACACAGTGCACCACGATGGTATCTGGCACGATTTGGGAAGTATTGAAAGCTTTGAATCCGCTTTGGTGGATTATGAAAAAATGAAAATCAATGCCAGATGATTTCCCAAAGCAAATGACCTCCCAACAAAAAATATTGATTCTCGGCGCAAACGGCTTCATTGGGCGCAGACTCTGTGGTATTTTCTCAGAGAATAAACATCAGGTAATCACGGCAGATATCACCGGACAGGTGGACGTCTCAATTAATGTGCTTAATAAAGTGCAATTATTTGAAACAATAGACCGATACAAACCTGATTGTATAGTGAATCTGTTAGGTTATACCGATAACGAACATCCGGATGTACTATATGAAGTAAATCTTTTTCCTTTCATTCATATTGTAACTGCACTTACAAAGTTAAGATTGAAGACCCGTGTTGTAATAGTCGGTTCAGCGGCCGAATACGGAGATTCTGAGTCGACCGACGGATCATTAAAAGAGAATGATCCTAAAATTCCAGTCTCACATTATGGTGTTGCAAAGTTTATGCAAACGATGATGGGTCAACTTTACCACGCTCAGCAACAGATAGACATAGTAGTTGCTCGTCCATTCAATATTATTGGAAACGGAATGAGTGCCAAGCTGGTTCCTGTATGTTTCATAGAGCAATTTCTAAAGCATCCGGGGATTCAGAAGGCTGTGATAATAAAAACCAAAAATCTTGACACAATTAGAGATTTTCTGTCTCTTGATGACGTAGTTAGAGGATTATACAAGGTTATCACGGTCGGTCGGTCGGGTGAAGTATATAATATATGTTCAGGGGAAGGTGTCAATATACGAACATTGTTTACGATGGTAGCGAAAGAATTTCCCGGTGTTAATTATGAAATATCAGAAGAGGCTTCTGACAGAGATAAAAACATAATAATGAATAGTGTAGGTAATAATTCAAAATTAAAAGAATTAGGATGGAAACAGGAAGACAGCCTTGAAACAGTGATTGGGAATCTCATATCGGAGAAAAAGAAAAATCTTCATTCCGGCAATGATTATTTATGAAGGTGCTGCACGTAAATAAATTTTGTTTTATTAAGGGCGGTGATTCGACCTACATGTTCAATCTTGCCGAATTACTTCAACAGCACGGGCATTCGATCTCTTATTTCTCCATGCACCATCCTAACAATAAAGTTACTGCTTATGAGAAATACTTTGTAGATGAAATAGATTTTATCGAAATGAATCGCAGTAAGACAATTAGAAACGGTATGAAGGTTTTGTCTCGCACGATATATTCTCATCAGGCGAGAAAAAATATAGCAAAATTAATTGAAGACGTAAAACCCGATGTTGCGCATCTTCATAATATACATGCGCAAATCACGCCTTCCATTCTCCATGAATTCCATAAGCATGACATACCTGTATTCTGGACTCTGCACGATTACCAATGGATATGTCCGAATACTAACATGGTATCTCACGAAGAGATTTGTGAATCATGCAAGGGGAACAGGTTTTATCAATGTACTATAAAAAAATGTAAGAAAGATTCGAGGAGCGCGAGTATTGTTGCAACATTGGAGGCAGTGGTGCACGATTTACTTGGAATGAAAAATTTGGTTTCAGAATATATCGCGCCGAGTGAATTCTTAATCAATAAATTCGCAGAGTTCGGCTGGAGTTCGAAGCGAATGCATCATCTTCCGTATTTCCTGGCAAAGGAAAAATTTATATACGATGGAAAAGTTTCCGGTAATTATGCCTTATATATCGGTCGTTTGGAAAGCTACAAAGGAGTAAAAACGCTTCTCAAAGCCGCGGCAATCGCAAAAGAAATACCACTAAAAATAGTTGGTGAGGGTACAGAGAAAAATTCACTGATGGATTTTTGTAGAGAATCTGGTTTAACGAACGTCGAATTTGTCGGTTATCTATCTGGTGAAAAATTAAACCAGGTCCTTCACAATTGCGGGTATGTAATTGTACCTTCAGAATGGTACGAGAATTATCCTTACGCGGTGATGGAGGCGATGGCGGCAGGGAAAGCAGTAATAGCCTCAAGACTCGGAGGCTTGCCGGAAATGATTGAGGAGGGTATAACGGGTTATTTATTTGTCCCGCGGGATGAAAAAGATCTTGCTGAAAAAATGCGTATTATCCATAGTGATAATTCATCGCGTAATAAAATGGGAAGTGCCGGCAGAGATCGCGCCATAATATTATATGATCAGGAATTTCATTATGAGAAAATAATGGAAATCTATTCGAGACAAGTGTATAATAATAATTTACCGAAAGGAATTACTTCGTGAAAAAGATTTATATCGCAGGATGTGGAGGAATGCTTGGGGAAGCTTTTCATAAGCAATATCAGGATAAATATATACTAAAGTGTACCGATATCGATGTAAATGAAGAATGGTTAAGTTATTGCGATATTCGAGACTTTGAATCATATAATAAAGATGTAGAAAATTTCCGGCCCGATTATCTTTTTCACTTGGGCGCCTTTACTGATCTTGAATTTTGCGAGCTTCACCCCGAGGAAACATATGAAACAAATACAATTTCAGTTGAGCATGCCGTTGATATCGCAAACCGGCTGAGTATCCCTTTGCTTTATATAAGTACCGCGGGTATTTTTGATGGGAAGAAAGATGTGTACGATGATTGGGATGTGCCTAATCCGCTGGGACATTATGCCAGATCGAAATATGCAGGAGAACTTTTTGTAAAAGATCATTCTCGTCGGTATCTCATTTGTCGAGCAGGGTGGATGATGGGCGGTGGACCAAGGAAAGATAAAAAATTTGTCCAGAAAATAATAAAACAAATTAAAGAAGGCAAAAAAGAATTATTTATTGTTAATGATAAACTTGGTACTCCGACCTATACTCATGATTTTGCGATGAATGTAATGAAATTATTGGAGAACAATCGCTTTGGCTTATATAATATGGTATGCGGGGGTGTCACGGCGCGTTTGGAAGTTGCGTCGGAAATGGTGAAGATTTTGAAAAGAGAAAATGAAATTAAGATAACAGAAGTTTCATCCAATTTTTTTTCAGATGAATACTTCGCAGATCGACCAGCATCGGAAAGGTTGTTGAACAGGCGTCTGGATTTACAAAAAATGAATATTATGCGAAACTGGAAAATCACCCTTAATGAATATTTGGAAATATATTTTAAGGATTTTTTCAATAGGTAATAACTTATACAGGATAAATCGTTTTTTCCACGAATCAATAAAAAAGCTTCTGACGAATCACTCTAATCATTCAATCCAAGATGTTTAACAGAAACATAGTTATCTTCTAATTCGCTGTTGTGCATAGAACGGGAAAATCAGAAAGAAATTAATAAAATCCCTTGATTGTCTGCTGACCGTTTCTTAAATTAGTCTACGCTAAATTGATAGAATTATCTGCTTTTTATTCCAATACTTAGCAATTTGGCTCTTCATATGAGGCATATTTCAATGCTTGAAATTATGTCTATTGTTCATAAGCAGTTTGTTAGATGGTATCGGAAATAATCCTTTAGGGAGATCTATTAATATATCCTAACATCAGATGTCTTCCTTGTTTATTTCACGATAAGGGGAACCAGTATCCATAAATTTAAGAATTAAGAAATTGAACTATTTTTGATAATCAATTGTTAACTTATTATTCCGTACTTATCCAGTAAATGCCAATTTATGAGTTTTGCTAATATTTTTATGAAACGATTCATAGGAATTATACTCCTGTTCATTGCTTTTATCACTCTTCTCGAGGCAGCGATACCTAATCCTGGAGACTTTAAAACAAAGCAATCCGGTAATTGGAACGATCCCGGGACCTGGCAGGTTTACGACTCGACATCGCTGACATGGGTTGATTCGACAATCACGCCTGGAATAGA
>JAGVIE010000002.1 GCA_020056225.1 Bacteroidota bacterium
AAAGTAAAAGATCTTGAAGAGCAAGTAACAATACGAGGAAATCTCATCTGGGAATCACCTTATTACTGGTTAAAAATCAAGAAGAAAAAAGATGGCCCCTATTGCCAGCATTGTTATGATAAAAATAAAGAACTAATTAGGCTTCAGGAAAACCGCAACGGTGTATGGCGATGTACAGCGTGTAAAAATATTTATTACGATTCTACATATCAACCTCCTACACCCCGAACAATTCGTATTAAACATAAATTTGCTGATTATTAATTCCACCCACACTTTATGCAACCCGACATCACGACCAACTACCTACCACAGCAATTCGAAGCAGTCAAAGACAGCGATGAATATATTTACTGGACGGGCAAACCGGCGTTCATTCCATTTATTATAACGGGCGTGCCGTTCCTCATCTTCGGTTTACTATGGGGTGTGTTCGATTTTTTCTTCATCATGAATATGACGAGCGATATGATGTGGTTCGCGATTCCATTTTTTGCGATACACGCATTTCCGTTCTACGGCAGTATACTCAATATGATACGTCTGTGGCTCGTGCATGGCAATACATATTACGCTATCACCAGCAAGCGGCTGATGATGAGAAGCGGTTTCTGGGGCACCGATTTCAAAGCTGTAGATTACGATAAGATCGTCGATCTTGAAGTTAATGTTAATCCAATTGAGAATATGTTGGGCGTAGGAACTATCAACGCGTTCTCCGGTAATACTACAAGCAAAGGCGGGCGTATCTTCGACCGTTTTGTTGCAGTGCCGAACCCGTATGAAGTTTTCAAGAAGATCAAGGAAGTATCGGTAGATATTAAAACGGATTGGAATTATCCTAACGCTATCAGACCGGAAGAAAATCCGGGATATAAAACAAAGTATAATCCTAAGAAATAAAATGTCATGCTGAACGAAGTGAAACATCTCACTTATCAAAAAAGACCCTTAGCTCCGCTCAGGGTGACAGCTAATATTTTCTGAATTGTCAAAGGAGTTGATATGAAGAAACCACTCATTGGAATTGTAATGGGAAGTAAATCGGATTTGCAGGTAATGGCAGAAGCGGCTGAGACTCTGGAATCGTTTGGTATACCATTCGAGATAACGATCGCCTCAGCCCATCGCACACCCGAGCGTGCCGCTAAGTACGCTACCACAGCATCGAAGCGCGGGTTAAAAGTTATTATCGCCGGAGCCGGCGGCGCGGCACATCTCCCCGGCGTCATCGCATCGATGACCACATTGCCGGTAATCGGTGTGCCTATTAAATCAAGCAACTCAATTGACGGGTGGGATTCGATACTCTCCATACTTCAAATGCCTTCGGGAATTCCCGTAGCTACCGTCGCGCTGAACGGCGCTCAGAATGCCGCCATTCTTGCTTTGCAAATAGTTGCTCACTGCGATGAAAGGATCGCCGGCAAGCTTAAAGAATTCAAGAAAGCGCTCAAGCGAAAAGTCGAACAAAATATCCGCGAGCTGGAAAAAATCGATTACAAACAATTTCTTAAGAAGATGTAAGATGATAACTCACATCAAGTTCGTCAGCATACCTGTAAAAGATTATGACAGGGCGCTGAAATTTTATACCGGGAATCTGGGGTTCAAGCTCTTGACCGATCAACGATTCAACGATAACTCACGATGGATTGAATTGGAGATAGAAAATTCTCAAACGAAGATTGTCTTATTTACGCCACCGGGACAAGAAAGCCGCATCGGTACTTATATGAATCTCGCGCTAACATGCGATGATGTAAGGAAAACGTATGAAGAATTGAAAACAAGCGGCGTCGAATTCAAAGTTCCTCCAACAGAAGCGCCATGGGGAACATACGCGCAATTTATCGACTCAGAAGGGAATCAATTTGTTCTCTCCTCTGAATAAGTATATCGATGATAACCTTTTTTTATTTTTACATTTGCGCCAAAGGCGCATCCGCCTCTGGCGGAGACTTTTGAATTGATCACATGTCCATAGCATCCATCAATCCCGCAACCGGAGAAGTTTTCAAAACGTTCGACGCCCTTTCTGAAGTTGACATCGAAAAAAAACTCAAGCTTGCCGCAGATGTTTTTCAGTCTTACAGTAAAACATCTTTCACTGACCGTGCCGCGATGATGCAGTGCGCGGCGGATTTACTCGAGAACGAAAAGACAACGTTTGGTCGAATCATGACAACGGAGATGGGCAAGCCGTTATGGGCGGCGGCTGAAGAAGCCGCAAAGTGCGCGTGGGTTTGCAGATACTATGCTGAGAATGCCGAACGCTTTCTTGCCGACGAGATCGTCCAATCAAACGCTGCAAAAAGTTATATCCGCTACCAGCCGCTCGGAATAATTCTCGCAGTCATGCCATGGAATTTTCCGTTCTGGCAAGTATTCAGATTTGCCGCACCGGCTTTAATGGCTGGGAATGTTGGATTACTCAAGCATTCATCGAATGTCCCGCAGTGTGCACTTGCAATCGAGGATATCTTTAGACGTGCCGGTTTTCATGAAGGCGTATTTCAAACATTGCTGATAGGTTCTGAAAAAGTCCAGAAGATAATAGAGGACAATCGTGTTAAGGCAGTAACTCTGACAGGGAGCGAACCGGCTGGAAAAATGGTAGCGAGCATTGCAGGCAAGGTCATAAAGAAAACAGTTCTCGAGCTTGGCGGCAGTGATCCTTTTATCGTAATGCCAAGTGCAAATATAGAAGAAACTGCAAAGATTGCTGTGAAAGCGCGGACTATCAATAACGGACAATCATGTATCGCAGCAAAACGGTTCATCATTCATGAAAAAATCTATAAAGAGTTCACTGCTCTTTTCATCGAAGGGATGAACAAGTTAAAAGTTTCAGATCCATTATTGGATGATTGCGACATCGGTCCGCTTGCAACGCCTGAAATTCTCGATGAACTGGAACATCAGGTACAAACATCGGTTAAGATGGGAGCGCGTATACTCACCGGCGGAAAAAGAATCGATAAACCCGGGAATTTTTATCCTCCGACAATACTTAGCGATATTCCAAAAAATAGTCCGGCATATACGCAAGAATTGTTCGGACCGGTTGCTTCATTATTTAAAGTAAGAAATATAGATGAAGCGATCCGGCTTGCAAACGATACACCTTTTGGTTTAGGTGCAAGCGCCTGGACAAAAAATAAAAATGAAACACAACGATTCATCGATGAGCTTGAAACCGGTTCAGTATTTATCAATGGTATGGTCGCATCCGATCCTCGATTGCCGTTCGGTGGAGTGAAAAACTCAGGTTATGGACGTGAATTGAGTATATACGGAATAAAAGAATTTGTCAACATCAAAACTGTTTGGATCAAATAACATTATATGGAGGTCTATATGAAAAAATATTTTATCCTTTTTGTTCTCCTGTTTCCAATACTGCTTCAGGCGCAAACCGCCGATACTCTGACTCAAGAGCAACAATCCTGGCTGACGAAATCAAATCGACATGAAAAGAACGGCTGGATTTATCTTCACCTCGAAGGATCGCCAAAGGAACGAGGATTCCAGCATGGTTATCTTCTCGCCAAAGAAATCAAGGATGCATTGCGGATATTGAGTGAAGAATGGAAATATCAAAGCGCGATGGAGTGGTCGTGGATTGTTGGAAAAGCCGGAGAGATTCTTACTGCGAAAGTCGATTCGGAGAACATTGCGGAAATTGATGCGATGGTTGAAGGAATGAAATCAGCCGGCATCTCAACAACGCGTGATGAACTTGTCGCGCTCAATGGTTACATGGAGCTTATATGGTATTGGTGGCCCACGGTGAAAGATTCCTTTAAAACAAATTCACCGGAACCCAAGAAACAATCGTGCAGTTCGTTCATTGCCACAGGCAGTATGACTACCGATGGTGGAATCGTTCTTGGACATAATTCGATGGTAGGATATCAGGACCCGTTCTGTAACATCATCCTGGATATTCTGCCGGAGAAAGGTCACCACATTTTGATGCAGGCATTCACCGGTTTTATTCACAGCGGGACAGATTTCTTTGTAACCGATGCCGGGCTTGTCGGTTCAGAAACTACAATCGGCGGATTCTTTCCATTCGATGAGAAGGGTGTTCCCGAATTTTCACGCATGCGGCACGCCACACAATACGCGAATAATATAGATGAATGGTGCGAGATGATGAAGAAGGATAACAACGGCGGGTACGCTAATGCATGGTTATTGGGTGATATCAACACGAATGAAATCGCCCGGCTCGAACTCGGTTTGAAATATGTCGGATTCGAAAAAAAGAAGGATGGATATTTCACCGGCTCGAACGTTGCGGAAAATTTGAATATACTTCGGTTCGAAACTAAAAGTGAAGAGACGAATATCAAATATTCTTCCGTTGCCCGTAGAGTCAGGTGGAAGCAACTGATGAAAGAAAACACGGGTAAGATAAATCTTGAGCTTGCAAAATCATTCGAGGCGGATCACTACGACACATATTTAAAGATGAACAATCCAAGTGGGCGAACACTCTGCGGGCACGACGACCTCGACCCGAAGTTTTCAAGCGGCGGTGAGCCGTACAGTCCCGGTGGTTCTATTGATGCGAAAGTGATTGACTCAAAGATGGCAAAGCAGATGTCGTTCATTGCCCGGTGGGGACAAGCATGCGGGATGTCATTCGATGCGAAGAAATATCTTGAAGCTCATTCTCAATTCGATTGGATGAACGGACTTCTAAAAGATCGACCATCGCAACCATGGACCGAATTTAAGGTGGGCGAGAAGTAAATGATAATCTAAGGAGTGAACGTCCGACTCGCTTGAAAGTAAATTGGATAATTGTTTAATTTACATAGATAAAAAATGAGGCATTTATGAAAAATTTGCTCATTATCCTGATAATATTTATCGTCCTCCCAACTGCTGCAAGCCAAACCCTTACAGGAGATTCTTCAGCGAATTACTTTCCATTATCTATCGGAAATAGTTGGACGTACACAAGTCCATGGGATACGAACTATAAACGGACTTCAATTATATCTGATACAACTCGGATCGATGGAAGCTTATACTATATAAAGCATTTTGCCAACCCATCGTATGCTGATACACTGCGCATGGATAGCATAGGGAACATATGGAAATATTACGAGAATGCAGAACACCTTTGGTTTGACTTCTCTCGTGATAGTGGTTCGATTTATATCGCTGAAATTTTTCGCGATGATACAATGTTTGTCCACGTAACGAAAAACGTTGAGGTTACAGTATATGCGGGACATTTTATTAATTGCATCAAGCTATTTTTCGATGTACCTGGTTGGATTGATGAAGAAGTTGAATATACGTTTGCACCGGGTGTAGGAATCATTCATGAAGTTGGTGGATGGACAGATGAGGAACTTTTCACTGCAACTATTGACGGTCAGGTGATTACAACCACATCCGAACCAAAACGTCTTCCAACAACTTACGCTCTCTATCAGAATTACCCAAATCCATTCAACCCGAGCACATCGATTGATTACGAAATACCTGAAAGATCACACGTTAACGTAAAAATATATGATATACTAGGTCAAGAAATGGCAACCATACTGAATGAAACAAAGGAAGCTGGGAAATATAATATTCGGTTTAATGCGACAGGATTACCAGGGGGAGTTTATTTCTATATGATCCGTGCGGGAGATTTTATATCAACAAGAAAATTAGTTTTACTTAAATAAATTTACTCGTATCGATCCAGTTTAAACTTTTCACCTAAATACAAACGCCGTGCTTCGGGATCGTTGGCAAGAAGCTCCGCTGAACCGGATTTGATTATTTTTCCTTCGAAGAGAAGATAGGAACGATCGGTGATTGATAGCGTTTCGTGAACATTATGATCGGTTACAAGTACGCCTATGCCTCGATTCTTCAAGCCCTGAACGATGCGCATAATATCTTCGACTGCGATCGGGTCGATTCCTGCGAACGGTTCATCAAGCAGGATGAACTTTGGTCGGGTTGCAAGAGCACGCGCAATTTCTGTTCGGCGTCGTTCACCTCCCGAAAGCATATATCCCTTACTTTTTGCTATTTGATTTAATCCAAAATCGTCCAACAGTTGCTGACATCGTTCTTCACGTTCTTTCTTAGAAAAACCCATGACTTCAAGCACGGCGGTAATGTTATCTTTGACGGTCAATTTTCGAAAAACCGACGCTTCCTGCGAAAGATAGCCGATCCCCATTCTTGCGCGTTTATACATCGGTTCTCTTGTAATCTCTGCATCATTAAAAAACACTTTTCCATCAGTCGGCTTTATCATTCCAACGATCATGTAAAAGGTTGTTGTCTTGCCCGCTCCATTGGGTCCGAGTAATCCGACAACTTCGCCCTGCCGTACTTCAACACTGACATCGTCCACCACGTAGCGTTTCTTGTACCGCTTAAATAATCCTTTTGAGCTTAGTACACTTACCTCCGATACATCGGTGGACTGCTGCTGCGATTGATTTATATTTTCAGCTTGGTTATTCATTTTCATTCAATATACAATTTCTCTATTAAGGATAAAAATGACTACCTCTTCCCCGGTCTGTTTTCCCGCCAATTATATTCAGATAAATTGAAATCTGTTTCTTTTCCTTTCACCATTTTCTCGGGATAATATTGACCTTCGACATTTGATATCGCATTGATCTTATCAATCTTCCCGTCAACAAACGTCATCCTGATCTGATCGCCCGTAGATTTATTCAACCCGTTTCCTTTCCCTTTATCGAATAGATAGTACAAACTTGTCGCGGTCATATTAACATCAACACGCTTGATTTTATCATCCGCAAAATGAAGGATTATTTCCTGCCCGCTCATCTGGTTAAACCGGTTGATATAGAGCGAATCCGCGCGCGATATTGCCACAGCTCTTTCACGAACGAATACCGTTTTGAGTTTTTGTTTTTCAAGTTTTATGAAAATAGATTCGCCAGAGACCTGGTTTTCGTCCGAGCCGCCCGATGTATACCAAATAAACGGCTGGCGTTTAAGAATGATGCTGTCGAGATCTGTATAATAAGTGCAATGACCGGCCTCCGCGGCGAGTTCGCCCCGGATAATCTTCACGCTATCGGTAGCAATAAGCCTTTCAAGCGTATCCTGATACGATTCCAGCAATCTTGCCGTAACTTCAAGCGTATCGGTTTTCTCTTTCTGATTCTTATCGATTTGTATCAGCCTGGGTTGCCCTGTTACTTTGCTGTAATGATTTTTCTTGTAATTCTCGAAATGATCGCCGAATATCGTGATGCCATTCTTCGCATTCACAATTTTTACATTTCCCTGAGCGATCGATTTTTGTTCCTCCCTGAAATATGTCAGCTCGTTTGCAGTGAGCACCGAAGTTGAATCTTCCACCGACACATTCGTCTTGAAGTAGGCTTTTTTTTCGTTGACGAAATATTTTCCGTAACCGGCATGCAATACAGTACCCGGATCCTCTAGAAAAACACGATCGAAAGCCTCTGCGATTCGGAGATCGGGATAATACATTCCGCTTGATCCAACCATCCTCAAAGTATCGTCACGAACTTCAACTATACCATGCATCGAGATTTTTTGAGTTGCAAGATATTGGATCGCGCTGTCACATGTAATGACCGTGCTTCCCTGATGAAGCCGAACATGCCCGATAAGCTGGCGCGCTTTTTCGCCGTTGATTTCCAGCCCTACTAAACTATCGGCATGATCGAGCGACACATCTTCTTTCTGTTGAGCGTATTGAATTCCGAAGAATATTATTGATAGAATCGCCATAATGAGGCAATGCAAAATAGCACGGATGATTATTTTCTTACTTCGGATCACCTGTTTTTGCCCTGCCGGTTGGTTTATAGATAGTATAATTCACAAGACTCTGGTCGGATTCGAAACCTTGTCCCTGTAGTTGCTCTTTGGGTGAGTATATTTCAACATATGCAGGTGTATGTATTTTCTGGGTTGAATTTGTCCAATATAGTTCCTGAGTTCGCAGAGTAGTTCCACTGTCGTTCACAACGATTACATTCTCATGTGCCTCAAAATCGTGAGTGATATCGTTGACGACTCCGCGTCTTGCTGTGAGAACGGAAGTGTGGTTTTGATTTTCATCATAAAAATCTACTTTGATGTCAGAATCCATCAGGGTGATGTTCTTATCGTCCAACACCATAATATGTCCGGCACGAAGAATGCCGGTTATCCTGCCCGAATCGGTAAATGTTATTGTTGCGTTCCAGCTCTCCTGTGAGGGAATATCTTTATTCGTTCCGAAGGATGTTACTGCCGGCTTAACCTTTTCTTCACACCCGACAAGAATCAAAGAACTTATCGTTAAAAGAAAAGAGCAGAGAGCGGTTAGCGCTGTACTGCGAACGACCATTTTATTGCTTTTCACTATTTCCGTTTGCATTGATTACTGATTTTCCCCGCCAAGCCCGGCTGCTACCAATTCATGAAGATGGATCATCCCTATCGGACGATGATCTTCATCTACAACGATGAGCTGAGTTATTTTATGAGCTTCCATTTCCTGAAGCGCGACCGCGGCAAGCAAATCTTTCATGATCGTTTTGGGATGCCGCGTCATCATCATTTCTGCGGTAAGGTGTGTGAGATCGGTTGTCTTTTGCAGCAGACGCCGGAGATCACCATCAGTGATAACACCTTCGAGCCTGCCATTATTATCTACAACACATGTAGCGCCGAGTCGTTTGGAGGTCATCTCTAATATCGCATCCCTAATCGGTACATTCTGTTTTACTCTGGGAACTGCATCACCCGATACCATCAATTCTTCGATCTTTAATAGAAGTCGCCGGCCAAGCGTACCGCCCGGATGATAAAGCGCGAAATCTTCCTTTGTGAAATTTCTCTTCTCAAGCAGCGCCATTGCCAATGCATCGCCCATTACAAGAGTCGCGGTAGTTGATGATGTCGGGGCAAGATCGTACGGACAAGCTTCCTCTTTCACGCTGATATCTAATATTAAATCAGCTTCAAGTGCAAGTTTTGAATTTAAATTTCCGACTATACTGATGATAGGAACTCCGATACGCTTGAATAATGGAATCAGTTGATTCAATTCCGCAGTATCGCCGCTCTTCGAAATGCAAATTACAACATCCTCTTTGCGCACCATTCCAAAGTCACCGTGAACAGCATCGGATGGATGAAGGAACATTGCGGGTGTACCTGTTGAATTAAGCGTCGCGACTATCTTTCTTGCAACAATCCCCGACTTTCCCATTCCCGCAATCACAACTCTGCCTTTGGATCCGGCTATCATTTCCACCGCTCTGGCAAAATCATCACCAATTCGGTTTTCCAGCATTGCTACTGCATCCGCTTCTATGCGGATAACGTTTTTGCCTTTTTCAATAATCGTTTTTTTATCTATCATGGTTAAACCATTCTATAATAATTTCTTTGCCCGCAGTACAGCATCGATAACTTCGCGCACTGCACCGCGTCCGCCGTCAGCCAGCGTGACATAATCTACTTCTTTTCTTACCGCTTCGATAGCATCGGCAGGAGCGGTGCTGAAACCAACTTTGCGCAGCAGAGGAAGATCAAACTCATCATCACCGATAAAGCAAACATCATCATACTGAAGATTATATTTGTTCTTGATGTTCTGAAATACCGATACTTTATCCTCCGAACCTTGATATACATCCGCGATCTCCAGTCTTTTCGCCCGCAGACTTGTGACCTTCGATGTGCGTCCCGAGATGATTGAAAATTTCAGTCCTTTACCTCGGGCACGAAATATACCGTATCCATCGTGCACGTTGAATTTTTTAGATTCTATTCCATCGGAACTATAAATTATAGAGCCGTCCGTTAGTACTCCGTCGACATCCATGACTATCATGCGGATGCGTTTGAGTTTTTTTGACAGCGACGCGAGAGATTTCTTTTTAGATGCCAAATTTTTCCTTCACGATATTATCAATTGAGACAACTTGCTTTACTAAACTTTCAAGCATGCTTAATTTAAGCTGACTGGCAGAATCGCTCAGCGCGCGTTTCGGATCGGGGTGCGTTTCAATAAAAAGACCGTCTAATCCAGCGGCAACACCTGCACGAGCTATCGGGAAGATGAACTCAGGTTGACCGCCGGTTTCATTCTTTCCGCCACCAGGTAATTGAACCGAGTGAGTCGCATCCAATATCACCGGGTAACCTAACTTCCGCATAATAGTCAGCGAGCGCATATCGACAATAAGATTATGATAGCCGAAAGAAGCGCCGCGCTCCGTGAGCATAATTTTTTTATTCCCGGTCATCTCAACCTTTTGTGCCTGATGCTTCATATCTTCCGGCGCCATGAACTGCCCCTTCTTGATATTGACAACTTTTCCTGTTTGTCCTGCCGCTTGCAACAGTTCGGTTTGTCTACAAAGGAATGCCGGAATTTGGAGAATGTCCGCAACCTCAGCCGCAACCTCAACTTCAATCTCCGAATGAATGTCTGTTAATATAGGAACATTAAATTCTTTTTTAACGTCGGCAAGAATAGCAAGCGATTCTTCCATCCCTAAAGTGGAAAATGATTTGCCGCTTGTTCGGTTAGCTTTTTTGTACGATGCTTTAAAGATGAACGGGATACGGTGTTTCTTCGCGATCTTCTGAATTTGTTCCGCAGTCCTGAAAACCATCTCCCTGCTTTCGACTACGCACGGTCCGGCAATAAGAACAAGAGGATTACCACCACCGATTTTGATTTTACCTATTTTGATCATATCCATCCATTCACGGAAATAAGCTTCAATCTAATTTGTGATAAAATTACGAAAAATTCGGGTGATGTGCAATGAATGCAGATGAACAACGGACAGATGCAGAAACGGTGTTTTTTATGATGCATCAAAAAGAGCGAGCCAACCTGTTTAGATTGGCTCACTTAGACGCTGAATTCGAAATGCAAAATTACTTCATCAAAATCATTTTCCTAATCTGACTAAACGACTTTGAAGGATCGGCTTGGCTCGAAGCTTCGAGCCGATATACATAAACCCCGCTTGCAACGCTTTTGCCGGAGAGGTCATCTGAATTCCACTCAACCGATTTATATCCTGCCTCCTGAACCTCATCAACAATCGATGTTACTTCCTGCCCAAGCAAATTATAGACTTTCAATTTCACATAACTGTCGATTGGCAATTGGTAATTGATAACCGTTGATGGGTTAAAGGGGTTGGGATAATTCTGGCGAAGTGCAAATTCTTTTGGAATTTCATTCACTTTTATTTGAGCTGGTGGCGGTTGTGGTGGCTTTTCTGTTGTTGAGATGATTTTAATACTACTTCGATTTACTATTTCTTGGGACGATGAAAGAATAAGTTTCCCAGCCTGGTTTGTCTTTATCCAATATCCCTGACCGGGTGCGATAATGGTAGATGTAAGATAATTAGAGCCGCTAATGTAGCAGAAAAACTGCGAAGTAATTATTTGGGGAGGAATACTGATTATAGTACTATCAGCTACAGAGTCAGAGATTGAGCCAATCATATTCCATCCTTTTTCCACACAAACTGTTTCGATGTCTACAGAATAACCACTGAGCTGGTTGATTTGATCACTTCTATATTTTACCCAATATCCTTTACCAAGAAGGATTGTATCAGATGAAACATATGATCCCTGATAAGCAAAGGCAGATGAATTGGAGGTGGGATAAATGATTTCCTTTCGATTATCTTGCACTAAGAAGGGAATTGAAATTAAATTCCAGCCTTCGGAAATATTAAGGTTGAAGCTCCTTATGTTATCAACTTGGTTCGAATATCCACTTTCGTTGGAACTACTATCAACAGCTGTAATACGAAAATAATATTTTATCCCTCGTTTCAAACCAATCAGCAGTTTAGTACTCGCCGAGTTATCTGTTGAGTCAATTAAAATAATCGGGTTCGGCGCTGTGTCAGAGTATATACGGTAGCGATTAATATCAGGTTCAGTGTTACTTTCCCAGTGTAAAGTTGCGCGATCACTTTTTGGACTTACAGTGAGGTTATCTGGTGAAGAAGGTGCCTGACTATCCTCAACGTAGGTTATTCCCAACGATGAGCAAGTGGATGTTCCGGCAATATTAGTAGCCGAAGCAAAGAATATTGTTGTCGAATTATCAGCAACGTTAACTGTTGTTTCAAATGATCCGTTACTATCGGCAGATGTCGTTGCAATAGGCAGAGCAGCACAATCATTCGCATATATGTTTACCATTGAAAGTGCTTCCGCATGCCCGCTGATAATCGGATTATTATTGTTTGATGGAGAAGATGGAGAAATTCCTGTAATTAATGGAGCGTTTGGGAATTGTTTGTTCCCAAAATTAATACCGGGAACAAGTCGACTCGAAAAATCAGTATCCACAATCCGATAACCAAGAGATGCAAATTCACCTGTGAGAACAAAATTATTCAATTTTCCGACTGAGTCAGCAACCGCTGTTATTGAGCCAAAATTATACGCTGAGTTGGCTGTAAACTGGACTGATACAACATTTGAGTACGCAGAAAGAATTGATGTGCCATCCTTAATACTATGTAATGGATCGGGGATCGTGTATGCGGTATAAGATCCGCCACCGCCCCCCCACATTACAGATAATGTTTTGTATCTGTAGGCATCGGCTGCCAAAGTATCTAAATGTTTAATAAGCTGATTGAAATTATTTATAACGGAATCACGCTTAGATAATAGAGGAATCATAGATGGTGCTGTTTGTCCCCACCCAGTGCGATAATTTTCATTTACAAAATATAATCCCGCCGGAAGATTAGTTAGGTGATATGCGCCTGATGAATCTGTCGTGGTTGAATCAGTTACTGGACCACCTGCGAATACTTTCCAATCTGGAACCCCTTGCTCACCCGGATCTTGAATACCATTTAGATTATCATCAGAAAATATTATCCCCTGGATTTTTGTCGGCTGTGTATTCCCAAAATCACGATAAACCACGCCAGTGTAACCATACTCAAAGAAATTATTGACATCCATGAACTGACTTCCCGGTTCCTGCCGAATGTATAGATTACCTGAATATGTTAAAGCAGTCCAACCAAATGAATCTATGGACATGCTAATCGTCGCAGGTGAATATTTTGATGAGTGCGCCATAAGAGAAATATATTGAGGTGCTACAGAACTAACCTCGTAAGTAGCTTCTGAATCGGATTGATAGATTGTTAGTATAGCAAAACCCGTATAATAACCTCCGCCACCTCCCAAACCGTACGGCGTCATTTTGTAATACCAGGCAATTTGAGCAAGATACTGGAGATGTTGTATCATGAGCATTGTACTTGAATAAATATCTTCTATCGAAGTCGGGGTCGACGATGGGTAAGATTGGATCCATTCTGTGATACTGTCTTGTGTCAATGAATATGTACCCCAGGGAAAATCTCTAAGAACATAGTCACCATTTGCATCCGTGACCGCAAATGTATCAATCGGTCCGTGAAGGTTAACTCTAAAACCAGCTAAACCAATTTTAGAATCTTTATAATCGGTAAAAACTTTTCCGCGAATTTCAAAAGGTACATTACCGAAATCTTTTCCGATGGATATTGAATCTTGTGATGTAATTCTTATTTGCCACATACCCTGGCTAATATTTGTGACAGAGGGAAATAATCCATTGCTGTCACAAGTTGCAACGAATTGACCCGGAGATATCAATGAAGAAGTAGCAAAAAAACTTATCGAGTAAGGATTGCTGATTGATCGAGTAAAAGTCGCATAGGGATTATTCGTTAGTGATGATGGAATAGTATATCCAAAATAAGAACCATTGCCACCACCTTGAGATGCGGGTTTAACCCTGTAATTATAAGCATCTTGGGCTAATGCCACGAAATGTTTGAATATTTGAATCTGACCACGTTGCTTTAATGAGTCTATTGTACTCATCAACGATGCAGGATAACTCTGAGACCAGCTTGTTCGGAAATCCTGAGTGACAAGATAATTACCGATCGGTAAACTGTTAAACGAATAATTACCTGATTGATCGCTTGCCGTTGAATCATCTACGGTTCCGTATAACCGTATCTTCCAGTTCGGTAAACCGGATTCACCTGCATCTTTAATTCCGTTCTTATTTACATCCCAGAATTGACAACCTTGAATATTGCTGCCTAAACTTATATTAATTTGATAATCTTTCCTAACAATCAAACCATTTCCGTCGGTTAAAGTAACGACAATGGTATCATGCCCCACAGTTGCCGGAATACCTGAAAGAACACCACTGCTCGATAGCGATAACCAGGACGGTAAAATATTTGCTGCAATGGAATATGGAGGCGTGCCACCCGAAGCAGTTATTATTTGATGATATTCTCTCCCGGTGACCGCATTTGGCAACGCATAGGGATTCAACGTCAGCCAAGATAAAACAACATTCATTGCATTGTTTATGGCTTCACTTGAATAATAAACATCTGCAGATGTCGTCATTGTGACTTTACCTTGTCCTGACTCATTAGGTCCTATACTGAGGATGGACCCTATACAAAGGGAAGTTCCGTACATCCTAACATTATCGGCTATAATTATTCCCTTGAAGGTACCAGTTATATACTTAAACAAGGATTTTTTAGAAGTAGTATGAACAATAATAATTCCTTGCCCATTTATTACGGGAATAGATGCCGTATCTACTTCAATGTATGTAACACCGGATAACGGTTGAATTAGTTGAGATAAATTAGTTACATACTGACTGCCGGTCTTACCACTGATAGCGAAAGCTTTTAATGCTCCCTCGGGTAATCCTAAGACACTGTCAGGCGATTGTGGAAATCCACCACTGAGATATTGAAAAGAAAGTGCGACATCAGGATTAGCCGGGAAGGATGGTGAATAATCAATTCCATTAGCAGTTCCACCTATTTGGGACGGACTAAACTGATTTAAAAATGAGGTCGTCCATACACCGTAAGTTCCGTTGCTGGATGATAAAAGTAGATTACCATTACTATCGTGGTCTCTACCATCTATTACAACACCACTACTGGTTTCAATAGTATCACTTGCACTTACAGCAGCTTTAATTGCTGGTGGAAATGTGGATTGTCCGAAAAGAAAATTAAGTGAATAAAGTAAGAGAATAGATGTCAATCCGATATGTTTTAGTTCAAATATTTTCACGCCCTGCCTCATCATCTTGATAGATGTTCTCGCTTAATTGTCATTATCAAAGTGAGATTAATATATAAATTGATTCTAATATAATCAATGCCGATTTCTAATAATTGATAAAGGGCACAAATTCGAATGATTCTTCTGGAAATGACTTGAAAATCGCCTACAATTATAATGTCAAGCGAAACAAGGTAAAATCAATTCATCTTATCTCTCGCACTTTCAAGTAATCAGTCCATTCTATCTGAAATAAAAACCTCCAGATAAATATTATATATCCTGGAGGTGATAGAATTGCTATTAGCTATTGGCTATTAGCCTTTGGTTTATGGTTATCTCACAAGCAGCATTTTCTTTACCTCAGTGAAATTACCTGCGTGCAGTTTATAATAGTACACACCGCTCGGCACCGCGCTTGCATCCCACACTGCCTCGTGGTAACCTGCAAGCTGTTCTCCATCTACTAAAGTTGCTACTTCCTGCCCAAGCAAATTATAGACTTTCAATTTCACATAACTGTCGATTGGCAATAGGTAATTGATAACCGTTGTTGGGTTGAAGGGATTGGGATAGTTTTGCTGTAGAGCGAATTCTTCCGGAGTTTCCACCGGAGAAGACAATGACAACCTGAGCTTAATTTCGGATTCCGGATTGGAGATTTGGATCGTTCCAATTTTTCCCATCTCAATTATTTTGTCATCGATTTGAAGCGATGAGTAAACCGTTTGCTCTTTGATATCCCAATTGAGAGTAAGCGGCGATACAGCCCCATTCAACAGAATGGGGAATGTTTGGTTTTGATCGTTCCACACCTCGATATTTCTTTGCGATGAGAACCGTACATCGAACACACCGGATGGCGGAGGAGGCGGAAATTCATACGATGTGAAATCGATTTGCTTTTGGCGCGAAGTGAAGTACAAAATTCGTTTCCTTCCTTTCGCATCGGTAAATATTATATTTGAAATTCCTTCATCGCCGGCAGCTTTCGAATTAATCAAACCTCCCGCGAACTTCCTATCGTTTTCATATGCTGCTTTTTCAACCGATGGAGACGCCAAAGTTGAACTCAATATTATCTTGCCTGTGGTATCTGATTTAAGCCAATATCCGTAACCCGGCACAATGGTATCTGCATTGAAATATCCTATATCATTTGAATACCCTATAACACCCGAGAGAACAGTAACCGGTGAAATCTTCGTTAAGCTCGATGCCGGAACCGGGTATGTAAGAGTACCGACCATATTCCATCGGGATTTCAACGCGAGGGTATCGAACGGGATATCTTCCCCATCGATGTAGATAGTTTGCTCAGCCGGAAATTTCATCCAGTAGCCGAGACCTTCCTGTAATGTGTCTGCAGTCTGATAACCTTCATTGTAATAAAAAGCGTCCGATTGGCAAGCATCGAAAATTGAATTCTTATGATAATCGGAAACCTTTAATGGAACCGATAACATATTCCATCCGGCATCTAAATGAATTCCCTGAAAACGAATCATCAGTTCAACCGGAACGGATGCTTGAGGCAAAACGGGATCATTGCTATCGATTTTTAACACCAGATGATTAATACCGAGTCGCCGATTCGCACACAATTTCATGATTACATCTGTCGAACTGCCCGGGCTGACAACTCCATTCGGAGGCGAAACGATAGAAACATAATCTTTAGAAAAACTTAGAGTCTGATATATAACGCTCGTATTTGCGAGGGTCGGACTGATCGAAAGGGGCGGCGGGATATAATAGTATAATCCGCTGGAATATATTTTCCCCCACAATGTATCTATCGGCAGCGTCCTCGGCTGACGATAAAAAGTAACAGAATCCCGGCTCGTAAGAGCGATAAAGTAATATTTCCCCGGTAATAAAGTTGTATTCATCGGACCGGACGGGTAGAATCGTCTTCCTACTCCTGAATTCATCTGGAGCTTCACATTAATCCGATTAAAGGGACCGGTCTTTGCACTCGATTCATAGACGACAAAATACAATTCGGTTGAATTATTAATGCTCAGGAAAAATTTTATCTCGCTAAGCATAGATCGTTCTTTAACACTCCAGACATTTCCACGAATGGCTAATTTTCCGCTCAATGCAGTTATGGTATCTCCGATATCAATATTATCCTGACCAACCGAGATATCATAGAGCAGATCGCCCAAGCCCGTGTTGGATATCCTCAGCGCTGTTGTGAGACTATCTCCCCGATGTAAGGAATATTTCAACGTATCAGCATCTATGGCAATAGCAGGAGGATAAACTCCACGACCGGTTAGTTGGATAGTGATGATTGAATCTTGCGGATCGTTGCTGTGGATGGTTAGATGGCTCGATAAATTTCCAGCCCGATCTGGAGTGAAGGAAACAACGATTGGCAGATTACTCTTTGGTAAAACAGTAAGACTGGTTTGATTTACAGAAAAGGCGGGATTATCTGTTGATATGGAATTACAATCTAATGTAAGCGATCCTTTGTTTTTTATGATGATTGTATCTGCATGTATCGAATCGACAATAAGATCGCCAAAATCAATCGTATCCGGTAAACCTGAAATACTCGCCTGATCAAATACGGTGAAAGTAAACGGGATAGACACTATACTTTCATCCAGGTCGTTACTTGAAATATAAACAGCGCCATTGTAACTACCCGCTGTCAAGCTATCGGTAGAGAATTTTAGCGTAACATTTTGACTCTCGCCTGATAGAATAGTGCCTGCAGAAGGTTCTGCTGATAACCACTTAGGCAGTAACCGGAATTCAACCGCTAAATTACTTTTTAAATATGAATAATATGTACCGACTTTAAGCCCAATATTCCTCTCAGCATTTTGGATACCAACTACACCGCCCGGCTGGCCATTCATTTTCAGATATTGAAAAACAATTCTTCCATCTTCATGCAGAATAATTTCCATAGTATAATCCGGAGAACTACCGCCGCTTTTTCCCCAATCCTGATATTCAACGATGAACCTATGATTTGCCGTGTCGGAGAGATAATAGCAAGTACCAATCGGTACAAGGTCTGCCGCCATAATAGCAACCATATTCGATGGGTTCCACTCGGATGGCAGTGAGGAAAAGAATGGTATCCACGCCCCATCCATTGTAAAACTGATAAACCCGCTCGAATTTATTGAGACTTGATTGAATGTGTTCCCGTAATATTTGAAATCAAATCCAAGTGGAATAAATCCGGATCCACGCAAATATGTAAGCGCAACAGGCGTTCCATCTCCGCTTATATCGATCCAATCGAAAACGGGACCTCCGGACTGATCCGAATCCATCCATGAATAACCGAAAGCATCCGGTCCGCCGGAAGCATTGAGCTTTGGATTTTTCTCGTCGGAAAATTCACTCTGAATCGCCACAGAAGAAGACCCGGCTTGAAATTTATTGGTTGCGAAGTATTCATTCATTGCGACAGATGGTGCTAACGGAATTTGATAATCCAGATCACCTAAACCTTTATTGCGAATCGTCATGGTTTGACTAACAGAATCGCCGGCACCTGCTGTTATGATGAAGGATGACGGGGCAACATCGATATCCGGCGGTATAATTTTCACGGCAAAATCTGCGGTCATTGTCGGCGCTGAGTTACTGATATTTGAAACTGAGACGTACGTTCTTTTATCCAAATAATCATTACTGTTCGGTACGGAGTGATTATCGAATCGTGTATTCGAAGTCGATCCCGGATACGGATCGCCTCCATCGGCACCATTTTGATATTTTTCTAAATCCCAAAGACCGTCTGCTTGTTCCAAAGCAACTTTGTAATGGCCGGATGTTGTATACCCCGGATACCACTGGTTATTATTATCCGACCGATAGTCGTCGATATGATATATGCATAATCCATCACCGGGCAAAAATACATCATATCCTGTACGCCGGCGATTTTCTACCAAATAATATTCATTGTTCGCGGAACCCTCCGTCCACAAGCGATAAATGATACCGCTATCCTCAACAGAGGAAATGCTGATCTGAGCAGTATCGGAAATAATATTTATTTGAGATGCAAAACCCATCTGATAAAGCGACCATGCGTCGGGATGTGCCGGTGAACTGCCAAGCGAACCGTTCCAGCTCCCTCCTGCCATTAAACTCCAGGCACCGATTCCATCAGAATCGTAATTGTAATCATAGAGATCGGGAAGTCCGAAGATTGCATGACCGGCTTCATGAGCATACACTCCGCAAGTCATATCGCCGGGATTGCTCCAGTATTCCGGTTCCATTGAATATATATATGCACGTACACCATCTACCAACTGAGGCGTCGATGTACCCCACTGATGCGACCAAATATCGTTTGCATTTCCTGTGTATTCCGCCCCTTGTCCGGCATGTATAATGAATAACGCATCCACATAACCATCGTTATCGTTATCATATTGCGAAAAATCAACGGCGTTATTCGCCGCCGCGATAGCATCTTCGGCAAGTTTCTGTGCATTCTGCGGATAGCTTCCAAAACCGTTCTGACCGTTAACATAATAACTGTACAACTGAGGCGCATCCATCCAATCCATCGAACTCGGAAAGTTTACAGTTACTACATCGAGTGTTCCCCGCGAGACTTCACTAAAGTAACTACGAAGTGTATTGCCGTTGACGCCATACAGGAGACTATCAAAATATACTATCGGTGTAAGAGAAATGTTATCAGTGAATTTAACGAAGATAGCAATTGCTTTGAATGTTGACGAATGACTTCCATCAAGTAATTTATCATTTCGTTTAGATGATATTTTAGAGAAAGAATTAATACCACGCTGCAATGCTTCCCCTCGATTAGCCAGATGATAAGGAAGAACGATTTCCTTTTCCTTGATCATTTTTTTAACTCGCGGATGAGGTGGAACTGAACTTACTACTATATTATGCAGGATTAACGACAAGATTATTATAAAGATGACTTTAGGCATGGTCCAAATCGTAATTATTATGCAATATTCTTTGAATTTGATGAAAATAAACGGACAAAAAATCTCGAACAAGGTAATAGTTTTCGAAAAACCCGGCTGTGATCTACAATAATGAGATAAATCGTACAAAAATAGATCGAGAATATCAAGTTTATTTTCTATTAAATGAATAATATTTTTGCTTCTCTCCCCAATTTCCCTTATTATTTTAATGAAAATGATTAACCTCAAAGCATATGCTAAAATTAACTTAGGATTGCGGATTCTGTCTCAACGAGACGACGGATACCATAATATCGAAACAGTATTTCATCGTGTACAACCATATGATGAAATACGACTTGAACCGTCATCTGATATTACACTGACAGTAAACTCCCCCGACCTTCCGCCCGACGACAATAATCTCTGCGTTAAAGCAGCCACGCTTTTACAACAGTACGTTGGCACTGAAAATGGTGTTCATATTTTTTTGAATAAGAATATCCCGATAGGCGCCGGATTAGGAGGAGGAAGTGCGGATGCCGCAGCTACTTTAATTGGTTTGATGAATCTTTGGCATATCGATATTCCTAAAAATGAACTTCTGAAAATCGGGTTACAGCTTGGTTCGGACGTTTCATATTTCTTGTCGCTGGGAACTGCTTATGCAACAAGTCGTGGAGAAATTCTCGAGTACTTCGAGTTCTCAATGCCTTACTGGATCGTGATTATCTACCCGAACATTCATGTGTCAACTAAGTGGGCATATGAAGCTATCCATGATATACGATATAAAAAACACGAGTCTAATGTTAACAATCCGGGACTGAACATCTCTCTTCGGCAAATTTTATTAGATCATGTTCACGATCCGATACAACTCAACGCCGTTTTGCATAACGACTTTGAGCCGATTGTTCTTCACAAGTACGAAACAATTGCCTTCGCCAAGGTGTCGCTCTATGCAGCGGGAGCGAAGTTCGCACAGATGTCCGGGAGCGGCTCGGCTATATATGGATTATTTTCAAGTGAACAAGATGCTATAGAAGCAGCCGGACAATTCAGGAAACGGTATCAAGTTTTCATGACACCGCCGAATTTTAAACCGGAAGAGATAATCTTAACAGTTTGAGATTTGGCTAATAAATTGAATCAATTTCAAGATACTCGATTATATTATTTCAACATATTTCCATTTTCTTCCCAACAATCAACATAACGCATAATGGATTTCATAATTATTGCATCTGTTCTTCCTTTTCTCTATATTTTCTGAAAATTTATCTCATATGAAGATAATTCCTCGCACACGCATATTTTTTTTGTTGCTTCTTCTCATTAGTCTATCGACTTATTTATTTCCACAAAATGAGCCGCAAGACACAACACATGTATTGCCAGTAGATTCTCTTTCAACAAGTTATACAAAACCGATCCCGCTTGTTGGAACAATCGATCGATCAATAAAGACGGAGGATAGTATCACCGATTCAACAATAAACTTCGGGAACTACCGGTATTCCGGCGATTTGATCTCATTGTTGCCCGCCGTTTTTATCCGAGACTTCGGCAGTCTGGGACTGATGCCCGATATTACAATTCAAGGTTTAGGAATGCGTGAGATTTCTTTTATGAGTGACGGTGTTGTCCTTAATGATCCACTCACCGGATTATACAATCCGTATCTCTACCCGATGGAGCATGCCGACAGAATCGAATTTGTCGAGGGCACACGCGCGTTCCTTTACGGAAATAATAGTACGGGAGGTGTGATTAATTTTGTAAGCAAGAGCAAGAAAGCCATACATCCTTCTTCGCGCTTACGATATAGCGAGTCGGGGTATGGATTCGGTATAGTTGACGGGATGGTAAGTCAGGATATTATGCGGGGATTAAATGTTACAATGGGAACACAACACACAGTGTATGGTGAAAGATTTCGTAACGAGAATTATGATTGCTGGAATGCACGCATCAAGGTCAGGTACAATATAAATGACCGATGGAACCTGTTTGCCGGTGAGATGTACAACCAAACCCTTTTGGGCCTATACGGTGGTGTCGATATAGCCTCAACGGAAGATTCATTGCGATTCGAGAGCTTGCAGGCAATCGTAAGGAACACGGATGCCTACGAAAAAATTACCCGGCACGACGTTCAACTCGGCTTTGCGGCAAAATTACTGCCCGACTCAGATGCAATCAGCATGGCAACTGTTTATTTTACATCCAGTGTACGCGGCTACCGCGATCTTGAAAATCAAGCCGCATCGAACGGAACCTTTATCGATCAGTTTCAGCATACCCGGTGGGCAGGTCTAAAGCTATCACAGAATTTGAATGTGGGCAATCAAAAAATAGATCTCGGTGCAGATATTCAAATTGAAGAATTGCATCAAACTCCCGCATTGGAAGAAAACACGGCGACCCGATTGAGTCTCTTCGGTAAATATGCCCTGCCGGTTTCCAAGCTGCTTATTTTTAATTCGTATGGAAAATTCGATACATACCGTGCTCACAATCTCATGTCATATGGCGCCGACGTAACGATTCCCTTACATCCTTATTTAAAAATATTCGGCGGCTATTCACGCTCGTTCCGTATGCCTACTTTTCAGGAACAAAACGGAACTGATACGCTGCTATCATCTAATATTTCCGATAATTTACCCGAACGTCATCATCTTTTCGAAGCAGGCATTCGGTGGGATAATCGACAATGGTTCTCTATAGAATTTAGATCGTTCCACAGAACTATTTGGAACATCATCGCTATCGAACATGAATCCGGGACCGGAGCTAAAGCCCCGTATGAATTTACCCGTCATCAAAAAAAAATCATTCAGGGTATTTCCGCCTCGACTTCTGTTCGTATCGGTTGTTTTTATGTGGAAGGCGAAGGCCAATTTCTTGAATCTTTCGATCATCAAGACAACCAGATCTCATTTCCAAAATTATCAGCAACAGGCGGTATCTATTTCTGGGATATGCTTCTTAAGAATCATTTAGATTTGAAGATTGGTATAAACGGGAAAGCGTATGGCTCATTTCTGGGGAGAGAATATAATCAGCAAGCCCAGGTGTATTTACCGGATGGTAAAGAGTTTTACATCAACCCGGCAGGTGAGATAGATTTTGTAATACTTGCTCACGTTGGTAAGGCGTATATCCATTTTATCATGGACAATTTATTGAACCGAAAATATGTCATGGCTGCTTTTTATCCGATGCCGGAGCGGCAGTTGCGATTCGGCGTCAATTGGGAATTTTTAGATTAGCAACTAGAATGGGCAATATAGAAAATAGAAAAAATATCGTAACGATATTTGGCAGTTCAAGTCCAAAACCGGGTGACCCGGAATATCAAGCGGCATTCGAACTCGGAACAATGCTCACAGAAGCAAATTATATTCTCTGTAACGGCGGTTACGGCGGCACTATGGAAGCAAGCGCAAAGGGTGCACGCGATGCCGGCGGTAGAACCATTGGGATCATCACCGATTTCTTTAACCGTTCTGCTAACCCTTATATGGATGAGGTTATCAAAGTCAACTCGCCGATCGACCGCCTGTTGAAACTCATCGAGTTGGGTGATGCGTATGTAGTGTTGAAAGGAAGTACCGGCACATTAGTCGAGTTAGCCATGGTATGGGAATATATGAATAAACAGATCCTGAAGCAGAGACCCATTATTGTCGTCGGCGATTTCTGGAGACCGGTCGTTGCGACTTTACAAAGTGAATTGATGTATGAAAAATTGGATGACGTTACTAAATTCGTTACGACCGCCCAAACTCCGCATGAATGTGTTGATTTACTCAATAAGAAATTTAAATGTAACATTTGAAGGTAATCTGCGTTAGAACATTCAAATAAAATAAGGAGTTATTATGGAAATGTCTGCAATGCAACCCCCAATTCAACAACCCGCATTGTTCCACTATGCCGGTTTCTGGAAAAGATTCCTCGCTTACATTATCGATCAGATCATAATGTCTGTACTTGGAGCCGTAATTGTACTGCCGTTTCTGGCGATGATCGGCATAAGTTTATGGTCTCAGGATTTCGATCCATCGGCAGATTTTCTGGTTACGATTATCAGCATGTACGTCTCAATAATATTGTTGATCGTCGCCGGTGAATGGCTTTACTACGCGCTTATGGAATCGATGAAGGGCGCAACACTCGGAAAGATGGCGCTCGGAATTACCGTAACCGACATGCAAGGCAAAAGAATATCATTCGGCAGAGCATCTGGTCGTTACTTTGGAAAGATCATATCGAGCTTAACATTGTCTATCGGCTACATCATGGCAGGTTTTACACAACAGAAACAGGCACTACACGATATGATTGCCGGGTGTTTGGTGATAAATAAGTAACACGCCCTATGAGCCTATTAGTCCAAGAATAGTCAATTATGATATTGATGTCAGGCTCGATACAAAGAGGAGATTGCTGAACCGCCTATGGAAAACCGCTTGACATTGGAATGAACTTGAATAATGGAACTAAACAGTGTATTCCGTTTATCCACGAGCTAATGTGCAATAGTGCCAATTAATTCGAAATTTCTTACATTACATTTGATCAAAAAATGTAAGGTCTAAACAATGGCAGAAGTATTCACACGAAAGAAAGAAAAGAAAATATTTTTCGGTCAACCTGAGAGGCACGGCGACGTTCAGCGTATCGACTTTGCTTCTTTCAAACCAGACACACCGGTTCTTTATTACAAGCACCGTAATGGTGAAGTATGGCTTGGAGATTCTATCGCTTGGCTGAGATCGTTGGAAGAGTCTTCCGTCGATTTGGTTTTTGCTGATCCACCATACAATCTTAAAAAAGCAGAATGGGATAGCTTTGAGTCTCATCAGGACTATATTGAATGGTCTCTTTCTTGGATTGAGTTAGCAGCCAAAGTTTTGAAACCCAACGGTACTCTTTACATCTGTGGCTTTTCCGAAATTCTGGCAGATATTAAAGCTCCGGCAATGAAGTATTTCAAAGGTTGCAGATGGATTGTTTGGCACTATAAGAATAAAGCAAATCTTGGGAATGATTGGGGACGCTCACATGAGAGTATTTTGCATTTCCGTAAGAGCAAGGAATTCAAGCTTAATGTTGATGACATCCGGATTCCCTATTCCAACCATACTCTGAAGTATCCAAGTCACCCACAAGCTGAGACAAGCCAATACGGAAACGGAAACGACGAGCATATCTGGGAACCTAATCCAAGAGGTGCTAAACCAAAAGATGTTATCGAGATTCCAACTACATGCAACGGAATGCACGAAAAGACAACGCACCCTACACAGAAGCCGGAAGAACTTCTGAGAAAAATCATTCTTGCTTCTTCAAATGTTGGCGACCTTGTTGTTGACCCATTCCTTGGCTCAGGGACAACCGCTGTCTGTGCAGAGCAACTAAAACGAAAGTGGATGGGATGCGACTCCGCTACCGAGTACTGCGGTTTCGCAGTAGAACGGCTTGAATTAGTTGAACCTTGGAGCATTGATAAATGGGCCCAATATGACCTCGAAAACCAAAAACGAAGAATGTCCATCAGATGAAGAAATATACCCTTGAAGACTTGCAGGAGAGCGTTAAAGATAAGATCGCTTTCAAGACAATCGACGACTACGCAAAACTTGCAATCGCTTTCCTGAATCTTATTCCCCGATTACAGCCAACAAGAATCGTTTCACCCAACATTAAGAGTTATATTTTCTTCCAATACGGTGCGAAACATTCTCATCGTATCTCTCGACCACTGAACACTAATCTTTTCATAGAAGATCCTCATCAGTTAGGCAAATACTTTGAGCGGTTTCTTTCTATCCTTGATGACGTCAGAAGATTGCAGAGCACAGTTCTTGCGAAAAAATCTTATCGTTCACTTTTAGATTCGCAAGAGATTAACAAAGTTATTTATACGGTGCAACAATCCATCGGTTGTGTAACCGACTCGTTTGATAATCCCAATACTGCCAGAAAACGAGTTGGACAACTCTTTGAGAATCTTATCAAGCTTATTATCCAACAAGTTGGCATCGTTTGCGAACCTCGTACCATTACCATTCCGATCCCTGGAAACAAAGGTTATGAGATGTCATATGAACTGGACTTGGTTTTCTCGAAAAACAAGGCGATCATAGCATCAGAAACAAAGTATATCCACGACTCCGAAATTGTTGGCTCTGTAAAAACAACAAGCAAAGATAGAATAGATAAAATATTTCTCGACAAGTATCTCCTCACCAAACTTCTCGGTCGGGATATTCCGGTCATTGCTATATTTCTTCACGATGTTCAGAGAGCCACGAAAGGTGATAGTATTTTCGGAATCAACTCAACTTTCAAGAGCAATCATTTTCTTGGCTATACCGTTGCTCTCAATAAACTCGATGGTGTTTATTATGTTGATCCCAGACCTGAAATGGTAACAAACGAACGTCTTAAAGAGCATATTAAAGATTTTCAAAAGTTTATCGTTAAAGAACTTTGGGAATTGTCGGAGAGATAAAAACATGAGTATACTGCATTCAACAAAACCTATATTGAAAGAGAAAGTGAAGAGGTGGCTCGCAATTTAGATACACACTCTGACACCGGGCTAATCTCGCGAAGTTGAATCTTATCCGCTACTAGTAACCCTTCGCACGGTTTTCTCAGTCAAACTTGAAATCCATCCAAAATTTTCGTAATCTCATATCAACACTAATTTATCAAAAGTCCTCAAAGGTAATATTTCATGAAACGATTTTTTCTACTATTCCTTACAATTCTCTCTTTTACGATAATATGCCGGTCTCAGGAACGCCGTGATCTGCTTGATCCGAAAATACGCGAGATCCTGATTCAAGAACTCGATGGCGAAAAAGCAAAACAGCACGTCATCGAGATAGCGAAACATCATCGCGTACAGGCTTCACAAGGATATCGCGATGCCGCGAACTACGTCCTTCAACAATTACGAAACTACGGCTTTTCTGAAAAGGATGCATACATCGAATCATACAAATCCGACGGGAAGATCAGCTACCAGACTTGGCAGTCACCCTCAGGTTGGGATGTAACCGATGCCGAACTGAGCTTCGTAGAACCAACGCTGGAAAAGATAGTTTCATACAAAGAAATTCCGATGAGTTTGATGACATACTCGAACGCCGGTGACGTCACAGCGGAAGTTGTATGGGTCGGCGCAGGTACAAGCGATGAAGATTACAAAGATAAAAAAGTAAAGGGGAAATTTATTCTCGCTACCGGAAGCGGAGACGACGTACATCGTTTGGCGGTTGTCAAGTACGGCGCTAAAGCTATAGTGAGTTACCTCGATGATCAACGCGGCAAAGAAAATCCGGAGATGATCCGATACACCGGAATATGGCCCCGGACTGAAGAACTATCGAAGGTAACATTCGGATTTAACATCTCGAACAAGGACGGCGAGAAAATAAAAAATCTTCTGCAGCAAGGAACCAAAGTTGTACTACATGGACGGGTACTCGGCAAAGGACTCCAGCCCTCTTCGATGGAAGTGGTTGTCGCTCACATCCGGGGCAATGCGGTATTAGGAGGTGAGATGTTATTTAGTGCACATCTCGATCATCCGAAGGAGTGTGCAAACGATAATGCAAGCGGCTCGGCAGCAATTCTCGATATTGCACGAACTCTCAAACATTTAATCGACAACAAAAAACTTCCGCTACCGAACCGTTCCTTTCGATTTCTTTGGGTTCCGGAATGGTACGGCTCTGCGGCGTATATAGATGCGCATCCTGAAATTCAGGGTCCCGCATTGAACGGAAAATTTTTAGCAAATATCAATATGGATATGGTCGGCGAGAATTTAGAACTGCTTCATTCGAAACTTAATGTCGTCAATTCACCTCGTTCCGTTCCCTCATGTTTGAATGACGTTACCAACAATATGGCTCTGATGGTAGATATGATGAATATCCAAACGCCAACCGGCAGCCGAAGCGCATTCAACTATCGTACAGTTCCATTCCGCGGCGGGAGCGATCATATTATGTTCCTCGACCGGAAAATACCATCGGTTATGATTTCCCATTCCGATTACACGCATCATACGACATTCGATTCACCGGATAAAGTCGATCCAACGGAATTAGAGCGAAGTGAAATGATAGCCACCGGAGCAATGTGGTATCTTGCAAATCTCAGCCCAGCAGAAGCGGTTGACCTTCTTGATCTGATCAAAGCAAACTCATATTCGGCGCTCGGTGATTATGTACGAAAAATGCGGGCACAAGTAAAAGCAACCAGCATCAAAGATCTTTCTGCGGTTTGGGCAGAATGTGCCGATGGAATTACACGGCTCTCGAATCATCATTACGATGTCGCAAAATCTATTCTTCCATTTGCAACTTCCGAGGATCTCGTTTCCCTAACCGACCAGATGCGTGGTCACCTCGGTAAGCGTTTTGATTTTCTTTATGGTATGGCTAAGTCGTTTGTAGAAGAAAACGGTTTTGCATCGGATTATCCTACTGCGCTGAACGATCCCGAGGACAATCGAATCCCATTGCGTGTGACAAGGGGTCCTGTAGATTTTCGGCTCCCCGAAAGTAAATTATCGCTTAAAGAAGCGGAATGGTATCATTCGAATGAATTTACTCTCACCGACGATCAGCGTTTCGAAATCGTTAACCTCATAGATGGGAAAAGAAAAGTATCCGAAATCCGGAACATTTTGATCTCAGAGTATTCAACGATACCCGATCCGGTTGTCATCCGTTATATCGAAGACCTTGTGAAGGTCGGAGTTGTGAAGTGGAAGTAAAGTAGTTGAGTATAGAGTATTTGAGTAGTTGAGAGGTATTGCCGCATTTACTTAAATACTCAACGACTCATTTACTCATATACTTATTTATGAAAAAATATACCATAAAAAAACCCGTAGATGCTCTGCACGTTGTACATCCTCAACGTTTTCAAATCGATTACAAGAATGAATTGAACAAAGCACAGTACGATGCGGTCGCTTCTGTCAATGGTCCTCATCTTGTGATTGCCGGAGCCGGAACCGGTAAGACACGTACGATCGTTTATCGGGTTGCATACCTCGTAGAGCTTGGCGTAAAACCGGAACATATTCTTCTCCTCACTTTTACACGCAAGGCATCGCAGGAGATGCTTCGCCGCGCATCGATTCTCCTCGATTATAGATGTGAAAAAGTATCGGGCGGAACGTTTCACTCCTTCGCCAATCTTGTCCTGCGCAAATATTGTAATCTTATCGGATACGAACGTAATTTTACTATTCTCGATCAGGGTGACGCTGAAGATGTTATGAACCTAATCCGCACCAGGCTGAAACTCGATACACGTGATCGCCGGTTTCCAAGAAAAGAGACTTTGTACGATCTCTACAGCAGGTCGGTTAATACAGTAACCTCTCTTTCAGATTTACTCAACGTCGATTATCCGCATTATCTGGAAGACCTGCAAGACATCCAGAAAGTTCATAGTCTATATGAAGAATATAAAAAATCTCACCATCTCATGGATTACGATGACCTGCTGTTGAATCTGATCAAGCTTCTCCAACAGCATGAACCTGTTCGGGCAGAATTATCCAGCCGTTACAAATATATTATGGTGGATGAATATCAGGACACGAACAAGCTTCAATCGGAGATGGTCAATCTGCTTACTTATAAACACAAAAACATAATGGTGGTGGGAGACGACTCGCAGGCAATTTACGCTTTTCGCGGAGCGACGATAAGGAATATTCTCGAATTCCCGGATCAATTCAAGGATTGCAACATTATTAAACTCGAAGAAAATTACCGAAGCACCCAGTCAATACTGAATGTGGCAAACGAAATCCTCAAGCGTGCTTTGGATTAACCGGCAAGGATACTAAATGAAAAATATACTTCCTTATTTATTACTCGCATTAATTTTACTCGGCTGTCCGTCTCCTAAACCCATCCAAAAAGAAGAGCCGCCTCCTCCGCCCCCGGCTACAAAAGAACTTGTCAGGGAAATCACGGTTCGGTTTGCAAGTATTGACGTCTCTAAGTATGCAAAAAAAATCGAAAAGAGCGATGTGCAAAAATTTGCCGCACAGTTAAAGAAGGATTCCATCGATCTCATTACAATTCAGGGAATCACACGCTATCCCGAATTAAAAACACGCGTCGATCTTGTTGACGAGCTGGCAACATCGGCAGAGATGCGGAAAGCATTCGGCGAAACGATCAATATCTCAGGCAGGCAAAACGGCAACGGCGTCTTTGCCGTTTATCCTATCCGTTCATCCGATAATTTACAATTTGAAAATTTGAAATCGACGGGCTTTGAAGCCGCTATGCAAACAATCGTCGATTGCGGAATTAGAGACATCGTGGTTATAAGCACGCAGATTTCTGAAAAAGCTTCAAAGAGTGATATCAAGAGTATCATGATTACTCTGGGACATCTAACACAAACATTCCCGGATCATCCTATCATCATCAGCGGTAATCTTGCAACGTCTGAATCCTCCCGTTCAATGACACTGTATGATAATGTTCCCTCAGATAAAGATTCAGAAATTCCCAGTGTGTGGTTTTCAAAAAGTGAACTTTTAAAAGTTTTGGAAGAGCACACGACATCAACTGTATTCGGCAAAATGGTGGTAATCAATTTCGGCATATACCGGAAACCGCTTCCATGAACACCAGGCATAAATACACAAAAGTTCTTTACACGAACAAAGCTGAAGGGAATCTCCCACAGCTCGTGATAGCTGAGAATGAAAATCTCCAGTCGAAGTTTGTAGTGCAGAAAGTTTTAGAGCTTCGGGAACAGGGAATTCCGCTTGAAGAAATTGCGGTTCTCTTCCGCTCGTCTTTTCTTTCATTTGATTTAGAAATCGAACTTGCCAAAGCTAATATATCGTTTAGAAAATACGGTGGATTTAAATTTATCGAAACGGCACATGTAAAAGATATGATCGCGTACCTGCGGGTGCTTGAAAATCCGCGCGATGTTGTGGCGTGGAACCGGATACTACTCCTTATCGATGGTGTCGGTCCACGTTCTGCGGAAAAGATTATTGAGGATATCCTCCACCGGCGAGCGGATACTTCCATATCCGACTTCTGGAAAGATTTTAACAGATATCCGCATAGTGTTACAGAATTGTTCGAATTGCTCAAATCGATTTCAACCGATAAATTTCCACCTGCTGAAAAAGCATCACGCATAATTACATATTATCATCCGATGATGAAAAAGAAATTCGATGACCACACCAAACGGAAAAAAGACCTTGAAATGTTCGAACAAATCGCCGAGCGGTACAAAGATGTTAGCGCGTTCCTCACGGATCTCGCCCTTGAGCCGCCCAATGAAAGTATCGCCGATGTTGAAGCCCCAGGAAGCGATGATGAACATCTCACACTTTCAACAATCCACAGCGCGAAGGGTTTGGAGTGGCACAGCGTATTTCTAATCTATGCATTGGACGGAAGATTTCCCTCTCTTCATTCTGTAAACGACATGGACGAACTTGAAGAAGAACGCCGACTGATGTATGTTGCCTGCACACGCGCGAAAGAAAATTTATTCATCACATATCCGATCAATATTTACGATCGCGAAAGCGGAACGATCCTGACCAAACCATCAAGATTCCTAGAAGGACTGGACGATAAATTGCTCGAACCCTGGGTGATCGATGAGGAATAAGAGTAGTCATTTGGATTGATGGAGTATTGGAGATATGGAGCGATGGAGGATGATTACATACTTAGTTTTTTATAAAAGCTTTGCTCCATAGGAGCAATATGTTTGTAGCGATAGAAAAAATATTGTTCAAGCTCCGTAGGAGCGGCATGAAAAAGATGATAGAACATGGATGGTTCAATCATCCTTCTTAGGTAAAGATACGATGTTCTACGCCGTTAGTTTTACGCTCTATGCTCTTAGCTTTTTTAATAAAATGATTTAAGAATGAAGAAAATCTGGATATCAATAATTATCATTTTCGTAGTTTCAACAGACTCTTTCCCCCAGTCTGAATATGACCGACTACGGGAACAGATGGTAAAATATCAGATTGAAGCTCGTGATGTAAAATCTAAACCTGTCCTCAATGCGATGAAGAAGGTTCCAAGGCATGAGTTCGTCCCTGAAAAATATCGCAAAGAAGCTTATAACGACCACCCACTTCCGATAGGATACGGACAAACAATCTCCCAGCCGTACATAGTTGCACTGATGACAGAATTAGCTGATGTTACCAAAGGTGAAAAAGTTTTAGAAATCGGAACTGGCTCTGGTTATCAGGCAGCCGTGCTCGCTGAGATCACTGATTCAGTTTTCACAATCGAGATAATTACTGAACTCACCAACGAGGTCAAGCACCGTTTTCAACGGCTCGGTCTTCAAAAAATTACAGTTAAAAACGCAGATGGTTACTATGGATGGAAAGAGTACGCACCGTTCGATGTAATAGTTGTAACTGCGGCCACTGAACATATTCCTCCACCGCTTATCGAACAATTGAAAGATGGCGGAAAAATGATTATACCGGTTGGTCATCCGCTTCAAGTACAAGATTTATTAGTCGTGGGAAAAAAGGACGGCAAGGTTCGAAGTAAAAATATTATCCCTGTGCGGTTCGTTCCCCTTGTACGAGGTGCAAAATAATGAAGCCCATCAGTTTATCTGTTGGTTTTATCTCGGCTGCGATTATTGCCTATCAGCTTGCATTGATGCGTGTGCTTTCCTTCATTCAATGGCACCACTTCGCTTTCATGATCATCAGCATCGCTCTCTTAGGATTTGGAACAAGCGGAGTTATCCTCTCTATCTTCAGAGATAAATTACTCAGGCGCTTCCCTCTGTCATTTTCAATTTCTCTTCTCGCCTCTTCAATCTTCATGATTCTTTCTCCACAGTTAATTCGATTAATTCAATTCGAGCCGTATCTAATTATAATAGATTTCAATCAAATCTGGTCGCTTCTTTTCGTTTGCGGATTGTTATTCATCCCGTTTGTATGTGGGGCATGTGCAATTGGTTTAGCATTGATGCACTTTTCGGAGGAGGTACATCAAATTTATTTTGCAAATCTTTTCGGCTCAGCTATCGGCGGTGTTGTTGCTATTTGCATAATGTTTATCCTCCATCCACTTAAAATGATACCCGTTGTTTCAGTAATTGCCTTCTTATCTGTAGCATTTATTTTCAGCCGAACCGAAGCTAATGCATATGTTAAAGCAAAATCTCACAAGAAGATTTGCTATACGCTGCTTGGTATCAATCTCATCATTATTGTTATTACATATTCAGTTTTCCCCATTGAGCTGAAAATGTCAGAATACAAAAGTCTATCGAAGACACAGTTGCTTCCCGATGCGAAAATTATTAAAGAGAAAATAAGTCCGATGGGTGTAATAAACGTACTTGAAAGTTCAGCGCTAAGATATGCACCTAGCATGAGTCTGAATTTCACTGGTGACATTCCATCACCCCTCGGCGTGTTCATCGATGGTGAATGGACGGGGGCAATTTTCAAGAAGACAAAAGCCACAACAACCTCATTTTTAGATTATACAACTTCTGCCTTACCCTATCGATTAAAACCAAAATCAGATGTGCTTGTTATCGGCGCAGGCACCGGGACAGAAGTTCAAATAGCAATTCAACATCAAGCATCAAACATAACCGGCATCGAGTTGAATCCACAGATAATCGAGCTTCTCAGGAAAGATTTCGCCGAGATAACCGGACAACTAAATATTCATTCGGGAGAAGCTCGATCGTTTTTAACACAAACAGATAAGAAGTTCGATGTTATTTCCATTCCATTGATGGAAGGATTCACAGCATCAGCGGCGGGAATGTATTCACTTTTTGAAAATTATTTATTTACGACTGAATCATTTGGATTGATGTTCGACCACCTGACAGATGATGGAATGCTTGCAATAACTACTTGGATTAACCATCCGCCTCGCCATGCAATGAAACTATTGACGATGTTAATCGAGACACTTCGACAAAATAACATTGAACATCCTGATGAACATTTCGCTGGTGTAAGAAGCTGGGGATCGGCAACATTTCTTCTAAAGAAAAGTAAATTCACTGAGGATGATATCATATTACTCAAACAATTCTGCAACGCATATTCATTCGATCCAATTTACTACACCACTATCTCCAACGATGAAGTAAATCGCTTTAACCAGCTCGAACATGATTATTTCTATAATGCCGCACTAAATATATTCCGGGGCAAAATTGATTCAATTTATCAGCAATATTTTTTCAATATCGAACCAGCGACAGACAATAAACCGTACTACTCACATTTCTTGAAGCTTGGTAATATTCCATACTTTTTAGAATTGCTTGGAAGAGATGCCCTTCCATTTATGGACTGGGGTTATCTTATTCTATTATCGACACTTATAGTTCTCGTTCTCTTGAGTGTGGTTTTCATCCTGCTTCCCCTATTCGCATTAAAACAATCGGATGATAGCAAGGGGGAGAAACTGCGTACATTCCTTTACTTCAGCGGGCTTGGCATCGGTTTCATGTTCATCGAGATTGTGATGATACAAAAATTCGTTCTCTTCCTCGGTCATCCGATGTATTCAGTCTCTGCTATAATCACGGGAATACTTTTATTTTCAGGATTGGGCAGTTTGTATTCGAAACGGATGAATGCAGAAAAATATTTCAAAATATTTGTTGGATTGATTCTCATACTTGGAATCGTCTATAGCTTATTACTAAACGGCCTGTTTCAGTTCATGCATCATTTTCCGTTGTGGTTAAAATACATTTGCGCACTATTGCTCATCTCACCGTTAGCATTCTTCATGGGTATGCCATTTCCAACAGGACTTGCTGCATTATCGCGAACATCCTCATCGTTGGTACCGTGGGCGTGGGGAATAAATGGATTTATGTCTGTCATCAGCACTATGCTTGCAACTTTTTTTACCATTGAGTTCGGATTTATTATGGTATTCCTTTTTGCTATATTAGCATATTCAATTGTTTTAGGTATTGGAGTAAATTTTAAAAGATTGGAATGATTGAAATAATTGAAAAGATTATTGTATTCAGGATTAAAGATTGTAGATTACAGATCTTGGTGAATCGTTGCTTATTGCCAAAGCTCTATGCTCTCAGCATTTTTATTTTTTAATTTAATATTTTGACTTTATCAATTATGGAAAACAAAAATAAGTTCATCAAAGGATTAAAGCAGGCATGGCGAGATGAGATGCTTAGCGCCTGTAACTATCGAGCATTGGCTGGACGGGAAAAGAATCCGGATAAGCAAGCAATCCTCATACGCATGGCAGAAGCAGAAGAGCGACATGCTGAAACCTGGGCGAAACGATTGAGAGACCTCGGTGTTGAACCTGGGAAATTCAAACTTACAATATTCGAACGGTTACGGCAAACAGTTATTCTAAAAAGCGATGCTACTTCTGCCGCACAAATGTTAGAAGCAGGAGAGTCTGATGCAGATAAGCTCTACAACACACTCCTCGATAACACACAAACCGAACAAGACCGCGATTCACTTTTAGAAGCCCAGAAAGAAGAACGTGCTCATAGTAAAATACTAAAAGAATTTGAGACGACACCACATCATCCGCAAAGTCGACTCGAATCAATATTAGGCAGAGAGAAGTGGCACGTCCGCGCAGGTGGATGGATTGGGCAGGCAATCTATGGCGCTAACGATGGACTTGGTGCGGTATTCGGGATTGTTTCGGGAATGGCTGGCTATGCAGGTGGAAGTGATATAGTTTTAGTAGCCGGACTTGCCGGCTCGCTTGCCAGTGCTCTTTCTATGGGTTCAGGGGCTTACCTCGCACGCAAATCTGAAAAAGAAGTATATCAGGCGGAAATCGAGCGGGAGCGAAAAGAAATCGAAGAAAATCCAGAAGAAGAACTTGAAGAACTCTCACTCTTCTATCAACTCAAAGGTTTCAGTCAGGAAGAATCGGAAAAATTGTCAAAGAAATTAATCGAGCAGCCAGAGCATATGCTGAAAATACTCGCCAGCGAAGAGCTTGGTTTATCGGAATCTACTTTCCCAAATCCTGTTCGCGAAGCTTTTTCGGCTGGCATATCTACTGCTATCGGCGGAATGATTCCCGTGATTCCATTTTTCTTTACAAGCGGTATGTTGGCTGTCGCTGCAAGTTTAATAATCAGCACATTAGCCCATTTTGCAATCGGTGTTTTAAAAACAATCGTAACAGGTCGAGGTTGGTTGAGGAGCGGAGCAGAGATGACTGCCGTTGGAATCATCACTGCCGCGCTTGCATACGGACTTGGAATGTTGCTTAGCCCGGAAGGACATATTATCCCATGAATCAAAGAAAACTACGCATAGTAAGAATGTAACTGTATAGGCAGAAATTGAAAAAGTGCGGCTGGAAATAGAATGAATGATAATCTCGTTCATCGTCAGTATGCTTGCGCATTTTCTAGTCGGCGCATCCAAAGTTGTTGTTACCGGCCGCTCGTGGCTTAAAAGCGGAACCGAAATGACTCTTGTTGGATTGGGCGAGGCGGCAATTACATACGCGATTGGGTTGTTAATAGCTCCGGCGCTCGGGTGATGAGCGTATCTGGATTCAAATAATGAATGCGAACTTCATCGATAGATAGTTTTAATCGGTACATGTAAATAACACGAAGGTGAGCTACAATGGAAGATCAATCCGACAATGTTTCAGATATAAAACTCCTGCAACAGATCAGACTGCTGGACGAACGGATTCGCCGCATTGAACAGCAACTAAATTTATCATCAGAACAAATCGTCAAGGCGGAGAATCAATCCATACCGGCAATTACCGATTCAGAAGAGAGAGAAGAAAAACTGGAATTCCGAATCGGACAATACTGGTTTGCTAAGGTCGGCATCCTCATACTTGCAATCGGGATCGGATTCTTACTTACGTTTCCGTATCAAAATCTACCGCCTGTACTGCCAAGTCTATTCGGTTACGGTATCACTTTAGGTTTGGCAGGTTGTTCTTACTACTGGAGAAATTCTTACACCTTAATCTCACGGTATTTCATGGGAAGCGGCTTGCTTCTCTTCTATTATTCAACACTCCGGCTGCACTTTTTCAGCGATCATATCGCTGTTGAAAATATCGAGATCGAGCAATTTCTATTAGCAAGCGTCGTCCTTATTAATATGATCATCGCCATCCGCAGGAAATCAATCTACCTTGCGGGAATTAATCTTACACTTGGATATTGTACTGCATTAACAGGCGGCGATCCATACTACACATTCGTTTTCATCTCACTCCTTTCAGTATGTGCAGTCTTCCTTCAGATACGTTTCCGGTGGAGCTGGCTTGCTATTTATTCTTCAGCATTAGCATACCTGTCACACGCTATCTGGTCTCTGAACAATCCCTTCATCGGCAATTCGCTTCAGATCGTATCGTCTCCCAATGTGCATGTGTATTTTATTTTGTTATATGGATTGATATACACGGTTGGTATTCTCATCCGCCCAAATCGAGACGAAGAAGATGCGCCTACAATAATAAGCGTAGTAGTGAACAGTGTAATCTGTTACGGTTTATATTTTCTGCTCACGCTCGCTTTACAATCATCCGACATCACGCCGGCTCATTTCACTGCATCAATGCCATTCCTAATATTATCATCAGTTTTTTGGATGCGGGAAAAAGGAAAATACACAACATTTTTCTACGTTATGACAGGGTATCTTGCGTTAACTGTAGGAATTGTAAACTGGTTCGGATTGACTGCATCGTTGGTATGGCTGTCGTGGCAAAGCCTTCTTGTCATAATAACGGCAATCTGGTACCGCTCGAAATACATTGTCGTCGCTAACTTTGGGATATATCTAATCATTCTCATTATGTACATGATCACCGAAGAAGCGATAGGTGTGATGGGTCTGAGCTTCGGGATTGTTGCGTTGTTAAGCGCACGGATTATGAACGCGAAACAGCACCGGCTTGAATTGAAAACCGAAGCCATGCGAAGCGCTTATCTTGCCTCAGCATTTGTTTTTTTCCCTTACGCGCTCTACCATCTTTTGCCCAGAGAATATGTAGCCCTTTCGTGGGTTGGAGTTGCTCTGATTTACTTTCTACTTAATCTGATTTTAAAAAAACAAAAATATCGATGGATGGCTGTCTTCACTCTTCTTCTCACAGTTGGTTACGTACTTTTTATAGGTATTATCAATCTGGAGCCGACGTACCGCATTCTTTCGTTTATCGTGCTGGGTATTGTGCTTTTGATAGTCTCGATGGTGTACACGCACTTACGGTCAAAGCGTAGCGAAGAGCGATAATATTGGAGAATTCACTTCGATTGCCTTCCCATGCAAACACGAACGTAACAGATTAATCAAATTTCATACAAACTATTATTTATTGTGATTTATAATGACTATCTTGTTAAGAAGGAAGAAATAAAAACAGATGAAATCATTACAAATTGGCGACTTAACCATACCCATCCCACTAATACAGGGCGGAATGGGTGTCGGTATATCATTATCCGGCTTGGCAGCCGCTGTAGCAAACGAAGGTGGCGTAGGCGTGATATCGAGCGCCGGGCTGGGATTTTTATACAAAGAATCATCAAAAGATTTTTTAGAAGCGAACATACACGGGCTACGAGAGGAACTCCGTAAAGCCCGCGAGAAAACTTCCGGTGTTATCGGTGTAAACATTATGGTCGCAATGTCGAACTTTACCGATATGGTAAAAACGGCTATTGCAGAGAAAGCCGACATTATTTTCTCCGGAGCCGGACTTCCACTTAACTTGCCGGGCTTTCTGCAAAAAGACAGCATAACAAAATTAGTCCCAATTGTCTCTTCGGCACGAGCGGCAAAACTTATATGTGAGAAATGGAAAAAGAATTACGATTACCTTCCCGACGCGATTGTGGTGGAAGGTCCAAAGGCAGGTGGACATCTCGGATTTAAACTTGAACAGATAGACGATGAGAACTATAAACTCGAAAAATTAATTCCCGAAGTTGTAACCGAAGTCAAACAAATTGAAGAAAAATACAATCAACCGATACCGGTAATCGCGGCAGGCGGCATTTATACCGGTAAAGATATTTATGATATTATGCAGCTTGGCGCTTCGGGTGTGCAGATGGGAACACGCTTTGTAACTACAAATGAATGCGATGCCTCAGATGCATTCAAGCAAACTTACATTGATGCAAAAAGCGAGGATATCGAGATTATTAAAAGTCCGGTAGGAATGCCCGGACGCGCGATCATGAGTAATTTTCTTGAAAAAGTAAAGCAAGGTAAGAAACAGCCGTTGCAATGTCCGTTTCAATGCATCAAGACGTGCGAAATATCCAGCAGTCCATATTGCATAATAACCGCGCTGGTAAATGCGTTAAAAGGAAATTTTGAAAAAGGATATGCATTCGCAGGCGCGAACGCATTTAAAGCAACACATATTACTACCGTCAAAGAATTGATTCAGTCACTCCGGGATGAATTTAAAGCGAGTTCATAGGCACTCTTCACCGGAATATTTGTTATTCATGTATGAACCTACCTTCCATCAAAAAAATCGATACTGATAAGCTTTATAAAATTACATTCGGTCTGGCAATTTTTACTATTGTCTATAACATCATCGAAGGACTTGTTTCTATTTACTTCGGTTACCAGGATGAAAGCTTCACGCTTTTTGGTTTCGGTGTGGATAGTTTTATTGAAGCAATCTCCGGCCTCGGCATCGCGCACATGGTTATCCGCATTCGCTTGCAGCCCGATGCATGCAGAGATAATTATGAACGAACTGCGTTACGAATTACCGGTGTTGCATTTTATATTCTTACAGCCGGACTTGTTGCGACAGGTATGTACAATATCTATATTGGACACAAACCGGAGTCAACATTCTGGGGAGTTGTCATCTCAGTAATTTCAATTGCAGTTATGTGGGCTTTGATATATTGGAAGCGACGGATGGGTAAAGCACTCAACTCCAATGCAATACTTGCCGATGCGGAATGTACGAGAGTATGTGTAAACATGTCGATTGTACTACTTGCCGCAAGCGTTATCTATGAGATAGCAAAGATTCCATACATCGATGCCATAGGTACACTTGGACTTGCTTACTTTTCATTCAGGGAAGGTAGAGAGTGTTTTGAGAAAGCTAAAAACAATGAGCTTTGCTCGTGTGGACAGCACTAATTAGGACAAACCATTAGGTCCTATTCTTTCCCTTCATCCCATAAAATTATCGCAACTCTTAATAATCTTTGCTTTACTATCCTTTATCGGCATCTTTATTTCGCCTGGTTAGTGAACTGATTTGATTTTTTCAATAATATTCTTCTTATTGAAAGCAATAAATAACAATATTATTAAACTATCGCTTGGAGGGTTTATGAATAATATCTACAAACTGATCTTTAGTTTTAGTCGGAGGGCAATAAATATCGTTCTTCTTACCACAGCCGTCGTTATCATGTCGATGTGTTATATTATGCCGGCATCATCGACGACAAAATCTTTTGCCTATGTGTCTAATCTGATTGGCTCTAAGGTATTTGTCATCGACCTGTCAACTAATAGTATTGTTGATACAATCGACATTTTTACATCAACTGGTGGGATGGATTTTCTTATGAGTGATATACGAATTTATAAAAATAAAGCTTTCCTAACCGTTCCGGGTGATATGTTCGATCTAATCAATCAAGTTAAAATTATTGATACCGATGTAAACACTGTTATTGATTCTATTTCAACCGATAACGCACCGTCCGGGATTGCAGTTTACAATGGCAATGTATATGTCCTGAACCGTTTCAAAAGTACAATACATGAAATAGATCCAGTAACGAACACGATACTCCGAACCATTTCTTTTTCATCAAGTTATCCTAATCCCCCAATCTTCCTCGAGATAACAAACGATAAAATATATTTACCATTTCCCGGCTCAGGTGGAAGTGCGGGTGGTGTAGAAGTTCTCAATCTTACAACGGGATCAAAAATAAAATCAATCGGATTCGAAACGCTTGATAATTATGGTCCGATTGGTATTAAGAAAGTCGGAGCAAATAAAATATACGTTGGCGGACATCAGGATGTTGCCGTCATAGATGTTGTTTCTGATAGTATAGTCAAGACAATTCGCATCAAAGACGAGACAGCAGGATTCATCTACGCATTTACAACTTTGGGGAATAAAGTTTACACTGCCAATGCAGAAGGAACATGCAGCGTGATAGATGCAACGGCTGATACTCTCATCAAGAAAATAATCGTAGGTTTTTGTTCCTCTTGCGCCTACTTCAATGTTGATATTGCTGCTCTTGGCAGTAAGGTATATATGTCTATACCAGGTCAAGGATTGAAAGTAATCGATGCACTAACAGATGAATTAGTCGACAGCATTGCAACTCCCGATTATGCCGGTGCCTTTGATATTTTAGATCAAAGGTTCATCGATCTCCTTTCCATCAGTGATGTGCCGAACGATCAAGGGAAACAGGTTCAAATCATTTGGCAGAAGTTTGGCGGTGAGAATGATATCAGCAATCCGGTTAAACAATACGGAGTATGGAGGATGGATAATTCTCCGATCTCAAAATCGATTCCTACATTGAACTCCCTCGACGAGATTGCTAATACATTCAAGGAAATAAAAGCAGGCGATAGATTCAGGATTGCCGGAGAAGTTTGGACATTTGTAGGTTGGTCGCCGGTATCCGGCTTGGATAAATATTCATTGATAGTTCCAACACTTTTCGATTCGACAATCGCTTCTGGAATGTATTGGACAAAATTTAAAGTATCCGGTCATTCATCTGATTTTACTTTACAAGTTTGGTCGAATGTTGATAGTGGTTATTCTATTGATAACCTCGTGCCTCATGCACCGATTGCCTTTAGCGCCAAGGTTGTACCATTGACAGTGCAGCTGTCATGGGAACCGCCATCTGACCCTGATGTAAATTATTATGCAATCTATCGCGGTACAACTCCAGACTTCGATTATGAGAATACCCCACCGATTGCAACGACGACGGAAACATTCTATAATGATTCTGATTTAGGGAATGGATCGTTATTTTATTATGTCTTACGCGCCTATGATTTTTCGGGTAACAAGGGAAAGACGACAAGTCTTGTCGTAGAATGGTTAGGTGTTAAAGATAATAAAGAACTTCCTAACGAATTTGCCCTGCACCAGAATTATCCAAATCCTTTCAATCCGAGTACAGTGATTAGGTACGAGCTGCCTGTCGAGAGTAAGATTACAATAAGAATTTACAACTTGCTTGGACAGATTATAGCGACTCTTGCCGATGAGGTTGCACCCGCTGGCTACGGATCAATCGAGTGGAATCCATCAAATCTAACAAGCGGTTTATACTACTATCGTTTTGATGCGGTAAATGTAAATGATCCGAGCAACAACTTTTCACAAATGCGGAGAATGATACTCATGAAGTAAGTTAAACCGCAACCGCATTTAACGAAAAACCCCGACTACAACGGTTGGGGTTTTTTGTTTTTAGATATTGATATTCGCGGAATAGCCTCGAACTTTAGTTCGGGGTAACAATAATATTCAAAGCGAGGGTTTCAACCCTATAACTATGTGACTAAAGTCCAAATTTATTTTTGAGTTTTTTAGCCCCACGATAAATCGTGGGGCTATTAATGTGTATCTTGGTACTATTTCGTAATATCAGTTACTAATTATTTAAAACAAGTTTTGATATTTCTGTTATCCGCGCTAAATGATGGTCATCGTGCTCGGCAACGAATAAAAATGAATCCATCATCCTCATAGGTGTCTTCAGCCGGGGATGAAGAGCCGTTCTAAAGACAATCTTCTCATCGACATTCTCAAGCATAGCTACTGTTTCTCCACGAACCGCACGGAACGATGCGAGCAGTTCTAAGATTGGTTTTGAGTTGTGATTAGCATTGTGTGTCTTCGTGTTTTGTAAATCGGCGGGACATAATTCCTCTTTCCCGTTGATGAAGTCATCCAACCTGCCTTGCCAAAGGGCTTCTAAGTCTATGAGGTGACCGATGTTCTCGGCAATTGACCAGGTTCCCTCATGCTTTATTGTTAAAATATGTGGCGGCAATAATTTAATTTTCTCTTCAAGCCGTGCAGGTATTCCTCTGAGCCGCTCGACGATTGATGGAAAAATATTCTGTGCCGAGCTAAAATCGAATTTACGTTCGAACCATTTGGTTTGGGGCATAGTTTCATTCTTTCTTAATGCCAATTGTGGAGTCAAGGGTTACTTCCAGATGCTGACATAGCCCAACGATTTGGTGCTATTTGTGTAAAAAAAACTTGAGTGGAATTACTACTTCGCAATGTCAGCAATGAACGTTGGAAAATATCTGTCTCGTAACAAGAAGCTAATCATGAGGATACCTTTATTTCGGAAAGAAATCGAGTTGGCTTTTCTTTCATAGCTGATCATTTGAGTGTAGTCATCTCGCCAATCAAGCGAGAACTGATTGTCTGTTGACGTTACTATTGTCTCATGGTCATGAATGAAGAGTGCTTCATCATTGAGAACATGATAAAACTCCATGATCGTCTCAGATGCCCTGAAGTCGTTTGCGATGTCCTCAAACACTTTCTTGTCTCTCATAATATGGGCCATGTCTAAGCATGCGCACGCAGCAAAACCGCCAGCATTATTGTGATCCGATAGTCCTTTAAGGTTCTCAGATAGCAATTGTTCAATCTCATCCTGCAGGGAAGAGCCAATAGCTGCAATTCCAACCTCACCTTGGCGGTCACAAAGCCAAACACAAACATTGGTCAAGAATTTTCTGAGCCGGTCTATCTCGGATAGTTTAAGCAGTGTTAGTGCAACGAACACGATTGTCACGGCGTAATTGTCGCTAAGGATCCGGTAGCATCCCTTCTGTTCGTCAATCATTCTGAGAAAAAAGGCTACCAAATCCCTGTTGCCCTTAGCTGAAGTAAGGATATAAAGCGACAACAGTTCTAAGGTATGAAGGCAAGACAAGGGATGGTAGAAAATGGCGAACACCCCCTCGTTGTCAAGCAGGTAGGGATGGGTTGTCTTGTAGTCCGAACTTGCCTTGTCAAAATGTGAGAGCACGATCTCATCAAGGTATTCTCGTATGATCTCTTTGTGCTCAGGGTACACGCCATTTTTTATCAACACTCGAACAAGTGATGCGAGAACGAGACTTGATTCATAGTGTCTTGCCTTGTCAAACAATAATTTTGAGAAGAAGTACGATTCAAAGAATACTTGAAGCCTGTTGAGGGGGCTCGACCAATCAAGCTCCAGCCAATACTTCGAGTAGGTTTCTATGTCAAAGAAGCTGAGCGGCTCATCATTGGCAATCTGAGAATAAAACTTGAAAAACCTTCCTGCGAACTCCGGGGAGCGGTGCAGATCAAAGAAGGGGTCAATACCGATATTCAATAAATCTGTAGTAAGCTTTGGTTTTTCCCAGGTAAGTATTGGAGTAGCATTCAGCTTCTCCTTAACAAAGCGGTTGAATTCTTGAAATTCGATTGTTGCAGGAGGTTGCACAATTCCCGAAGTGACAAAGACAACCCGATATAGCAGCGAGCGGTCAAAATTCGGATGCGATAGTCTGTTTGTGACAGCTTCGAGAAGTTGTGGCTTGATCTCGGTTCTGAAACGATTAAGATTGACGTCTCCAGTCTTAATCTGAAACGAGTATTGGACTTCTCCGCTGGGTTCCTTCAGTTTTGCAATGAAATCTTTGCCGAACTCGGTTGTGCCATGAATGAGATGAATGTCATAATATCCGCACAACTCTAGGAGCTGCATAAATGGGAGGAAAAACTGAAGTTCCTTAGTTGACGTAAGATAATCGTCGATAACACTTCTTAACATAGAATTCCTTCTTCTTCCGCTCTATTATCCGGTTGTGGCGTTCCTCCTGCTCTGGAGTGAACTTTATGCTCGCAAGTTGCTTTATCATGTCGGGACCAGCAATAAACGATTGCTTTATTAACTCCCCATTCGCATCAAATCTCATCTCAGTCTTTTCAATAATGTCAAGGATCATATCAGCATTAGGTGGTTGTCCCTTAGTATTGACAACATTACCCGTAAGTGAAGTGACAGTATCAAGAGTTCGATACATCATCCTGTGCATCTCGGTGACTCGGTGCTCAGTGAACTCATAAATGCTTTGAGTAAAAGCCCCTAAGTCATATTCCGAAATAGCGTCATGCGAAATCTCAATCGTAAACGAGATTTTGTTCAGTGGTGTAACTGCCTCTTTCTCGTTGATTTGGTAGCGGAACCCTCCAGCGTGCAAAGTTCTCACTGATCCGATTTGGTTTAAGATTGGATCGAGCGATACAATATAGGCAAGGTATTTCCGCAAAATGTCAGCTTCAATTTCTCGGTATTTCATTATCACTCTCGTACTGTAAATGACACATAATTTTGAGGAGAAACAACGTGTTAATTTCTACCGCAAAGGTGGTGTTATGTTTTTACTTTATATATGTTTACAAATTATAACATTAAATTAGGATAACCCAAAACCACCCGTTCGTGTTCCAAACTACGGGTTGTCCAAATTCGCTATGGTTAATTTAAACTTGCCATTACCGTAAACCCGCTTTACAATCCCATCGTCTCATAAAAGGTCAAATTTATTCACCATAAGATATAAAATAATAGTGCTTACGTCAAGTAAAAACTTCTCAATGAGTAAGAAACCTCCTATTTAATCTTCTCGCGGTATGTGAAGACACCGGGTTAAATACATATTGTATTTTGCAATCTTCTCAAATTCAATTCCCAAAAAGAGTTAACGAATATCTCCGATTCATAGCTTCGTGGAATTGCATTATGCAATTCACGGGTCTTGAAATTATACTTTGAGCATCGATAAAAGCCAATCTTTCATGGTATCCTATTTGCATGATATATGTTTAGTCAAACATCAAGGAGTAATTATGACCAACATAATTTCAAATTTCTACCAGCGATATCTATCCATCGCATTAATCAGCTCGGTGTCAATTCATCTTACTATAATATTCACATATTACATTTTCAAATATTATGACACAGATGAGCCAGCCGTAATTGTACGTTTAATACAATATGAAAAAATACCTCAGACTGGCATAATAGAGGAACCACCAGTACCTCTTCCAAATATCAGCACGACAAATATACCTGCAAAACTGGGTATCCCTGTTCCGGTTCCGGAGACAGCGGTTTCGCCGGAACAAACCATTCTAACACAAAAAGAGTTGTCAAGTGAATCTAATTCGATTAATGAATTTATTAAACAAGGCGGAACAATTTCAACAGAAAAACCCGACATAAAGATCGAGGACGCCGATCCACCTGATTTTGTAAAAGTCGAAGAACTTCCTGTGCCTGTAAAACTCGTTCAGCCGGACTATCTGGATCTCGCCAAACGGAGTGGGGTCGAAGGAACTGTTTGGGTGAAAATCTTGGTCAGTAAAGAAGGGAAAGCAAAAAAAGCTTTGGTAATAAAAAGCGACGCAGAGATATTTAACGACGCATCCGTTGCAGCTGCCATGCAGTGGTTGTTTACACCTGCTATGATGAACAGTGGAGCCATTGCTGTGTGGGTGACAGTACCATTTAAATTTCGACTGAATAAATAGTGGGTATTTTGTTTCACTCTATGAGTTTAATTTAAAACCTAAGCCCAAACGTGGCTGACTAAAAAGTCCAAAGTTGTCATGCTGAACGAAGTGAAGCATCTTAAAACAGATCAGATTAGAAGATTCTTCGTCGTTTCGCTTCTCAGAATGACAGTAAAAATTACTTTTTAGTCAACCCCTATAGGTGAGGTCTCGTTGAGCACAATCGAATTATTTCGCATTAAGATAAACAATTATCATGCTTGCATCAAGGGAAAACTTATCATCTGTTCAACTTCGAACAAGTTCATCTCAGAAAATTGATAAACGCGCTAATTTTTCGTATGTTCAAGTCGTCAAATAAACCTTACTTCGCACAATGAATTGGTATATAGAATTAGTCACCGAGTATCCTCTCGCTACCGCGATGGTGCAATTCGCAATCCTCGGTACGCTGGGAGATATTATCTCGAAGTGGATAGTCAAACGAAAATTCTTTTTTCCGTTTGGCGTCAATACTCTCATCCTTAAAATGGCTGAGTGGGCGTTTCTTGCGGTCTGCATTAAATACGCTTTCGTTGGTTTCCAGGGTTTCATCGATAGTCTGACCCAGCACGGCTTACTGCCAGACCTTCCCTTATTCGGGAGATCGTTCGCAGTATCCGCTTCAATGAATCTTCAGTTCGGTCCTTTCCTCGTCATCATGCACCGGATATTGGACAACACTATCGCGAGAGAAAAGAATTGGAACAACCTCGACAAAGGTTTACTGTCGCTGGTGTGGTTCTGGATACCGGCGCATACGATTACGTTTATACTGCCGAGACCTTATCAAATCGGGCTGGCGGCAATCTGGTCGGTTGTGCTTGGAATAATTTTAGGATTTTACAACCGGGCTAAGACTTAAGGAAGAAAATTTGGTTCGATGGGTAACCAATTACTGATTCCGTTCAGCAAATGAAATGGGGCAACCGATGATCGATTGCCCCATTTGTTTGAAGAATCATCATCCTTAAAAATGTAATGTAGTACTCAAGCGCAAACCTTGTTTTGTGGGAACAAGATCGCATCCGACAATATATTGTTCCGTGCCGATCTCAAACATGTGACCCATCGTTGCGTTATTACGCTCGTTTATTTTATTTGCGGTAATCGGGGCATCGATCATCGACCAGATACTCGACCCTACAACAAGAACTGTCCCGACAGTGAGCCATGTTGTTGATTCTGTTGTCCAGTATCCGTACGAAGCCCAGTAGTAGTCCGGACTATACACGAATATATCTTCATAACCGGCGGCAAGTATCAATACGACGCCCGCAACGGCAGTACCTGTCATAATGGCTCCCTTCGTGTATTGACCATTGTAATATTGTCCGCCGCCCGGTAATACAAGAGAGAGAAGGAAAGCAGTTGTGGGTGATTTCACGTTTGCCATAGTAGTATTCTGAACAGGTTTGGGTTGTTCGCGTATAACGATTGATTTCTTTTCGACGGGTAGTGGGGCAACCGGCTTTTCTTCCACCGGTGGTTTCTCTTCGACTTTACTTTGTTCAGCTTTTACAATTTTCGAAATCTCGTTAAATTTGTATTTTTGAACTTTGCCCTCAAGTGTTTTTATTTTTATATAACTCTTGGGAACCTGTTCGAATATAGTACCACGAATCATCGTTCCGTTCTTCAGGTAAACAATGTCATCATTAGCCGATTGCGCATTTACATAACACGATAGAAATAAATTCATCAAAACAAATGCGCTCAGCCAACAAAGATTTTGAACCGATCTTTTTGAAGAATACATACGCATAACTCCAGATATTGTGAATGATGTTTTATTATTTAATTAGAAACAATAAAATCTCGATCTACTTTGAGAATAAAATTCAATCACTAAAATAATACTACTGAAAAATAAGTTCGTACAATTTAATATCTTCTAATGGAGAGCAATATAAGAAAAACCGATAAACAATCAAATGAAATGGTTGCTATGAAAGAAAAACACCGGTGAAATGGTTATTTCCCATTATTGTTTCCACAAAACAGGAAATCAGTATAGCATGATTTTTATCTAAGACAATGGATTTGATTAACAATGAATCTGAATCTTAGAACGGAAATTTCTGATCGTACCATTGTTTAGTCACATCCATCCAGAAGAAAAGTCCCTTCCATTTCCCGAGCGGCTCGTAATGTTTTTCGATCACTTTATCGCTCGCAACTCTCCCGTTCCGGTGTATCTCAAAATATTTCTTCCTGCACCAGCTATCGATGCCAAGGTAATCGTAACGGCCTAAAAGTTTAAGGATATTGCCTGCCGCATACGGACCGATTCCTTTTACCGATCTGACTTCCATGAAAAGCTCGTCGGTCGGAAGAGTGCTGGTTCGCCACGACTCAATGTCAAGTTCACCATTTTCAATGCGCCGGGAGAGTTCAAGAATATACGGCGCGCGGTAACCGGCTCGGATTTCTTTTCGGAGATATTTTTCCGTAACCTCCGCAATCGCCTTAGGAGTCGGGAACATCCATCCTGAATCATCAATCTTCCATCCAAGCTTCTTACAAAGATTTCCCACCATAATTTCTGTAAACGCCCAACTGCAATTGGTGGTACAAATCATTTTGACGACATCTTCAAAAACCGACGGAGAACGCAGCAGTCTGCCGGCGCCCAGATATGGAACCCACCGGAAATGGCTATGTTTCTTTGCCTCACGGTAGAACTCCGAATAATCTTCATCCAATCTAAGGCAGGTCTTCATCTGAAGGATAATATCTTGTCTTTCCTTGAGGGATATCTTTCCAGCCGCAAAGATGTTTAATTTAGCTTTCGATGTTTGAGAGATCTCCGCTACTATCATCTTCCTGTTCGATAGCTGCAGTACACGCTTCAGATGATCGTTCTTCTTATCAACTTCGAATGGAGGCAGTGAACACCAGCCGTGGCTGTAAACCGTCCGCCAGAGGCTGAAATTATCAGGAACACCAAACGCGATCTTCATTCATCAGATAGTATTTGAGAGATCTGGGAGAGTAATTTTTGGTTGGTTGGAAATTTGTTGATCGCTTTAAGCAGGGTGAGCATCGCCTCTCTGGGCTTCTTGCGATGAAGTGCACGCCGCAATGCTTGATACTGATTCGTCTCGTTACCGAAGAGCAATTCTTCGCGGCGTGTTCCGGAAGCGGGAATATTGATTGCCGGAAAAATTCTTTGATCGGCAAGGTCCCGGTCAAGAACTAATTCCATATTGCCTGTTCCTTTGAACTCCTGAAATATCAGCTCATCCATCCGGGAGTTTGTTTCTACGAGTGCTGTGGCAATTATGGTCAGTGAGCCGGCGTCTTCAAGAGCGCGTGCGGAACCGAATATTTTTTTCGGGATTTCCAGCGAACGTATATCAACACCGCCCGACATAGTCCTGCCGCTGCTTCGCTGAACGGCATTAAATGCCCTGCCCATTCTTGTCAGTGAATCGAGCAGTAGAACGACATCTTTCCCGCATTCAACTTTACGCTTCGCGTATTCCAATACGAGTCTTGCGATCCGTACATGGCTCTCCCTGTCGCTGTCGTTTGAGCTTGCAAACACTTCGCCTTTAATCGAGCGCCGCATATCGGTAACTTCCTCCGGACGCTCATCCACGAGAAGCACTATCAGATTGATCTCAGGATGATTCGTGCTTATGGCAAGGGCGAGTTGCTGCATCAACATTGTTTTGCCGGCTTTCGGCGGAGACACGATCAGCGCCCGCTGACCTTTCCCGATCGGACATAGTAAATCTACTACTCTCATTGAAGTATCCGACTGACCGGTAGTTAAATTAATCCTCTCGTTCGGATCGATGGCAGTGTGGTGTGAAAACTCTCCAATTTTTTTCCATTTTTCCGGATGAAGCCCATTGATAGTGCGAATCGATGCGATTTCCTGCATCCCGCGGTGACCTCTTTTAATTGTACACGAAACCAAGCAAGCCTCACGCAGTCTGTATTCTGTTATCATATGGGAAGCAACACGCGGATCATCCGGCAGGCGGTCTACCTCAAGCGATAATTTTCTAAGGCTTCCCCCATGTTTACCTTCAATTTCTAATATACCTGAATAAGTGTTCTCTGTCATGCAAGATTTTGATGAAATGATGAAATGTCGATACTCAATATAGAAACTCAGCAGGTTATAATCAACACCCGACCTAACTTGAAGCTGATGAAAACTATTCTTATCTTTTGCAGTATTCATTATGACAGATCGACTATGATATCCAAAACAGGATTTGTTTATCACGATAGTTTTCTTAAGCACGATACAGGCGCCGGGCATCCTGAGCGTCCCGGGAGACTGCAATCGATTACCGATCATCTTAAGGAAATCAAACTCTGGCAGCAGCTTCAGCATATGCTCATCGATGAGGCGCCCGAAGAATGGCTATTACAAGTACACTCGTTGGAGCATATAAGATTTCTGAAGCATGCGTGTTCACAGGGGATGATGACTCTGGACGGCGGCGACACCCATGCATCCAAAGAATCATACGATATCGCTTTGCTTGCGGTAGGCGGTGTGCTCGCGGCTACCGATGCAGTCATGAACGGATTACTGCAAAATGTTTTTTGTGCAGTGCGTCCGCCCGGTCATCATGCTGAACGCGACAAAGCGATGGGATTTTGTCTTTTGAATAATATAGCAGTTGCCGCCCGCTATGCACAACTGAAATATCGCGCAGAACGTATCGCAATAATCGATTGGGACGTTCACCATGGCAACGGAACCCAGCACATATTTTACAATGATAAATCAGTTTTATATATGAGTACACACCAGTACCCTTTTTATCCGAATACGGGAAGCAGGAGTGAACGAGGCGCAGGTGATGGAGAAGGTTATACGTTGAACATTCCAATGTTTGCAGGCGCCGGTGAAGAAGAATTTATCGAAGCATTTACAGAAGAGATCATTCCCTCACTCGAGAACTTTCGTCCGGATCTAATTTTAATTTCTGCCGGATTCGATGCACACCGCGATGACCCTTTAGCCAATCTTGAATTGACGGAGGAATCATTCGGGAAATTGACATCGATGGTTGCAGAAACTGCAGCTAAGGTCTGTAATGGACGCATTGTTTCTATTCTTGAAGGAGGGTACAGTTTGACCGCGCTTCCCCGAAGCGTGGAAGCCCACCTCAGAGCGATGATGGCTTGACTTTCTATAACGAGTTAGGTACTATTATACTGAACAATCGAATAGGACATAGATGCAAAACAGTGTAAATAAAAGCTCTCCACGAATTTTCATTCTTACTTCTATTTCAAGAACAGCACGCGTTCTGAGCATAATCTCGGTAATTGTTATGCTAGTGTTCATCGCCCCGTTCATTTTGCATTATGTGGAAGATGCCTCGTCATATCGTTTTATTAGAACGATACTGGATGTCGACCGCACGATAATTATTACAGTGAAAGAGAACATTCCCACAAAGATAGGCGGTAAGGATATGTCCCGTTGGATCATGATAATCGGCATGTTCATCTTAAGCGGAATATTCAGTCGGATGAGTGAGCGGTTCAAGGACCGGACGGAATATTACAGATACAAATTCAATATTGAGACGTGGAAAAAACAGATGAATCTTTCCGATAGCGCGATAATTCTAACTCCGCTAAACCAGAAACTCGAGCAATTGAAATCGGCAAAGAAGAAAGACCGCGAACAGCTTATCAAAGAATTTATTGAAACGAAGAAAAAGTTAGATGAGATGGGAAGAGACCTCGCTTTTCTCGCAATCGATGTTGTCGATTCGACCGGAATGAAAGAGGGTGAGGAGAAAGCTATTATCGAACACGACTTTAAAGAATACAAAAGATTTGTTGAACGTGCCTTCGCCTCACATGGCAGTTTAAAAGCGGCGTGGACACCCGATGGTGTAATGAGCTGTTTTAACACTGTTGATGCGGCGGTGCGCGCGGCACGTGAAGTTATTACGGGATTAGACAGCTTCAATAAGAATATTAAAGGTATTCGCAGTGATTTCCGTGTACGATGCGGCGTGAACTCCGGTTTCGTTTATTTTGATGAATCTATTCCGTTAGAAGAGATAAGCGACAGGGTAATCGACATCGCCGGGCATATGCAAAAATACGCACTGCCAAACACTGTTTGTATAGCAAAGCCGACAATTGAACCGCTGAACGAGCGCACAGGTTTTGAACCGTCAGGAAGAATGGTTGATGGTTATGAAGTGTATGAATGGAGAAAAGCTGGCTCGGCTACTCAATGACCTCGGTCTATCAAATAGCGTAGAATCCCTGCCTGCGGCAGGTAGCCTTTCCTCAGAAAGGATTATTAGAGCCACAAACCCCGTTCGCTCTTGTAGAATGCGATTTCCCGGATGGATTGAGTTTATGTAAAAACCATTAAATGTCATTTCTCATCCACCTTTGGTGGATGAGAAATCTAATCTAGTTCAAAGATTTCTCTCCCTACTTTGTCGGAATCGAAATGACAAAACCAATTTTCCCTCAGTCTGGGAAACTCCCTCCCAGCTTTAGTGTAGGTGAAAAACAAAAACGGCTCACGTTGATGCATGATCCGTTGAGATCATAACTTCCCGAAAGTTCCAGAATGACAACCACAGTAACTTTCGGGAAGTTGCCTATCTCATCAAAACCATCTTTTTAGTCTCAACAAAATCTCCCGCAAGCAATCTGTAAAAATATACTCCACCAGGGACATTATCCGCATTCCAAGTTACGGTATATTCCCCTTGTTCTTTTTTCTCTTGGGCAAGTGTTACCAATTCTCGTCCAAGCAAGTCATATACTTTTAGCGTAATAAAGCTTTCTTTTGGTATTGAGAATGATATTTTTGTTTGTGGGTTGAACGGATTGGGATAATTCGTTGAAAGCGCAAAGCTGCCAATAACATTTGCCAGTTCGTTTACATCTGTAATAAGCATTTGCCAGGTATATGTGCTTTTTCGGTAATTCACCCACTCACTACCGCCCCAAGTCCGATAGATATATTCCGCTCGGTTGCCATTTGCATCGTAACTGTAATTGTATTTTCTAACATTTATCCATGAACTACCGTCCCCCATCTGATAGATATTTTCCATTCGGTTTCCATTTGCATCGTAAGTATAATTGTATTTTTTGATATTCACCCAAGCACTACCGTCCCACCTCTGAGATAACAGATCCGTTCGGTTTCCATTTGTGTCATAGGCATAAGTGTATCTGTAGTTATCCACCCATGCAATCCCGATCCACCTCTGAGATAACAGATCCGTTCGGTTTCCATTTGCGTCATAAGAATATGTGGATTTGTAATTATTCACCCACACGCTATCGTTCCACGTCTGAGATGTTTGCTCCGTTCGGTTTCCGTCTGCGTCATAAGAATATGTGGATTTGTAATTATTCACCCACACACTATCGATCCATAAATGAAGAAGAGACTCTACTAGATTTTCATTTGCATCATAGATGTTTATCCCATTCAGCGAATTCACCCACGCACTACTATCCCATATCTGATAGTACCGCTCCGTTTCGTTTCCATTCACATCGTAGGTGTAAATGGACTTATCCACATTCATCCATACACTACCGTCCCAATTCTGAGTTAGAGACTCGGTTTGATTTCCATACGCATCATATGTAAAAATGTATTTAGAGGAATTCACCAACATGGCACCATTCCAATTTTGATATAATTGCTCCGTTTGATTTCCATTTGCATCGTAGACGGAAGTAGATCTAAAGTAATTCACCCATGCACTACCATCCCATGTCTGGTACATATATTCGGTTTGATTTCCATTTGCATTGTAGGCGTAAAGATACTTGTAATTATTCAACCATCCACTCCCATCCCAATCCTGATATAAATATTCGGTTCGATTTCCATTGGCATCATAAACGGCTGTGGCTTTTCCTGCCGAATCCCAAACATTTGTAAGGGTATCCCAAACCTCCCTCACATCAGATATCTGAACATACATAGTATCTGATAAAATCTTAGAGAGCTTGGCTTCTCTTCTAATGATTTGTTCTGGAGGATTTAAACCTTCCTCATCTTGAAACAATTCTTCATCATCTTTTCCGGTAAGATGTGGACACTGTTTCGATCCAACTTCCATCATCTTTTCTTGTATATATTTAGGGATAAGATGAAGGTTATCCTTTTTCTGTGAGGACGCAGATGCAGTTAACACAATTAGAAGCGCGGTGATTGTGGTAAACAATATAGCAATATTCTTCATAAATTCCTCACCTATTTGTGATGCAATGATTGTACAAAATTAAAAAGTTTATTAATAAAAATTATTTAGGATGACACGAGCCGCCAGGTTGTTCCGTCTTTTTTGTCTTCAATAATAATTCCAAGCTTCGCCAAGCCATCTCGAATTTTATCCGACATTGTCCAGAGCTTCTGTGCACGGGCTTCGGCTCGAAGTTCGATGATGAACTGAATCAGATCGTTCTCGCTCGCACCTTCTAACGATTGCGCTTCAACATGCGCAGGTATAACGCCCAGCACCACACCGCCCAGCACGTTAAATAACGCATCTGCTTCCTGCAAAATCTTTATCTCGGCTTTACCGCCTGCAAGAATCGTGTTCACTTCGCGGCTAAGATCGAACAAAATCCCGATAGCTTGCGGCGTGTTGAAATCGTCATCCATCGCATCGAGAAATGCTTTTTTAAATCCCACCAAATCAACGAAAATTGAATCTTGAGACTTGAAACTTGAATCCTTCATTTCGCTCCCCTTAACTTCTAATTTTCTTAACTTCCCAACTTCCTCTCTCAGATTCCTTACCGTATTTAATAACTTTTCCAATCCCTTGGACGCACCTTCTAAGGCTTCATCTGTGAAATCGAGTGTGCTTCTGTAATGACTCTGGAGAATGAAGAAACGCACAACAAGCGGCGAGTACTTTTTGAACGCATCTTTCAAATTTATGACATTGCCAAGCGACTTACCCATCTTTTGTCCGCCGACCGTGACCATGTTGTTGTGAATCCAGTACTTCACAAATTGTTTTCCGGTCGCGCATTCGCTCTGTGCGATCTCGCACTCATGATGGGGGAATTGATTTTCCATTCCGCCGCCGTGTATATCGAAAGTTTCTCCCAGATATTTCATCGACATCGCGGAACATTCAAGATGCCAGCCGGGGAAACCCATTTCCCATGGACTTTGCCACTGCATGATGTGAGATGCTTCCGCTTTTTTCCATAAAGCGAAATCGGCGGGATGTTTCTTTTCCGGATTCACGCCAACACGAGCGCCGGCTTCCATTTCATCGATCGGACGATGAGAAAGCTTGCCATATTCTTTGAATTTTGTTACATCAAAATAAACCGAGCCGTTCTTCTCATACGCAAATCCCTGCTCAATGAGTTTTTGAACGATTGCGATTTGTTCGATGATGTGTCCGGTCGCCCGCGGTGAAATATCCGGACGAACCACATCGAGCGCATCCATATCATCGAAGTAACTGCGGGTATACATCTCAACAACCTGCATAGGATGGATACGGTCTTTCCTGGACTGTTTCTCGATTTTATCTTCACCCTCATCGGCATCGTCGGTAAGATGGCCGACATCCGTGATATTCTGTACATACAGGGTTTTATAGCCGAGATAGCGAAGGTAACGGACGATCACATCAAAAGAGACGTAGCTCTTGGCATGACCGATGTGTGAGTGTCCGTAGACCGTTGGTCCGCAAACATAAATCCCAACTCTGCCTTCAACAAGCGGTTTGAATTCATCTTTCCGTCGTGTGAGTGTGTTGTAGATTTTGAGGGGCATTTTAACTCATAAACTAAAATTAGCATGAATAGGAACTGTGATCTCACCATTCTTTTTTGAACTTCTCTTTTTGAAGTTCAATATTGAAAATCCCACAATTTTCTTTGTCTTTGGATTGATGCGAATAAAAAATTCATCTGAAATCTCATTTGAGATAGCCTTAACAGGTTTTCCAATTGAAATATCAAGCACATCTCCGACCTGATCGTAAGTAAAGTTTAACTTCTTCGTTTTCATAATTCATCTCCGGCTTTTATATAATCTGTTACGTAGGCAGTAACTAGAAAATTCCTTCTATTGGTTTTAACAACTACAAGCAAATATTTACCCCCTAATATAGCCGGATAATATCTGTAATACAATCGAACAGATTTATCCGTTATACTCATCTTAATTAAATCCGGACTGACAAGCGTCTCTTTAACCTCATCCTGTAAATCTAAGAGTTCAGGATGTTGTTGGCATACATGCTGCCATCGTTCCTTTGGAATTTCGATTACCCGTCCAAAACATCCTGAATACTAACTGTTTTCATATTAATATTCCATTTTAATCATTGCGAATTATCTAACTACCGTCATATCCATAGAATCCTATTTCGATATTCCACATTGATTTAAAATATACGCATAATCGAAGGCAATTTCCTTCAGCCGCTCATATCTGCCCGATGCGCCGCCATGCCCCGCACCCATATTAACCTTGAGCAAGACGATGTTGTTGTCTGTTTTCGTTGCCCTGAGTTTGGCTGCCCACTTCGTTCCTTCCCAATAATTGACGCGCGGATCGTTGAATCCAACCTTCACAAGGATATTCGGATAGTTTACTGCTTTCACATTCACGTAGGGATCGTACGATTTCATATAATCGTAATAGACCTTCTCGTTCGGATTGCCCCACTCGAGATATTCCTGTGCTGTGTACATGAGACCGGCATCGAGCATAGTATTCAGCGCATCGACGAATGGAACCGATGCAATCACCGCTTTGAATAAATCGGGACGCATTGTTGTTACCGCACCCATCAACAAACCACCTGCACTTCCTCCTGAAATAGTCAGCTTTTCTTCGCTTGTATATTTTTGTTTGATGAGATATTCAGCACATGCTATGAAATCGGTAAAAGTATTTTTCTTATTCAACAATTTACCGTTATCGTACCACTCACGCCCCATATCGCCGCCGCCGCGAACGTGCGCTAATGCCACTATCATTCCGCGATCAAGGTAACTCACCCGGCTCGAACTGAACGTCGGCTGTGTAGGAGACCCGTACGCACCATAGCCGGACATATGAAGAGGTGCGGCACCGTCTTTTATAACGCCCTTTTTATAAACCAGCGAGATAGGAACCTCTGTCCCATCATCAGCTTTAGCAAAAATTCTTTCCGACTGATACTGTGAAGGATCATAACCGCCAAGAACTTCCTGTTGTTTAATAAGTTTTCTCTCCTTAGTCTCCAGATTATAATCAAAGATAGATGCAGGTTGAGTTAACGATTGATAGCTGAAGCGGAAAATATTTGTATCGAATACTCTATTAACGTTAGCATAAGCAGTGTACACCGGATCGGGGAATTCTATAAAATGACCTCTATCATTACGCAGGTCTACAACTCTCATTTTCTGTAAACCTCTATCACGCTCATATACAATCATGTGATTGGCGAAGAAATCTGCGCCTTCGAGTGTGACATTTTTCCGCCATGGAATTATCTCTTCCCAATTATTTTCATTCGGATCTGCGATTGGGGCACGCACAAGCATGAATGTCGTCGCATCTTTATTCGTGCGTATGTAAAAGTAATCTCCCCATTGATCTACGCTGTATTCATGATCGGGCTGTCGCGGAATAATCACTTTAAACTCCGCAGTCGGGTCTGATGCGTTGATATACCGCCACTCAGTGGAATTAAAAGCATTCGATCCCATAAATATATACTTGTTGTTTCTTGTACGATCAATTCCAACCGTGTACAACGCATCTTTTTCTTCATATACTAACCGGTCTTCGGAAGATTTTGTACCCAGAGTATGACGATAAACTCTGTACGGTCGTTTCGCCGAATCTTCTACAGTGTAGAAGATCGTTTTATTATCCATCGCCCATGTAAGGCTTTGCGTGTTCTCAACCCGATCGCTTAGAATATTGCCATCCGTCAAATTCTTCACATTGAGTATGTAATTTTCGGAACCGTTGGTATCGACTGAGAATGCAAGGAGATTTCCATCCGTACTGATATCCATCTGCGCTGTACGATAGAAGCGATAGCCTTTCGACATTTCATTCTGATCAAAATATATTTCTTCATTTGCATCGGTACTGCCTTTTTTTCGGCAGAAGATGGGATATTGCTTCCCTTTCTCGGTCCGCGTATAATAAAAGTATTCCCCATCGCGGTACGGCGGATCCTGATCCGTTTCCTTTATACGCCGTATCATTTCGTTGTAAAGCGTTTCCTGAAACGCTTCCGTAGGCTTCATGGTCGCATCTGTATAGGAGTTCTCCGCTTTCAAATATTCGATAACCTCGGGATTGGTCCGGCTCTCATCTCTAAGCCAATAGTAATTATCGGCCCGAACATCTCCGTGAAGTGTATCGTACTTCGGGACGATCTTTGGAACGGGTGGCTGTTGAGTCCATCCATAACTGAAAAGATTAAAAGTTAGAAAGATTGAAAAGATTATTTTATTTAAGTTTTTCATATAGAATCCCATAATTGATTATATAAATTATTAAAATTTCAAAAAAAATACTCAATGCTCTTGGCTCTCCGCTCTTAACTATTTTATACCCATCAACTCTCTCGCACTTTCCAGCCCGCTCTTTGTTACTTCCTCGCCGCTCATCAGTTTAGCAACTTCTTCAACCCGTGCTTCGATAGCCAGCTTGCGGATCGTAGTGACGGCGCGTTGTTTGTCTTCCGTCTTTTCTACGACAAAATGTATATCAGCAAAACCTGCAATTTGCGGAAGATGCGTAATGGCAATGACTTGATGGAACTGCGATAGTTTTTTCAAACTTTGCCCGACTGCCTGAGCAATCCTGCCGCTAACGCCGACATCTATTTCATCGAAGATGAGAAGCGGCAATCTGTCGGATTTTGCAAGAATCATTTTCATCGCGAGCATGATGCGGGAGATTTCACCACCCGATGCAACCTTTGCCAACGGCTTTGGGTCTTCTCCGACATTCGTTGAAATATGAAATTCCACAAAATCCATTCCCTCCGGCGTTGCCGTCAGGTATTCTTTTCCGAGCTTGATAATAGCATCGTCTTTATTTTGCGCGGGAGATGTCGTGATAACAGTTTCAAATAGTGCGTTCGGAATCCCCAGTTCTCCCAAAGCCATTATGATCGATTTACCGGCTTTCTTTCCGACTTCATGGCGTTTGATTGAAAGCCGTTGGGCAATTTCGGAAACTATTTTCCGTTCCGCTTCGAAGCGCTTCACGAGCGACGAGATTTCGGTTTGGAAATTATTTGCTAGCTCAAATTCACGACCGATATTTTCTCTGAGTGTGATTACTGCTTCAAGCGAGCCGCCGTATTTCTTCTTGAGAAGTGCGATATTGCCGAGACGGTTCCGGATTCCTTCGAGCCGCTCTGGATTGAATTCTATTTTCGAATTATATTGCTGAATAAATTTTGCCAGCTCATCTATAATGGCGGCGGCAGAGTTTGCCTCGTTCCTCGGTTCGCCGAATGACGTATCGATAGCGGCAAGATTCTCAAGTTCGTTCCTCGCCAGGATAATCCGGTCGTGAACCGCATTGTCACCTTCGTACAGCATCTGGTATAACCGCTCGGTCGCGCTGAAGAGTTTTTCGGCATTCTCTAAAATCCGCAGTTCATTTTCCAATTCATCTTCTTCACCTGCATGCGGACTTACGGCATCAATTTCTTTTATCTGGAATTCATACAATGACCGCCGCTCCATCAACTGTTGTTCTTTTGCTTTCAACTCTTTAAGTTCGTTGAGAATTTGGTGCGTCTTGTGGTATGCCCGACTGAATTCATTAACTAATCCTTCCAACCGCCCGTAATCATCAAGCAAGTCGATGTGTGTTTCGGTTCTCAGTAAAGATTGATGCTCATGTTGGCCATGGAGATCGACGAGCAAATCGCCTGCTTCCTTCAATAATGAAGTCGTAACAGGTGAATCGTTTATGAATGAACGGCTTTGTCCTTTGATAGAAACTTCGCGTCGTACAATAAGTTCATCTGAAAAATCGATCTCATTTTTTTCCAAAAGCTTTTTTAATTTTTGATTTCCCGCAGTATCAAACAGACCCTCAACAACGGCTTTCTCCGCACCCTTCCTTACAGAATCGGTATCGGCGCGCTCACCAAGCACCAAACTCAGCGCATCAATGATGATTGACTTACCAGCACCCGTTTCACCGGTGATGATGTTCAGTCCGCGCTCGAATTCCACATTGAGTTCTTCGATGAGCGCATAGTTTTTTATTAATAGGGTTTTAAGCATAGAATACGATTGTTATGTCCGACCCGCAGTCGGATGACTTAGCTGAATCATGAAATCCATCTACGAGATGGACTCTACACTGTATTAATTGTTATCAATTTAATGAATTTTCTTGAAAATTCAAGAAAGTAGTAAGGTTGATTTTCTAAAGATTTTTGGTATATTTCTACACGTTTGAAATGCAGAAAACCTGATAGCCGCAAGTCTTCAGCTTGCGTGCAGAGATGCCATGAACGCAGAATTTAAGTCTGTCGACGACTCGACTAGTCGAATAGCATCCATTGACTAAAAAAATAAATTATCTTGAAAAACTACATTAACATAATCTATATAAAATAAAAATAGGAGGATAAAAACATTATGGCCATCCGAATAAATTCTGCTTATAGAGTAATGAAAATTATGGAGAGTGCTTCGAAATTAGTCAGCGAACCGACAATCGAGGTATGGCAAAAAATACTTAACATTTCTAATGATGATGAGCTTTCATCCGCATATAAGGTCCTCGAAAAATTAAACCTACTCAGGGCTGAGATAATTGCAATTTCGGAGGGCATGAAGCGTGTAAATATTGATACCAATACTTATGAACGCGCGATCAAGAGTGTTGAGGGAGTACTGCGTCCACAGATATTATACCAAAACTGGGCTAATATTCGCGGAGCCCTTTCTCATGATGTATTAAACTTATTAAATATATGCTCACAACTATTACCTGACGAAGAAGAAATGATCTCAGAGGATGATCTTAATACTATCAAGAGTGGGATCGAAAATTTCCGAAATTCTCTTTCAAAGAGTGAATATTCATCCGACGTAAAGGTGTTTGTAGTCAACCAGCTAAAGCTTATTGAGGAAGCTTTAAGTAATTATCATATAATAGGAGTAAAAGCGTTTAGTACTGCTTACTATAAAGCCTACGTAGACCTTATTAAAGACGCTTCAAAATTACAAAACGATGACGGCAAAAGAGCAATTGATAAGATTAAAGGCGTATGGAAAAAAATTGTTGAGACCTCTGATAAAGCCAATAAGTATCAACATCTTTTATCAAATGGTATTAAATTACTCGAAATGGGAAAAGATATCTTCATTTGAACAATTTGATAGGTTTTCAATCTAGTAGCCACAAGCTTCAGCTTGCGTGCAAAGATACCACGAACGCAGACATTCCGCCACAGGCGGATGAGCCTCTGGCTCAAAAGTCTGCGGCTACAGCTCAAAAAACTTTATATCCGGCAAATCTTTAAGGATGCCGTGATAGTACGCCATCCTGAAAAATTCGGTGAGATATGACGAAGCATTATCATCAAGATCGTAGCTGAATTGCAATAAGGGAAATTGCGATTCAACCGCTGAATCTTCATTCAACATTGCAGCGCCTTTTTTGCCCATTTCGATAAGCGATTTTATTTCTTCCTTTATCAACGCATCTTCACGCGCGACCCAAATCCCGTGGACATACGGTAAATCCGTAATATCCATCCACTCATCGACGAGATCCATTTTATTTGTTCTATCTTTCAGATTAAACGCTTCATCTCCGACAGCCAAAAAAGCATCTGCTTGCTGAAGTCCGGCTTCTACACCTTGTATGATAGGAATGATTTTTGGTTTTATATCGAATTTCTCAGATAGCACAATACTGGCAAGTACAATTTCCGAAACGTTTTCCGGATGAACTGCAATAGTATTAATCCGGGCTAAATTCTCATTAAAGAAAAGCATAATCGCGCCGCTCTCACCTTCCGAGACTGCACCAACCTCCGGCACGATACGGTACATTGAATAATCTTTAGCATAATCTATCGGAGACAAGAAAGCTCCGTCAAGATTTTTTTGACGGAGCTTTATCGCAAGTTGTGCGGATGAGTCTTCAACAGCTAAGAACAGCGGATGCTCTCGCCCCTTGAAGCCGCTGAACAACGGCTGCGCATAGAGATGCGAGATAACCCCAATACGTTTTGCCACAAAATTTAGTCGCCCGATGTTTTCTGGCGGATTTGTTTCGCGGCAAGCTCGCGCAGATAGTACATCTTTGATCGGCGTACATTGCCTTCTTTCATTATATCGATCTTCGCAACTCGCGGTGAATGTAGCGGGAATATACGCTCAACCCCGACACCGTTAGAAATCTTACGCACAGTGAACGTAGCGCGCAATCCATCGCCGTGCCGTCCGATGACCACACCCTGAAATTGCTGGATGCGCTCTTTGTCACCTTCGATAACGCGAACATGAACGTTAATCGTATCGCCTGCGCGAAATTGCGGAAGATCGGTCTTCATCTGTGTTGCTTCGACCAGCTTCATTTTTTCCATTATAGTTTTTCCTTATTATTATGATATCAGATTCTTACGACGAACACGTGTACGCTCTAATCGTTCTTCGCGCCGCCAACGTTCTATTTTTTTATGATCACCGGAGAGTAGCACTTCCGGTACTTTCAATCCCGTATATTCTGCCGGCTTCGTGTAGTACGGGCAATCGAGCAAACCATCTTGAAATGAATCGGTCAGCATCGATTCGCTGTCGCCCAAAACTCCGGGAAGCAGTCTTATAAGTGCATCCACGACGATAAGTGCGGCAAGCTCGCCGCCGGTCAGAACATAATCACCTATCGATATTTCCTTTGTTACAAGTTTCTGACGGACACGCTCGTCTATTCCCTTATAGTGTCCGCACAACAATATTAAATTCTTATTCAGTGACAGTTGATTGGCAGTCTTTTGATTAAAAAGATCGCCGTCAGCAGTCAGGTAAATCACTTCATCGTATGTTCGCTTTTGTTGAAGCGATTCTATACACTCGAAGATCGGTTCGGGTTTCAGGATCATTCCCGCGCCGCCGCCGTACGGCGTGTCGTCAATCGTCTTGTGTTTATCGTGAGCATACTTTCTCAAATCGTGCGCACGGATTGAAACTAATTTCTTCTTCTTTGCCTGCCGGATAATACTTTCGTTAAGCGGACTGCGGAGCAACTTTGGAAATCCGGTAATAATATCTATGCGCATATCCGACTACTCTTCTATCAATCCTTCGATTACCGTTACGATAATCTTATGTTTTCCCGTGTCAACAACCTTTATAAAATCTTTTACCGCGGGAATCAAAAATTGTTTTCCATCCTTTTCAACAACCCATACATCCTGTGCGGGTAATTTATAAACATCGGCTAATTTACCGATATAATTATCAGTCTCCGACCAGACTTCATACCCGATAATATCGTGTATAAAATACGATCCTTTTGGCGGAAACGCTACATTCTGCTCATCGACATAAAGGAATTTACCAGCGTTTTTTTCAGCCGATGTTCTGTCATTCACATCCTGCAATTTCACTAAAGCCGGATTTCTATTGAAGACAATTTCTTCGATGACAGCCGGGACAGCAGTGTTTTCCGAAATTCCGATAAATATATTCCGCAGTTTGTTCAACCGCGGTGCTGAATGCGTGAGCAATTGAACTTTAACGAATCCTTTGATGCCAAAGCATCCGACAATTTTTGCTACAGCGAAGAGGTTCACTATTCTAACAGTGCAAAAGGAATATCTAAATTATTACTTCTCTTCGACAGCAGGTCAATAATATTTTATCTGTCGAAGCTCAGCTAATCAATTACTTCGAGGGAAACTTTCTTTCCCATTTTCTTGCCGACTGCAGCAACCAGTGTACGCAACGCAAAAGCTGTTCTACCTCTCTTGCCGATAACCTTACCTATATCAGGCTGCGCAACTTTCAATTTCAGGATGAGTTTATCATCCCTTTTTTCTTCATCGATAACCACTAAATCGGGTTGATCGACAAGCTGCTTGGCGATGTATTCGACGAAATCTTTCATGCGTCCTCCATTCGTACGTTAACACCATCGAATCTCTACGAAGCATCACTAAAATTCGCAATCGTATCTGTGAGATTCCCCATGCCGTCAATTGCGGAATGGTTGCAGTTATGAGTTAGCGAATAACTATTATTATTCTATTTACGATACCTGTTCGGCAGTAGCTTCAACCGGAGCGGGAGTTGTTGGCACCGGCGTCGCTTCAGCTGTCCGCTTTTTCTTTTTCGCGGCTTTCCGGCGAGCTTTTCGCTCTACTTCACGACCCAATTTTTCAACCTGCAGCCCCTGCCATTTTTCAAGTTCTGCCGTTATAGTGGCTTCATCAGAACCTTTCTTCACCAATCTCCATTTCAGCCATAAACCCTTGCGCTGCAGAAGACTGCGTACTGTATCAGTCGGCTGTGCACCATTCTTCAACCACGTGAAGAGGCGCGCCTCATTGCATGTGATTCCGATAGGGTTTAGCAATGGATTATATTGCCCGATGGCTTCGATGAACTTACCACTGCGTGCTGCGCGAGAATCGGCAGCCACAATTTTATAGATCGGCTGCTTCTTCTTCCCAATCCGCCGCAATCTTAATTTTACCAATGTTACTACTCCTTTATTAGATATTATTTACTTTTAGATTTCTTAGTTTGCTAATTTCATTCCCTGAAACATTCTTGGCATCTTGCCTTTGGAAAAAGTCTTCATCATCTTTTGCATTTCACCGAACTGCTTAAGCATCTTATTGACTTCCTGAATTGAAGTGCCGCTTCCAATCGCTATCCGGCGGCGGCGGGTGCCGTTAATGATCTGAGGTTTTACCCGTTCTTCTTTCGTCATCGATTGGATGATCGCTTCTACACGGGTAAGCGCTTTATCATCAACCGCAGAATTCACCGGCAAACGATTCATACCGGGGATCATGCTAAGAAGCTGTTGTACCGAGCCCATCTTTTTTATTTCGTGCAGTTGATCTAAAAAATCCTCGAATGTAAACTGAGATTTACGTAATTTTTCCTCAAGTTTCTGAACTTTCTGTTCGTCGTATTGAGTCTGAGCTTTTTCAACGAAAGTGACGATATCGCCCATACCTAATATTCTTGTAGCCATCCTGTCGGGATGAAACACTTCAAGCGCATCGAGCTTTTCGCCGATGCCGACAAACTTGATAGGTTTGTTGACCACTGACCGAATTGAGATTGCCGCGCCGCCGCGCGTGTCGCCGTCGAGCTTTGTTAGAACAACGCCATCAAAATCCAGCTTGTCGTGAAATGCTTTCGCGGTATTCACCGCATCCTGACCCGTCATTGAATCGACAACGAAGAGAATTTCATTCGGTGTAACTTTCTCTTTGATGGTTTCTACTTCCCGCATCATTTCTTCATCGATATGCAGACGACCAGCAGTATCGATTATGACGACATCTCTAACAGCTTTTCGCACTTTCTCAATCGATCCATGAGCAATTTCTATCGCACTCTTGCCGCGTTCGGCTATCACCGGAACCTGAATCTGTTTCCCCAACATCTCCAGTTGATCGATTGCCGCCGGTCGATGAACATCTGCCGCAACAAGTATCGGGAATTTTCCTTTACTCTTTAAATAATAAGCAAGCTTCGCGCAAAATGTTGTTTTACCAGATCCTTGCAAACCTGCAACCATGATTACGGTTGGGGGCAGCGGTGAATATTTTATCTCTGCTTGCGTGGAACCCATTAACTTCACAAGCTCATCGAAGATAATTTTAACGATAAGCTGACCCGGGGTTAGGCTTGTTAAAACTTCCTGGCCAACGGATCGCTTCTGAACATCATCAATAAACTGTTTGACAACCTTGTAATTCACATCGGCATCGAGTAAAACACGACGAACTTCGCGAAGCGATTCGCTGATGTTCGCTTCGGTGATCTTTCCCTGACCACGAAGTTTCTTGAATACCGTTTCTAATTTTTGGGTTAAGTCTTCAAACATTATAATGAAAGATAGTAAAAAACTGCAAGAACGAGATAAAAAACGCCATCCCGCCCAAATTCAACAATTGCGGGATCGGCGTAATATTTTAAAAACGATATAAATTTAACGAAAAAATAGGATGGAAGCAAGGAGAACCAATATCTATCCCCAGGTGCAATCCGTTCTCCTGAACTTGCATGATCCTGTGGTACTGTCCGCACCCAACAGCCAAAACATTTCAACTATATGACGAACAAAAATAATTCATCCGGAGGAAATAAATTACCAGATCATATCCTCCCAATTCGCTGCCAACTGTGTTCGTCTGGCTAATGTGGCAATATCGAGTTTCTCTTGAATCGTTAATTCATCAGAGATTATATTGTGTAAATTTACCGGGTCGCAAACTTGCTTTTTAACAAAAATATCTTCCAGATAAAGGAAAATCTCCAGTATATTATCGCTCAGATTCCTTTTTTTTCGATTCGCCAGAACATCTAATATGGTTAACTCTAAATAGAATGATGGAAATATAACTCTATTAACATTGCGCCAGATTTTAATCGCTTGAATTTCTTCAGTAAATCCCGAACCGCCAATTATTTCATTATGCAGAATGGTATTAGTTTTAATAGATGTCTTGTGTATATTACAATACAAATCGTGCATTCCAGAATTTGATATCAACCTTCTGGCAAGCAATATATCCATAAATATCCCTGAATGATTTACTCCGATCGATAAGTTGCGCTGAATGGGTCCAATTAATTTTGAATCGAGGTAAGAATAAAGATTCTCATACAGATCTTTCATGCCGTCGCAAGTATGCGCATCGAGCAAAATCAAAAGATCAATATCAGTCGAGCCTTCAACACCGGTTCCTTTTGCGTAAGATCCTGCAAAGGTAATATCTATCAATGTTTCGCCAGCCCAACCGCGCAGAGTTGGCATGAACTTTCGGGCGGTCTGATATGCCTGCAAGTTTGCACCGGTTTCTTTCCGGTGTTTCGATATAATAGATTGTAGATATTGATCAGCTTTAGACATTCGTTACTTTGGTAATTTCCCGATTAATTTCCAGATGGAACGATGCAAACGATGGAAAAATGCTGTCGGCTCCGCAAACATCAATATACACTCACCTGCCACAACACTAATACCGTTCTCTTCACAAAACTCCACCGATATCTTCGATTGAGAACCCTGCTGCATCCACACACGCTTAATTCCTGCAGCAGCGGCATCCTGCACAACTTGCTCGGTTTGAGCAGGCGGGACAACGATAATCAAACCATCAACGGGTTCGGGTAAAGCTTTTAAACTCGGATAGCAGAGTTCTTCACCAATACGATCCGCCTTCGGATTAACAGGCAGGATTTTATACCCTTTTGCCGATAGCTCTCTGAATATTACATTACCGAATTTTTTATCGTTGCGGGATACACCCACTATGGCAAGGGTGCTCTGGGAAAGGAAGGTTTCTATTAAAGACTTACTTGTCATTCTATGTTATACCAAAATGTTTGTGAACACTTTTTAGATCGTTAATTGCTTCTTTGATATTCTTGTCTTTTGTAAACTCAATAAAGAGATGTCCATCAATCAATATTTTGGGATTGATATTCAGTTTAAAAATCTCTTTATAGACTTCCCTTTTTGAGGACTCATCTGCATTATTATTCTTTCTAATATTCTTCAAGTATGAAAACCAGTTCGACAAAATTATGAACGGATACGCAAACATCAAAATAAAAAGCGCTGAATTTTTTACACGCGTGAATTGAATATGTTTGATGCTAAATCCTGCCAGCTTCGCCAGGAGACGAAGTTTTTGAATCCCGATTAAAAAAACATGCCCGAAATAGAATTCATCGGAAATATCTTTTTCGTTCATCCAGACTGAATCAAATTCATTCGGCGGCATTAAGGAAGGAAACCTCTCGCTCTCCGAGAGGAAGTAACTTAGCCGCGACCGTAGATTTGAGTAGTTTGGTGTGGTGATGATTAACGAACCGTTCTTCTTGAGGATTCTGTTGAATTCCTTCAAAGCTTTGAATTGATCTGAAAAATGTTCAATCCCTTCTTGACAGATAACAAAATCTGCATAATCATCATTCAAGGGAACACCTTCCAGCACGTTAGCACGACTGCACGTTAGATCTTCAAGCTGAAAATATTCCGGGAAAAGATCGAAAGCTACCGGCGTTCCTCCCAACTTCTTCACAATCCTTGAGGTTACCCCGTTACCCGCAGGAAAATCCACAACAAGTTTATTTTTAATCCGTTCTTTATTTTTAATCAAATACTTTTTTACATGATATTTGATGCTTAAAGGATTATTTTCGTAAGCGGTATCTTTCGCGGAAAACATGCGGGTGTTCTTCGTTTATTGTACTTTAGCTTGTTTTCAACTTATAAATTATCCAATGCTTTCGCGAGATCACGAATTATATCGGCTGGCTTTTCCAATCCAATCGATAGTCGAATCCCTCCCGGGTCTAAACCGCTATTCATTTGCTCTACCAGTGGAATAGCCGAATGCGTCATTGAACTTGGATGTTCTATTAAAGTGCGGATATGCCCAAGACTAACAGCAAGGGTAATTGAATAAGCATTCTTCGCAACATAATTTATAAACTTAGCGCCTCTTTTATGCTGAATTTGCGGCGTCTTGCCCTTGAGTGTAAAGTATAGAATACTACCCGGCGCAAATTTACCATCATAATCGCGCATTTGTTTCTGCGCTAATTCATATTGTGGAAATGATTTAAGCCCGGGATAACTTACAAATTTAACCCGCGGATCACTCTGAAGAAAAGTTGAAATCGCATGGGCGCTTATCATTTGCTGTCTCATGCGCACAGACAAACTCGGCAATCCATAAACCAGAAGGGGCCATGCGCTTTTTGCGGCAAGAGCGCCTCCAAAATCTTTCCTATATAATAGAAGAATATCATAGCTCCAGTTAGGACCGATCACAACACCGCCCATATCGGTTCCGAAACCGCATATATTTTTAGTTAATGAGGCAATCACAAAATCCACACCAAACTCAAGAGGTCTCTGGCAATACGGACTTGCAAACGTGTTATCTATGACAACGTATATTTTTCTGGTCTTGGGTCTTTTTTTATTCGCCTCCTTAACCATACGGACGACAGCCGCAATATCGATAAGCTCAAGTGTGGGATTAACCGGCGTCTCGAAATAAATGACGCGTGTGTGGGACGTGATAAGCTTTTTAATATTTCGGGGATCCTTCATATCCACAAACTTCGTGCTGATCTGGTAGCGTGGATACCAATTTGTCAGTAGCGAGTATGTGCAGCCGTACAAAATATTATGGGCAATGATCTCATCACCAACACCGGTAACTGCGCCCAATGCCGCGGCAACGGCTGCCATGCCGGTAGAGAACGTTACAGCGATATCCCCTTTTTCAGCGGCGGCGAGATTTTCTTCGAGAACTTCTTTGTTAGGTTCGCCAAGCCGGTCATAAATATAAATCGGCGCTCTTGATTTGACGGCTTGCTGACCGGTATGATGTGCAAATTCGGCAAAGCCCAGCGCACCGCGACGCGTCGATTCAAGACGGAATGTGCATGACGAAGAAATTGGCGGAACTACGTGATGACTAAAGTCCCATTTCTTTGTAAGCGATTTACCGTGTATTAATCCTGTTTCAAGGGAATAAGGAAGTTTGTTTTTTTTATTTTTCATTGTTTTATCTCCATCAAATTATTTATCATCACATCATGATTATTAAAGAGAATATTATGCTCCTTGAACAGCAATCTTGTTTGGACGCAAGTACGCTGGTATGAGCGCAGCAAATTGAGGATGGATGCACTCGACCATAATCGTTTAAAATCGTAATTATTTTCTCTCAGGTCGCCGCATTCTTTACACCGGGTACTGCACATATATACTTTTCCATCTTCGGCGATGTATGCGAACGATTTTCCTGCAAGACAGCAGTGAATCCAGCGGGGATGTTCCGAATGGGAAAAATCGAAACCATTATCGCCGACCGAATACGGAATATATTTCACACATTGCGGAGAAAAATACATATCGTTCGGGACAAGATATTTCATATCCGATATACTCCCGATGAATTCATCTAATGAATGAGAAAACCCGTCTCCTACCGCTACTTCTGGTATAGATTTATCGAAAGAGAGATGACAATATAAACCCTGGGCATTACAACGAAAAGCATAATCCAGATAATATCCAAGTTTCCTTAAGTTCGGCTGGTCGATTTTAACACTGAAATGTATTTCAAATTTTTTCTCTCTCAACAACTTGACAGCTCCTTCCAGCTTGAGGTAGCTTGGAGTTTGCTTGAAACGCATCTCGCCATCTTCATCGATACAACCATCGATTGTTAAACGAAATACGCGCGATCCGAATTGATGAAATTGTTCTGCAAGATTAGCGGTGAGTTGATCGGGTTTAACTTCAACAATCGTCTTTAATCCCAATGTGTTGCCATAACTGACGATCTTATGAAGATCGGTTCTGGAAGTGATATCTGGGCCTGTGAAAACAACAATCGGTTTCGCGAAACGTGCAATACTATCGAGTATCAGCAGGCATTCGTGTTGAGATAGGACAGCATTCTGCATTCCTGACAGATCACCGGCAGATGTCAATTGCCAGATGATTAGACGAGGGCGATATTCATAATGTGTTTCTTCTACACCTATATACATGAAATTCTCCGATAGAGTACATTTTAAATATCGGTCTGTTCGTTTATTATTAAGTTACACAAAGAACATCTGCATCAGTTTAATGCGTATGCCTGATATCAGCTTAATTCAATAAATAATAATGCCTTTTTCAACCAACCAAATTGGGTTTTCGGAATTCGATTAAGTTTTAAAGCCATCATGGATCTGATCCAGTACTTCAAATTTCGATTTCATTAGCAGTTTTGCCTCCTCAAGAAGGCGAATTGATTTTTCTCTTTGGAGAATTAACTCATTCAATATCGCCTTGACGTCGGGATAATCACATTCATCGCGCAACGCATCATATTGAAGTATAGCTTCCTTCTCACGCAGAGTTGCAATCTCCATTGCGGTACAGAATTCCTTACATCCATGCGCACATTTCACATCCTGTTTCATAAAATCCTCGATTATGCTATTGGTGTTGCTGCCTCGATAACTAATTTTTCACCACGTTCGAGTGCTTCCTGATTGATTTTTAATAGATGATGATAACGCTCGGGAAATACTTTCGGCAATGCCTTAACTACCGAACTGATGCTCACGACCTGGCAAACGCTTAAAAAAGCGCCGAGCATTACCATATTGCGTACCTTCAGATTATTCAACTTAAGTACTTCCGATTCGATGTCTACAGGGGCTACTGTAATATCGGTGCGTGTGGGCGGCACGACAATATTACCGCTATCGTATATAAGAAGACCGTTGGGCTTTATTGATTTTTCAAATTTATCGACAGATGGTTGGTTCATAGCAACTAATGCGTCGAATTTAGAAACGATCGGAGAACTAATTCTCTTGTCGGATACTATGACAATGCAGTTTGCTGTTCCGCCGCGCATCTCCGGACCGTAGGACGGCATCCACGATACTTCTTTACCTTCAACCACACCGGAATAAGCCAATGTCATTCCCATAGAAAGAATTCCTTGTCCTCCAAATCCTGCAAATATTATTTCATGCGTCATTACTTGCTCTCCTTTATTTCTGTTGTGGCTGCGGGTGGGATAGGTTTCTTCTCGACTAATTTACCATCTACCTTTAAATCACCCGGCGGGTAAAATGGGAACATTTTTTCCTCAATCCATTTGTTCGATTGAAGCGGAGTCATCTTCCACCCCGAAGGACAATTCGATACGACTTCAATCAGGCATGTTCCTTTTTTCTCTTGCTGATATTTGAACGCTTTTTCTACAGCTTTTTTAAAATGACGCACCGTGGTCGGTGTGTGGACCGAATGTCTCGTAACGTAGTATGTTCCGGGTAACATTGCGATTATCTCTGTAATTTTAAACGGGTGACCCTGTGTGTGTACTTCTCTTCCTTCAGGTGTTGTGCTTGTTTTCATTCCAACAATTGAAGTAGGAGCCATTTGTCCGCCGGTCATTCCATAGATGCCGTTGTTGATGAAAACGATAAGAAAATTTTCACCGCGATTGCAAGCGTGCATGGTTTCGGCGGTTCCGATTGCGGCAAGATCACCGTCACCTTGATATGTGAAAACAATCTTATCGGGAAGCACTCTTTTAACGCCAGTGGCAACAGCCGTTGCGCGCCCATGAGCCGCTTCCTGCATATCTATATTCATATAATTATACGCGATCACAGAACAGCCAACCGGAGCTACACCGATAGTTTTATCCTGAATACCCATTTCTTCTATAACATCCATAAGAACTTTATGAACGACGCCGTGACCGCAGCCCGGGCAATAATGCATCCGGGTTTCAGTCAGCGTGCTGGGTTTTTCCCAAACTACTTCCATCCCGTTTATTGGTTCTTGTGTTCCATTCATATTACACCTTTTCCTTAATCAATTTCTCAGAAGATTTTTTCGGCTGAGTCTTATTCATTAATTTCTTGAGAGATGTTAATGTATCTTCAGGTGTCGGAATGATGCCGCCCATTCTGCCATAAAAATCAACGGGTATTTTACCGTTCACCCCGAGTCTAACATCTTCAACCATCTGACCGGCGTTCATCTCTACAACAAGAATGCCGCGCACCTGATCCGCCAATTTGCTTACCATCTCGTAAGGGTATGGATAAAGAGAAATTGGACGTAACAAACCAACCTTTATTCCTTGCTGGCGCGCTATTTCAATTACCCTTTGGCATATCCTGGCAGAAAGTCCGTATGCAACTAAAAGATATTCTGCATCATCTGTCGATATCAATTCGTATCGTACTTCATTCTTTTCGATCTGACGGTACTTTTCTTGAAGATGGATATTGATTTTTTCCATGTCTTCGGACTGCAGATGAAGTGAAGTGATAACGTTGGGCGGACGGTTAGCTGTCTTGCCGGTTGTAGCCCACGGCTTTGATATTTTACGCTGTTTAGGATCGTAGTCGGGAAAAATAACTTTTTCCATCATCTGCCCGAGTGCGCCATCAGCCAGTATTAAAACCGGATTTCTGTATTTATCGGCAAGATCAAAACCGAGATAAACATAATCAGCCATCTCTTGTACGCTTGCTGGAGCTAATACTATTAAATGATAATCTCCGTGTCCGCCGCCTTTAACTGATTGGAAGTAATCACCTTGTGACGGCTGGATTGTTCCCAACCCGGGACCACCGCGGTTAATGTTTATCAGCAAGCAAGGCAGTTCGGCGCAGGCTATATACGATAGTCCTTCCTGCATTAGACTGATTCCGGGACTTGACGAAGACGTCATCACGCGCGCACCGGCACCAGCCGCACCATAAACCATATTGATTGCAGCGACTTCACTCTCCACCTGCATAACAACCATGCCACGTTTGCGTCCTTGATCTGCGAGATATTCGATAACCTCAGATTGCGGTGTGATAGGATAACCAAAATAAGCATCGCACCCGGCAAGTATTGCTGCCTCAGCTGCCGCTTCATTACCCTCCATTAATAGAACTTCACTCATATGTCCAATCTCCCTTCCCCGGCTGGAACATCCGGATTATCAACCATAATTTTAATATCATGCTTTACATTCGTAATCGTTGCAATTGGATCTTTCTTTTTCCCCGCTCTGTATACAGTAATAACTGCATCCGGACATACTAATGCACAATTAATGCAGCCGGTACAATTATCCTGAATAAGAACGGCGTAGTGATATCCTTTTGTATTTATTTCCTTCGACATCGCGAGACTATCCTGGGGACATGCTTCGATACAAAGCTCGCACCCCTTACATGTCTCGACATCGATCTTAACGGTTCCACGTACTGCCATGTTTTTTCCTCAATTATTTATTCAGTTAATACATTTTCTATGGTTAATTGCTCTTAATACTTTTCAAGACCATCAGTTTTTATTCGTGCCGTTGGGCATCCTGAACAGCCATCGCTGTAATATTGACGATATCCGTTACATCATTCCCCGGTATGAGCAGATAAACCGGTTTTCTTATACCCATCAATATCGGTCCAACCGCAGTAGCACCACCCAGACGAGCTAACAATTTATATGCGATATTCGCCGACGTCAGGTCGGGACAAATTAGAACATTCGCTCCGCCTTTTAGTGTACTAAACGGATAGATTTCATTTACGATATCCGGCACTACGGCTGTATCGGCTTGCATCTCGCCATCGATTATCAGACTGGGCAATTTCTTTTTTACAATTTCAACAGCCGATTTTACTTTATCGGTAAGTGGATGATGTGTACTGCCGAAGTTACTGAACGAAAGCATCGCGATTCTCGGCTCGACATCATATTGCCGTACTTTTTCTGCCGTAAGCATTGCGATCTGTGCAAGTTGTTCTGCTGTCGGCTCGATATTCACTGTTGCATCGGCAATAAAGATGATCTCGTTTTTGAAAATCATCATATAAAGTCCCGCGACAATATCCATATCATCACGGTGCCCGATAATCTGTAACGCAGGCTTGACGGTTTCTGGGTAATTCTGAGTCAATCCGGAGATTAAACCATCCGCATCACCCTCGCGCACCATCATCATGCCGTAATAATTCTCTATCTTGAGTAATCTTTCGGCATCGAAATGAGTCGTGCCTCTGCGTTTCCGGTTTTCATAAAACTTCGCTACATAGTCTCGATACTTTGGCGACTCAACCGGATTTATTATTTCGATACCATCCAGCTCACCGCCCAGTTCTTTAATCTTATGCTCGATAACTTTAACATCCCCCAATAGGATTGGATGAGCAATTTTCTCATCAAGAATAATTTGCGCCGCACGGAGAATTTTAGATTCTTCGCCTTCCGGAAACACAATTTTTTTCGGTGATCGTTGTGCTTTATGTATAAAAACACGCATTACTTCGCGTGATTTGCCGAGGCGTGCCTCAAGTGAATCCCTATATGCTTCAAAATCTTTTATCTGGACACGAGCCACGCCGGTTTCCATCGCTGTTTTGGCAACTGCCGGGGCTTCCCACAATAGAACACGAGGATCAAGAGGTTTCGGAATGATATAATCTTTCCCGAATCCGAGTTTCTTTCCGCCGTATGCACGTATCACAGAATCCGGCACATCTTCCTTCGCAAGTTTAGCAAGCGCCATTGATGCGGCAACTTTCATCTTGTCGTTAATTTGGGTTGCGCGAACATCCAATGCGCCGCGGAAGATAAACGGAAATCCAAGAACATTGTTGACCTGGTTCGGATAATCCGAGCGACCAGTACCCATAATAACATCATCCCGCGCAGCGACCGCGTCAGGATATGTAATTTCCGGATCAGGATTAGCCATCGCAAAGACGATGGGTTTATCAGCCATTGACCGAACCATTTCCTTTGTTACAAGGTCTTTCACAGATACACCACAAAAAACATCCGCTCCTTTCATTGCATCACTGAGCGTTCGATCCTCAGTATCAACGGCAAAATATTCTTTGTATTTATTCATTCCTTCCTTCCTGCCCTTGTAAACAACCCCCTTCGTGTCCACAAGCCGGATATTATTTCGGTTCGCACCAAGGGTTTCATAATATTTTGCACAGGCAATACCTGCGGCACCTGCTCCACTAAACACTATTTTTACCTCATTTATTTTCTTACCGCAGAGCTCAAGTGCATTTATTAATCCCGCACCGCTTATGATTGCTGTTCCATGCTGATCATCGTGAAAAACAGGTATGTTCATTATTTTTTTCAGTTCTTCTTCGATCTCGAAACACTCAGGCGCTTTAATGTCTTCAAGATTAATGCCTCCAAATGTCGGCTCTAAAAGTTTTACCGCCTTAATTATCTCTTTCGGATCATGGGAATCTATTTCGATATCGAATACATCAATATCGGCAAATTTCTTAAAGAGAACGCCCTTCCCCTCCATAACGGGCTTACCTGCCAATGCGCCGATATCACCGAGACCTAACACGGCAGTACCGTTGCTTATCACCGCGACTAAATTTCCTTTTGCAGTATAGAGAAAAGCGTCTTCGGGATTCTTTTCGATTTCAAGACAAGGATCTGCAACACCCGGTGAATATGCAAGCGAGAGATCGCGTTGGGTTGCACACGGTTTCGTTGGAATAACTTCTATTTTTCCCCGACGGCCCTGCGAGTGATAATCTAGTGCGTCTTGTTTGCGTATCATGATTCTAACCTTCCTGTTAGTTTTGAAGATTTCTTCTTATGTTCAAGTGTACTATTGTAACGCTCTTACTTCAAACAACGTATCGGCAACATCATAATAATTTTGTTATCGGATTGCCTTTCCGGTGTTCATGTAAAACGACGGCGATAAATAATTTTGTTCAAAGGCATATTGTTCCAATTGTTCACGAAATTCCGGATGTGAAATATTAATCAGCGCTTTAACACGCTGACCGAGATTCTTACCGTGAAGATAAGCGATCCCGTATTCCGTAACGATGTAATGAACATCGGCTCGGGTTGTGACAACACCCGCGCCGGATTTTAGCATGGGTACGATTCGTGATATTGTATTGTTCTTCGTAGTCGATGGAAGAGCGATTATTGGTTTACCTCCTTTTGAGCGAGCGGCGCCGCGTATGAAATCGAGCTGACCGCCAAAACCGCTGTAAATTTTCGAGCCGATAGAATCGGAGCAAACCTGTCCGGTAATATCTATTTCAATAGCCGAATTAATCGCCACCATTTTTTCATTTCTCGATACTATAAACGGATCGTTCGTATAATCGGCAGGGTGAATCTCGAAATAAGGATTATTGTCAACATAAGAATAAAGCTGCCGCGATCCGAAAATAAACGTTGCAATAATCTTACCGGGATGCAATGTTTTTTTTGCGTTTGTTATTATTCCTGAATCGATCAGCTTTACAATACCATCCGACACCATTTCAGTGTGAATACCAAGATCTCGCTTGTTCGTCAACGATTGAAGCACAGCGTCCGGAATTCCGCCGATGCCCAATTGTAATGTTGAATTGTCTTCCACTAACTCTGCAATGTATTGCCCGATCCGATATTCAATTTCTGATGGAGGATCTTTGGATAATTCGGGTAATTCATTCGAATATTCGACTAACCGATGAACCCTCGATACATGTATGAAGGAATCACCGAGCGTTCTGGGCATTCTTTCATTAACTTGTGCAATCACGAGCTTCGCACTCTCAGCGGCGGCTTTGGTCGCAAGGCATTCGACCCCATAGCTCATGAATCCATGTTCATCGGGTGGAGACACCTGAATAATCGCAACATCAAGAGGTATAAGTTTTTGAGTGAATAAAGATGGAATCTCAAAGAGAAATATCGGCACATAATCAGATCGTCCCTCGTTGATTGCCTTGCGATCTGCCGGTCCTACGAATAACGAGTTGTGCCGAAAGTGTTCCTCCATGCCTGGTTTCGACAGCGGATCGTCTCCAATCAAGAGAACATGGTTTACTTCAACATGATTTAGTTCGTCTTTACGCGCCGCAAGCGGTTCTATTAAAATAAACGGTGTGGCAGCATTACCGCTGATAAAAATCTTATCCTCAGATTTAACATGAGATACCGCTTCTTCCGGAGTTGTAAGTTTTTGTTTATATTGTGTAACCCAGTTCATAGTTCACAGTGCGAGATTTTTTACTCAGTTAACATTGTTTGAATATCAATCGGCTTAATGCCGAATCTTCGGGCGATCACATCGTTAGTGCAAGCTCCATCGAAAGTGCAAACTCCGCGAGCGAGTCCGATATTATCACGTAGTGTTTGATTTATACCTTTTTGTACAACCTCCGTCAAGTACGGCAACAAAGCGTTTGTTAAACCATATGTAGCAGTGCGCGCGACGTTAGCCGGCATGTTGGGTACGCAATAATGGATTACATTATGAACTACATAGGTCGGATTTTCCAATGTAGTAGGCCTGCTCGTCTCAATGCATCCTCCCTGATCGATTGAGACATCGACAATAATTGAGCCGGGTTTCATTTTCTTAACCATCTCTTCAGTTATCACATGAGGTGCGCGTTCTGCTTTAATAAGAACGGCACCGATGAGAACATCGGCATAATGCAATGCTTTTTGAATATTGTATTCATTAGCTATAGCCGTTGCGATCCGATAATTGAATTGATTCGCAAGCGCGCGAAGTCTGCTGTAATCTTTATCCAAAACAATCACCTCTGCACCTAAGCCCAAAGCGATCCGGGTAGCGGCTCTGCCAACTGTTCCAGCGCCGAGAATAAGAACTGTTGCCGGGGGTATTCCCGTAATTCCACCCATTACTATACCCCTTCCGTTGGCGTTGCTTTCTAGGTATCGTGCCGCCGCTTGTATTGCCATTTGTCCTGCAATCTCACTCATCACGAGGAGGATGGGAAGATCACCGTACTGGTCTTCCATAAGTTCAAATGCTACTGCGCAAATCTTTTTCTCGAGTAAGAGATTCACAGTTTCTGTTCTGGCGATCGCAAGATGAAGAGCTGAAAATAATGTCTGTGACTCTGTTAGTCTCTGACAATCCTCGACAGTGGGCGGTGATACTTTTAATACGACCTCTGAACGACCAAAGATCTCATCCGTTGAGTAGACAATCTTGCCGCCGACATTTTCATATTCTTCGTTTGAAAAATGCGCCGCAATTCCTGCATCTTTCTCGATGAATACCTGGCATCCGCTGCTGACAAGCGATTGGACACCAGCAGGAGTTAGTCCGACTCTTCTTTCCCTGGAAGGATCTTCCCTTGGTATACCTATGTTCATAATTCAATCTATGATTATTTAACACAATGATTACATGAAAAAGCGGAAGCTCTGATCACCCAAAAAAGTCAATTTGCGTGCCAGAGGATAAAGCTATACAAATAAAATTTAATAAAGAAATTTTGAAAAATCGTCGAAATACTCTCATATCTGAGAATATTCTATCAGACGCTTGTCACAGGTGATAACCTGTTTTCTCACACCCAACCCCGAAGTTTACACGACTCAGCAACCCGCGCGACTCCGACTATCATTGCAGCTAATCTCGGATGGACTTTCTTTTCCCTGATTGCTTCCTGTACCGAATGATATGCCTTGGTTAATTTAAGATCGAGCCGCTGATGCACAACATCTTCATCCCAGAAGAACGAATAACTGTCCTGAACCATTTCAAAATAAGAAACCGTTACTCCACCGGCGCTCCCAAGAATATCCGGAATAACATGAACCCGATTTTTATAAAGTATCTCATCCGCTTCCGGTGTTGTTGGACCGTTTGCAAGCTCACACACAATTTTTGCTTTTATTCTCGATGCATTTCTATCACTGATGGAATTCTCAAGCGCAGCCGGATATAGTACCTCCACATTGGCTTCAAGAACTTCATCGTGATGAATTGGCGTTGACCCCGGGAATCCGACCACAGAACCCGTTGTCAATTTATACGTAACAAGTTCTTTGGGATTGAATCCTTTGGAATTATAAATCGCTCCGCGTGAATCGCTTACTGCAATAAGCATTCCGCCGCCGAGTAATTCCTGATGGAGAAGTGCCGCCCGCTGACCCGCAGTACCGAAACCTTGAATCGCATATTTTCCTTTCGGGTTGACACCAAGAATTTTACATGCCTCACGAACAGTCACTACTCCGCCTCTTGCTGTTGCATCTCGTCTGCCTTCGGTACCTCCCATCTGGAGCGGTTTATCTGTCAGTACTCCGGGTTGATGCCGATGAACGATCGTCTCATATTCATCCATCATCCAAACCATTGTTTGGGGATTTGTGTAAACATCGGGTGCGGGAATATCTTTGTCGATTCCCAGATGTTCGAACACACCACGTATGTAACCACGTGATAAATTTTCTAATTCTCTTAAGGACATGGATTTAGGGTCGCATACAACGCCGCCTTTCCCGCCGCCAAGCGGAAGATCTACTACCGCAGTCTTCCAAGTCATCCAGCATGCAAGCGCACGAATCGTATCGACTGTCTCATCAGGATGAAACCGGATGCCGCCTTTTGCCGGACCGCGAGACGTGTTGTATTGAATTCGCCAGGCATGAAATATATTTATATTCCCGTTATCCATCCTTACAGGAATTGTAAATTTAAATTCTCTCTGGGGCCATGTAAGAAGATCGATGGTAGCTTTATCAAGATTTAATATCTTTGCCGCTTCCATTATCTGTTCCTGTGCAACATGAAAAGAATTGTATGATTCCATAACTTTAACCTTTTACTTTTTTGATTGATCTTCATTAGGTGAATTTTTGCCATGCAGCATATCCAGCACTATTCTATACCAACAATGCTTGCATGTCAGGGCACGGTCGACTCCCAATAATACTTTCTCCCATGGACTTAACTCCTGACCACAGTGCGGACATACATCAAAAACTTTCTGCTGGTGCTCGCCGGTTGATTTCTTACTCATAATCCACCTCGGGTTTTAAAATAACTCCATTCGATTGTTGTCCATTTATTTTTACTACGATTGGCTTCTCAAAACGAAGATGTTTAGTAAAGGCCATCGCCTCTACAGGTTTTTGTTTTAATAACCACTCCCAATCTAGATATCCTTGTTGGTTCTGGGGATTGACCGTGAAATACCCTATCATGAAAGAGGTAATATTCTGGAAGAAATGAGAACCCTGCGAAGGCGTAACAATCATATCTTTCATGCCTGCTTCGACGATGACTCTGGCGCCGGCGATTTGTTCCCAGTTTACGGGTATGCCAAGCCAAGGATCCAGCGTTCCCCAACGCCCGATTCCTATCAGAAGATATGGCAGATGTTCAGAAATCAACTGAGCATTTATCATACTCACTTCCCTTGCGACATCACGGCTTTTTGAGCGTTCGAACAAATTATAGTCAACAACAACAACGTCATATATATCATCGATGACTCCGTTGCCCAATACCTGATTACTCTGGCATATCAATTGAGATTCATCGATACTCTCAATCTTTAACTGTTCAGGTTCACGATGAACAACGAGGGGACGCATTTGAAGCAATCCGAACTCTCTATTGTTTCCATTTTTTTGAAGCATGCTAACAGCAAATTCGATTTCAACTGGTGTTCCCATACCCCATGTCCCCATATCTAATAACAGCTCGAGTATCTGTGGTAGAGGAAACAATTTACCAATTAATATCGGTGCGAAGGTAACAACCCTTGCACCCTGTCTGCCAAGACCTTCTGAAAGAGAATCACTCTCGGCTGAATAAGTTGAACCGACATATCGTAGGGGTCCATCCTGTTCCGCAACATCCAATGAGAGTGATTTGATCAGCATGTCATGTGTCTCAAATCCGAAATCAGATGTAGCGTTAAGCTGCAGTGCGAAAAATTCGTGCTGTGTAGTGCCGAGAGCTTCTTTCACGGAATAAAATTGAATAATGTCTTGAGGATATTTAGGACAGAAGCGGATCGTATTACCGCCGTCGACAACTGTTTTTCCCAAACCAAGAGCGACCGATACGGTTCCATCGGTTGATTTTTGAGGCGAGAGAGGATAAAAATTATACGATTTTGCCACGCCCGATATATCCGGATAGAATCTGTCACCGTAAGGTGTTCCTACAAGCTTTTGGACTATCACTGCCATTTTTTCTTCTTCGAGTCTATACGAAGTGATCTTGATGTAATCTTTAGCGCTTTTATAAAACGTGGATGCGTAGACACGCTTAATACTGTTCAGGAGATCGTTCAATCGTACAAGCTGATTGTAATGATTATTCGGAATCATGTACGTCTCATACACACCGGCGAACGGATGATATTGAGAATCTTCCAACAAACTGGACGAACGAACGGCAAGCGGTGTACGTATTATATCCAGGAAAGCGGCAAGCTCACCCAAAATGTCTTCGGGGAACCTTGGAGCTTCAAGAAATTTCCTGGTAATTTCCCGATCATCGTTACAACTGAATGCAAAGTCGCGCAGATCATTTTCATCTAGGAACTGATCGAATACATCGGTTCCGATCACGACTGCGGCTGGAACAGATATCGTGATTCCTTCGAATCTATCGCGCACATTGTAATCATTGATGAGTGTATTAACAAAACCCAGACCTCTGGCTTTTCCTCCCAACGAACCGCCGCCGATACGAGCAACGCTTGTATCGGGATCGAAGGACTCCTTAACGAAATCTGTTATTATGCCGCGCTGACGGATCGTTCGATAATTTTTCAACGAATCTATTAGATCATGCCGAAGATCTCCGATTGTAGAATAATCGGATACCTTGCGGGGTCTCAACTGATGAGCGAGCCAAAATTCTGTCCTCGCTTTCAACCAATTTGAAAAATGATTTCGCTCTCCGTGGAATTTCAGGCTTTCTTCAGGAACTGTTTTAATTTGTTCTTCCAAACTTTTCAAATCGTTCGCCCTGCCAACCTCGATTCCCTCGGGGGTGCGGAATATAAAATCTCCGAAGCTGAAATACTTGTTCATGAACTGGCGCAATTCATTCAACAACAAAGGTGAATCCTTTACCACAAATGCCGCGCCTACCTCATGCGCTGGCTTTTCATTTTCACCAACATTCGATAGAAGTAATATCGGAAGGTCCGGTTGCTCTTCTTTGATAGTCCGGGCAAGCTTTATTCCTGCCTGATGATCCTGCGCGCCATTATGCGGGAAATCGACATCCGATATAACACCAAGCATATAATCTTTATATTTTTGATAGTAATCGGAAGCTTCTTCGTACGTTGAGCAGAGAAGAATCTTCGGGCGGGCACGCATTCTAAGAAACTTATGGGTTTGATTTATACCTTCCGATATCAATCGCTGTGATTGCTTGAGTATCTCAGTGTAGATAAGCGGGAGAAAAGATGAATAATATCGGATATTATCTTCAACTACGATAATCGTTTGAATACCGACGATGCTCGTATCGTGCTCGACGTTTATATGATCTTCCAAATACTTTATTATCGCGATGATGATGCGGAAATCCCCCTGCCAAATAAAAATTTTATCGAAGACCGAAGTATCCTGATGAATCAGCAGGTATTTTAACTCGCGGTTGTCATGAGCCAGAAGAACAACCGGAATTCTTAAACCGGACTCGCGTACTAATCTTGCAAAATCGATCGCGTGCATATCATCGATATGGAGAGTAGTGACAATCAGATCAAAGCGACCCTCTTCTTTGGCAAGCGCGATTGCCTCATGACCGCTGGAGACGCGCGTCAATTCCGGGGTATGACTTAAGTTGAATCCTTCATACTCATGACGGATAAGTTCATAGAGTCGGCCATCTTCTTCGAAGAGATACAAATCATAAAGGCTGGATACAAGTAGAACATCGCTGATCCGAAGACGCATGAGATTTTGAAATCCCTGAAACCGGTTTCCATATCCATGCTCTACCCATAGAGCGTCAAGCGGATTAACTCGATCATCAAAATTGCTCTTCATTCGTTTCTTCCGGTTTATGTAGAGTTATCTAATTAATGATATCAGCGCTTATTAAGAATTCCAGATGCCCTTATGGTGTACACTCATAAATCAGCGTCGCGCTTTATTTACAAATCCCACTGAATCTATGAAGATTACTTGAAGAAGGGGCGGAAGCGAACAAACTAACAACTCGATTTTTTCAGTTTGTCTAACTCCTCTTTTGTATATTTGATGAATTTATTTTTCTTATCGACAATGATTATTTTGGGCTTCGGCGGTTTCGCCGAAATCTGAAACGTCATTATTATCACTTCATCGCCCTTCTTGATAAGATGAGCAGCCGCACCATTCATGCAAATCATTCCTGAATTTTTCCTGCCCTTGATAACATACGTTTCCAATCTGTTACCGTTAATATTATCAACCACTAACACTTTTTCATATTCTGCAATATCAGCTTTCTTCATCAGTGCTTCATCAATGGTAATCGAACCAACATACTTCAAGTTGGCGCTTGTTACTATGGCATTGTGTATTTTTGATTTTAAGTAGATTCGCATTATTTCTCTAGAATGTTATGATAAAAATATACAGAAAAATGAATGGAAGAGCAAAATAACGTGTCAATATTTGAAAAATAAGATTCGCGGAATACTTTATCCGGTAAATAGCTAAAAAATGCAATAAGGGGAAGGAATTAAAAGAAATAGAGACGGATTTTCACCCGTCTCTATTATTATAGATAATGAAGGTTTATTGATTAAACAACGCCTTGATCCATCATAGCGTCAGCAACTTTTAGGAAGCCGCCGATATTAGCGCCGTTGACATAATTACCAGGCGTACCGAAGCGTTCTGCAACCGTAACACAAGTCTTATGAATGCTCTTCATAATATTGTGTAAACGGGTGTCAACTTCTTCACGCGTCCAAGATAACCGCATGCTGTTCTGTGACATCTCAAGTCCTGAAGTAGCAACACCACCGGCGTTGGCAGCTTTACCCGGTCCGTATAGAACCTTAGCATTCAAGAATATATTGACTCCATCGATCGTGGTGGGCATGTTTGCACCTTCACTAATGCAATACACACCATTTTTCACCAGATTCTGTGCATCTTTGCCGTTGATTTCATTTTGAGTGGCGCTCGGGAATGCGCAGTCTGCTTTATGATTCCACAATGGATTTGAATCTTCTTTTCCGGTAAGAGGAGTGTAGACCGCTGTCTTATATTTATCGACATACTCTTTTATTCTTCCGCGGCGAATATTCTTTAACTCCATTACAAACGCTAGCTTCTCGGGAGTAATTCCTGCTTCATCATAAATGTATCCGGTCGAATCTGATAGTGTAATCGCTTTACCTCCAAGCTGACTAATTTTCTCAACCGTGTACTGAGCAACGTTACCGCTGCCTGATACTAAGCATTTTTTTCCTTCGAGTGTCTGTTTACGAGTACCTAACATCTCTGCCGCAAAATAAACTGCACCGTATCCAGTAGCTTCCGGACGAATGAGCGAGCCGCCCCAATTTAATCCTTTGCCTGTTAGAACGCCAGTGAATTCGTTTCTGAGTTTCTTGTATTGTCCGAACATGAAACCAATTTCTCTTCCGCCGACACCGATATCTCCTGCCGGTACGTCGGTATTCGGACCTATATGGCGCTGTAGTTCACTCATGAATGCCTGGCAGAAACGCATGACATCGATATCACTCTTCCCTTTGGGATCAAAATCAGAACCGCCTTTGCCTCCGCCCATTGGCAATGTGGTTAAGCTGTTTTTGAATACTTGCTCGAACGCCAGGAATTTTAGAATTCCGAGGTTAACCGAAGGATGGAAACGCAAGCCGCCCTTGTAAGGACCGATGGCGCTATTCATCTCAATACGGAATCCGCGATTGACTTGAGTGTCGCCCTTACTGTCGACCCATGGAACTCGAAACATAAGTACGCGTTCGGGTTCAATGACACGCTCGAGAATTTTTGCTGTACGATATTCAGGGTGCCGCTCAAACACGAGGGCAAGCGATTCGGCAACTTCCTGAACTGCCTGGTGAAATTCGGGTTCTGCTGGATTTTTTGCTTTTACTCCTGCCAGCAGCTCTTTTACATAATCAGACATATAAATCTCCTAAATAATTTGGTTGTGGTGGTTAATTAATTTATTAAATGCTGGATTAGAATTTAATTTAGAAATTTTCTTAAGTATTAAGGAAATTAAAAATGAATTTATCGATCAACTATATCTCAATAATCAACATTATCATCTACCGGGTTTTAATATTATTCCTTTGTTCTTATGTCCGTTTATCTTCACCGTGATTGGAGCTTCAAAATGCAAATGCCGCGTAAATTGCAGTTCTTCTACGGCTTGTTGCTCTCTTAACCAATTCCAATCAATAAAACCCATCTGAATAAACGAATTTACTGTAAAATATCCAATTCTGAACGAAGTAATATTCTGGAAGAAATGCGATCCCTGAGAAGGTGTAACATTGATATCCTGGAAACACGCTTCAACAATTGTTGCCGCCCCGGCTATTTGATCCCACGTTACCGGGATTCCAAGCCATGGGTCCAGACTTCCCCAACGTCCAACACCGAGTAATAAATATGGTTTTTCCTGTGCAACCAATTTTGCATTGAGCTGGCTGACCTCGAATGCAGTATCAGCGCTTTTTGAGCGGTCGAATTTTTCTATATCGATGACAATAATATCGTGTATATTTTTCGCAGTTCCGTTACCCAACACCATCGAACTTTGGCAGATGATATCCTTCTGATCGACATCATCAACAACAAGTTCTTCCAACTCACGGCTTAGAACCATAGGGCGGATTTGCAGCATGGCGAATTCCTTCGGCTTCGCAGGCGGTATATCCATGTTTGCGGCAAATTCAATTTCTACTTGTGTTCCCATTCCCCATGTTCCCATCCTGAGCATTACTTCCAATATTTCAGGCAACGGATAGATTTTATGTTTGAGGATCGGCGCGAACGTTACTACTCTCTTCCCGCTTCGCGATATTCCATCATAGACAGTATCGTTCTCCGCAGAATAAGTAGACCCGACATAAAATAAGGTTTGATCTTCTTCAGCTTTGCTCATATCGGATTTTTCAACAAACTTTTCCGGCGTAATATGCCCGTCATCTGCGAGACCGTACTCAAGGTTCAGCGCATAAAAGTCCTGCTGTGCATTTTTGAGAGTTTCGTTTGTAGTAAAAAATTGCATGAGATGGCGGGGATATTTCGAACAAAAACGCACTGTGTTGCCGCCATCGACAACGGTCTTGCCTAATCCGAGAGCAACAAGAACAATTCCATCTGTTGACGCCTGTGGCGGGACAGGATAAAAATTATACGATTTAGCAACGCCTGAAAAGTCAGGATAAAATCTTCCGTGATGTTCGGCTCCGACCATTCGCTGTATGATGACCGCCATTTTCTCTTCCTCGAGGCGGTAAGCAGTTGCCTTCATATAATCTTTGACCTTGTTTGAAAACGTTGATGCGAAGACCAATTTGATACTCTGTAGCAATTCACGAAGCCTTATCGAATCGTCGGGATTATTGTTCGGAATCATGAATGTCTGATAGACGCCGGCGAACGGCTGATACTGTGAGTCTTCCAGCAGGCTCGATGAACGCACCGCAAGCGGTTCATGAATGATATCCAAAAACTGGACAAGTTTTGCTATAACATCCTCGGGGAATTTCAATGCGCCAAGAAATTTTTTCTTAACTTCATCATCATTTATCTCATGAAGTGCGAAATTCTCAAGATCATTTTCCTGCATGAACCAATCGAAAACATCCGTGGCGATAACTACGGCAGATGGCACCGATATTTCAACATCCTTGAACTTATCTCTTAAATTATAGTTGCTGATGAGCGAGTTGATAAAACCAAGGCCGCGCGCTTTCCCTCCCAGCGAACCGCCGCCAATTCTGGCAAAACTATTTTTCGGATCGAAAGTTTCAGGGTTAAACTCTGTTATGATTCCGCGCTGTTGAAGTTCACGGTATAATCTGAGTGAACTGAGTAATTCCTGCCGTAAATCCTCAATTGAAACGAAATCGGTTACCTTTCTGGGACGAAGCCGATGCGCTAGCCAGAATTCAGTTCTCGCTTTCAGCCAAACAGAAAAATGATTTCGTTCGGCATGGTATAAAATGCTCTCTTCGGGTACGATCTGCAACTGCTCTTCAAGCGTTTTGAGATCATTTGCGCGTCCGACCTGTCTGCCATCCGGAACTCTAAATACAAAATCACCAAAGCCGAAGTTGCTCATCATGAACTTCCGCAATCTGCTGAGAAGGCGCGGAGATCCCTTCAGTAAAAAGAATGCGCCAATCTGTTTGGCTTTTTCTTCAATTTCCGCATTACTTGTTTGAAGAACTATGGGAATATCGGCGTGTTTGTTTTTGACATTCTTTGCAAATGTAAATCCCGCCTCTGGATCCCGTTCACCATCGCGCATGAACGATACATCGGAAATAATTCCCAAAACAAAATCCTGGTATTTTTCAAAATAATACCATGCTTCTTCATAGGTTGTGCAAAGTAATATTTTGGGTCTTGCTCTCATACGTAAGAGCCGGTGAGATACGTTCACTCCTTCTAAGATTAAACGCTTGGATTGATTATGGATTTCAGTGTAGATTAGCGGAAGGTAAGATGAATAAAATTTTATGTTGTCTTCAACAAGAATGATGGATTGCACGCCGACACTCAGCGTATCATTTTCAACATTCAGCCTGTCTTCAAGATATTTTATTATGCCGATCAGCAAACGATAATCACCTTGCCAGATGAATATTTTTTCGAAAACCGATGTATCATAATTTTCGATCAGCTCCTTCATTTCGTTATTATCGTATGCGAGAACGACTATAGGTGTCTTCAAGCCGGCTTCACGAACTGCTTTCGCGAATTTCGTTACGTGCATATCCTCGATGTGAAGCGTGGTGATGATAAGATCGAAGTGTTCTTCCACTGCTGCAAGCTCTATTGCTTCAATTCCGCTGGTAACGTGAGTGATCTCTGGCGGGTGACTTAGATTAAGCACCTGAAATTCCTGCCGGATAAGCTCATACAATCGACCGTCCTCCTCGAAAAGATAACTATCATACAGACTGGAAACGAGAAGGATATCCCGGATTTTAAAACGCATCAATTTCTGGAAGGTCTTGATGCGGCTTCCGTAAACATCTTCTATCTTCAGGTGATCGATTTTAGTCATTGATTGACAGGCAGTATAGCAAAAACTTGAATTGTTATTAGATAATAATCAAACTTTTATTCATGTTGAATTGAATCGAAAAACAAAAGGCGCATCTCTGAACGATAAATATTCTATACGAAAGAAATACGCCTACTATTAAAAAACGATTTATCACAGTATTGAAACTTATACTAACCCTTGATCCATCATGGCATCGGCAACTTTCAGGAATCCGGCAATATTGGCGCCGTTCACATAGTTGCCCGGAGTACAGTATTTCTCAGCTTTATCAAGACATGCTTCGTGTATCTTCGTCATGATCTGATGAAGACGATTATCAACTTCTTCTTTGGGCCACGGCAACCGCATACTATTCTGGCTCATCTCCAGTCCTGATGTTGCTACACCGCCGGCATTGGATGCTTTCCCTGGAGCATAGAGAATCTTTGCCTCGTGGAACACTTTGACACCCGGAATAGTCGTCGGCATGTTTGCACCTTCGCATACGCAGATACAGCCGTTCTTCACAAGTTCTTTCGCGTCGTTTTCATCTAACTCGTTTTGAGTTGCGCACGGCAAGGCGACATCTGCTTTCACTCCCCATGCTCTCTTGCCGAGGTAGAACGGGACTTTGAATTTATCCGCGTAGAGTTTCACTTCATCTCGCGCGCTTGCCCGCATCTCCAACATAAAATCGATTTTCTCTCCTTTTATTCCGTCCTTATCATGGATGAATCCATCAGGACCGGAAAGAGTAACAACTTTTCCGCCAAGCTCCGAAATTTTGAGAGCCGCGCCCCATGCAACATTACCAAAGCCGGAGACTACAACCGTCTTGCCGTCAAAGGATTGGTTACGGGTTTTCAACATCTCCTGAGCAAAATAAACAGCGCCGAATCCTGTCGCTTCCGGACGTATAAGCGATCCGCCCCAATTCAATCCTTTACCGGTTAACACACCGGTGAATTCTTTTGTTAGTCGTTTAAACTGACCGTATAAAAAACCAATCTCGCGTCCGCCAACACCAATATCGCCGGCAGGTACATCGATATCCGCACCGATGTGTCGATACAACTCAGTCATGAAACTCTGACAGAAGCGCATAACCTCAAGATCGCTTTTTCCTTTTGGATCGAAATCGGAGCCGCCCTTACCGCCGCCCATAGGCAACGATGTAAGACTGTTTTTAAAAACTTGTTCGAAAGCAAGAAATTTTAATATGCTAAGTGTAACCGACGGGTGAAAACGTAGGCCTCCTTTATATGGTCCTATCGCGCTATTCATCTGAATACGGAAACCTCTATTGATATGGAATTCACCACGATCATCCATCCAGGGAACTCTGAACATAACTACGCGTTCCGGTTCCACCATTCGTTCAATAATTTTTGCCGACCGATACTCAGGATGTTTTTGAAGAACAAGCTCAAGCGACTCTAGTACTTCTTCTACCGCCTGATGGAATTCAACTTCACCTGCATTTTTTGCTTTCACTTGGGCAATCAAATTTTTTACATACTCTGACATGTTTTCCTCATATAATCTATTATAATTAAAATGTTTTCCACGGAAGTTCTGTCGTCAATTGCTGGTCAGAACCTCCAAAATCTCTATAGAAAAAGTCAATTTTTATGCCAGATGAAAAACATTCCTTCTCATGGGAAAAGGGTGATTTTCTGTATCATATAAGTTAGATATCTCACTATTGATAAACCGGATGAAGCCGGATTTCACTAATGATAAACAAATTTCAGAGAAATTGTTATATTGTAAAAACAGATTTTTCTATTCTATCGTACAAGATGAAACAGAAACTCACAACATACACTGAACCCGAACGAACGTTGCTGGAAAATGCACGCGAAGGCAACCACAAAGCATTTGCCGAGATCGTACGCCGTTATGAAAATCTTGTCTATAGTTTTGCATTCAAAGTTTGCCGGAATAAAGATAAAGCATCGGAGACTTTGCAGGATACATTCGTTAACGTTTACAGAAAACTTGATCAGTTTGACCACCGGTCCAAGTTCACTACGTGGTTATACAGTATAGTCACTAATAATTGTCTGATGAAAAACCGCCGGACAAAATTAGCGGAAGCATCTGTATCCTTTACTGAAGTTCAATTACCTCACGATGACTTTGAAGAACATTCGCATCATAATAAATCCATTCACGAATGGAAAAGCACTCCCCTTGACCGCGTAATGAATTCTGAATTAAAAGATTTGCTCGACGGTTCGATCCAGAAACTACCGATGGATCATCGCGTCGTTTTTGTTCTTCGGGATATTGAGGGCAGATCAGCGGAAGAAACTGCAAAAATTTTAAAACTCACAGTTCCGGCTGTTAAATCCCGGCTACGCAGAGCGCGCGTGTTTCTTAGAGAACAACTCAATGAGTATATGACATCATGAAAAAGAAAACCATTAGTTGTAAAAAAGTTTACACGCATATCTGCGATAACCTCGATAAAGATTTGAATTCCCCTGTGTGCCGTGAAATTAAACGTCATCTGGATAGCTGTCCGAATTGTGTAACATATTTAGACAGCTTGAAAAAAACTATCATCCTTTTCCGTGATTATCCAAACCCGAAAGCGCCAAAGAGTGTCCGTAGACGTATTTTTGCTAAAGTTCATTTCAAATAGGTGTTATTTTAAATGACAGCAACTGGGAATAGTTTGAATCATTCTAAAGTTTTGTGCATCATACCGATTGAAAACTGTTTAACATAACAACAAGGATAATATTATGACTAAAAATATGGGTTCGGCAGATAAGACTATCAGAATAATCCTTGCGTTACTATTCGGAATCCTGTACTTTACTGAAACAGTAACCGGCACACCTGGATTTATTCTGCTCATCCTCGGCATCATTTTCCTGCTGACGAGCTTTGTCAGCTTTTGCCCGTTATACACACCGTTCAAGAGCTCGACGATCAAAGGAAGCAAATCAAAAGAAGCAAAATAATTTTTAAAAGGAAATTAAGAACATGGCAACTAAAGAAGCAATCATCAAACAAGTACAGGGAATAACATTAGTGGCAAAATCGGAAACCAACCATTGGGTAGTTATGGATGGCAGCGATAAATTCGGCGGCAGTCTGGCTGGCTCAAGCCCGAAGGAACTTCTGATGTTCGCGCTCGGCGGCTGCACGGCAATGGATGTTATACCGATCCTCGCAAAACGAAAAGCGCCGGTTGAAAACCTGGAAATAAAAATTAGCGGTAACGTTCGTGAAGAGCACCCGCAGATATTCACCGAACTTCATGTGGAATACATTTTCTACGGCAATGGAATCATTAAGGAAGATGTTGAGCGGGCGATTGAGCTATCCACAACAAAGTATTGCGCTGTATCGGCGATGCTGAGACCGGGTGTTAATATTACGCACTCGTATCGAATAGAACCTGTAGCTGATAAAGCAAAATAGAATTGAAATAAAATAGGGACTAGATTGAATACTGCGACAATTCTAATTGTTGATGACGAACAATCACAGCGATCTGTTCTTTCCGGTTATTTGCGCAAAAAAAAATATTTGACATTCGAAGCATCATCTGCAGATGATGCAGTAAATCAAATCAAAAAGAAATCGATAGACATCGTTCTTACCGATCTCAAAATGCCAGGCAAATCCGGCTATGACCTCTTAAAAGAGATCAATTCATTTTCTCCGGAAACTACGGTTGTGATAATGACCGCCTTCGGTACCATAGAAGATGCAGTTCGTGCAATGCGTGATGGCGCATACGATTACCTCACAAAACCAATCGACCTGGAAGAATTAGATTTACTCATCAATCGCATTGTTGAGCGACATCGCCTGCTTTCAGAGAATCGCCTGTTGAAAGAACAACTGTCCGAGCGATTTTCTTTCTCAACAATTATTTCACAATCGCCGGAAATGGAAAGAGTTCTGAATACTACCGGGCGCGTCGCTAACAGCAAAGCTTCGATACTCATCCGTGGTGAAAGCGGAACCGGTAAAGAACTCATCGCAAAGGCGATCCATTATAACAGCCCGCGTAAAGAAAAACCTTTTATTGCCGTTAACTGTGCCGCTCTGAACGAAAATCTTTTCGAGAGTGAACTTTTCGGTCATGAAAAAGGCGCATTCACCGGCGCAGATAAGCAACGCCGAGGCCGATTCGAAATGGCTGATGGTGGAACACTCTTCCTCGATGAAATCGGAGATGTCCCTCTATCAATACAAGTTAAATTATTGCGTGTGTTACAAGAGCAACAATTTGAACGTGTCGGGGGTATAGAAACAATACAGGTGGACGTGCGGTTGCTTGCCGCGACAAATAAAAATCTGGAACAAATGATCAAGGACGGTACTTTCAGAGAAGATTTATTCTATCGTCTAAACGTGGTCACCATAGATATTCCTCCGCTTAGAGAGCGAAGGACAGACATTCCCATATTGATAGAATACAACTTGAAGCGGTTCGGTGAGAATCAGAATAAAAAAAATCTCTCGTTCTCAAAAGAAGCGTGGGATATTCTAGTCCGCTATGATTTTCCCGGAAATATCCGTGAGTTGGAAAACATTGTTCAGCGTGCAGTTATACTCACACGCAGCGACAGTATAACAACGAACGAACTTCCGCAGGTTGTGAAGGAATTCAAGCATGAGAATGAAATAAAATCCTCGCCGGCATCAGAATTCTTACCCGATCTGGTTGAAAAATTAGAGAAAGAATTAATATTTGAATCGTTACGAACCTCAAATGGGAATCAATCTAAAGCCGCCGACAAGCTGGGGATCTCCGAACGAAATCTAAGGTACCGCCTAAAAAAATGGGGTGTGAAGTAATATAATTTTGTGCGTTATTGGTATTTGAACGCTTGTTCTTACACGCTCTGAGTCGGAATGCTCAGAGCTTTAGTACCGAAAGAGAATTTTGGAGCGAGATTATTTTTGCTGAACTGTCCGTGTTGAGTGGCGGGTTAACTTGCGATAGTTATTTGAAAATTTCTCTTCTTGTTTTTTCAATTATACTTGAACTAACCCAATAAATATCACTCTTCTGGTTTAAATCATTATATCGACTAAAAAAAATAAATTTCCCATCGGGAGATAATGAAGGACAAGTTTCATCATATTCAGAAGTATTAATTAATTTTCCTAACTTTATAGGTTCTGTCCATTTATCAAGTCTGTCTCTGAATGTTATGTATATGTCACCTTTACCATTAAAAAGGATAAAACTTTCATCTTTTGAAACATAAGGATGTATGCCAAATGGTAATCCCACATTCTCTGTTTTCTTATATTGATTGTCAATAATTTGCGACCTGAAAATTTTAAACACCGCTAAATTGGTGTAATACATTGTATTATTATTTGTAAATGTCGCCCAAAAAACGGGAGTATCGTTAACAGGAGATTCTAATAATTTGGGGGCTGACCATTTTGTTTTTTCTTTTATTGAGAACCAAAGTCGAGAAGTATCTTTTACATCTGAAGCGAAATAAAGTTTTTGTCCGTTGGGAGTATAAAATGCTTCAAATTCCCAACTACTATCACCTCTTAAATTAGCTGTTTCCGGAATCGACCAATGCCCATCGTCTAGTTTTTTCATTACCATTAATCCTTTTGCGGGCTTCTCAGCAGTAAAAAACAGTTCATCATAATTTGGTGAGATGGATAAGCCGTATTCATACCTGTCGGGAATAGAAATTATCCCTTTTGCAAATATTTTTGGAATTGAATCGGGAGGATTTCCGAATATAGTGCTATCAGAAATAGATACATTATTCTGGGCATGACCAATTAGTGTGCATACACACATAAGAAGAAATGAGCTAATTATTGTTTTCATATAATACTTTCTATTTTTAATTTTTGCTGTTCGCATTAAGCGCTTGTCTAAAAAGTTGGTTTATGGTGGTAGCTGCAATCTTTGCCGAAGGCATCGAGACTGTGTAAAAACCTTTGAATGTCATTTCGAAGGATCCCGCACAAAGAGCGGGAGACTGAGAAATCTAATCAAGATCAAAGATTTCTCTCCCGACTTCGTCGGAATCGAAATGACAAAAACACTTTTTACACAAACTCCATCCCATTGGGACAGGTTGCGTTAGTTCAATGTTTTCGCAGACATAAAGTCTGCGGCTACCCGGAAATTTTCTTTTTAGTCAGCCCCTGTTTATTTATTATTTAAAAAAACCTTAAGACGGTTATTGATGAAATAGTCCCAGCCAGCAATACAGCTCTCTCTTTTGAATTCAGGAATATCCTCTGGAAAATCTTCCAGAACATCGACCGTGAGCCGTAATTTTGTAAGGTTATTTTGTTTGAATAATTCAAAATTAGCTGTTGATTTGCCGGGATAATCTTTAAATACCCAGCTATACTTTATCATTTTCAATGGCTGAACTTCTGTCACTTTCCACTGATGCAGGAAATTTCTATCATTACTTTGAACGTTGAATTGAGTCTCAAATCCGACTTCAGGTTTAAATGCAGGAATGTTTTCAAAATACCATTGGCGCATTTGACCAATTTCAGTAATGGAATTCCAAACAGATTCAATAGATGAATTGAAGAGTTGTTCTACAATAATTGGTTCGTCGGTTGTTTTCATGGTACCTCAATAATTTATCAATGCTCCTAGAGTTTATCCCGCCATTTTCTGACGGTATCAGCTTTAGCGCCTGGTTAGGCGGGCGCTCACCAAGAGTTAAGGTGTATTGATTCATTCCTCGAAAACTATCTGCGAACGTGGAGTCAAATACCATCGTCCACGATACTCGACATCGACATATGATACACCTCCAAGGAACACTGATAAACCTATCCGAAATCTAGTGCTATCGGGACGGACATTGATATATTCTCGTCCCCAATATCCATCCTTGTACAAGCTAATTGAATCACCTGCCGCATGCGCATAAATGTCTTCTCCTTTTTCATCTTGGCATTTATAGCTTTTAATCGAAGAAGTTTCAATACCATTATTGTCATACGTAACAGTTATATAACTGATACAAGTCGCACCATCGATTGGATTATTACCTTGACATGTTCCATTTGCTACAACTTCTTTTGCTAAATGCAAAGTGTCATTTTCTATCGTATAGTAGTTATAACCCCCATATACATCACCTTCCTCATAGTTAATGTGATCTTGTCCCGATTTTCTGGACAACAAGTTAAGACAAAAAATTATTTAATTCAAATTGCACCGGTGATTGATAACCGATAGCAGAATGTCTCCG
>JAGVIE010000003.1 GCA_020056225.1 Bacteroidota bacterium
CACCTCCCGCCGCAGCGCAACAAAACCTCTTCGGTTTGATCGATTGCAACTACATCCCCGTCCCCATTGATATCCATTGATTTGATCCAATCGCCTCTGGTTGTTTTATTAACCTTCGGCAACGTATGATCATTCCACTCCCATAGACCACGCCTGTCAAAAGGCATACCAATCGAACTAAATCCCTGACCGGACTTGTCTTCAATGAGTGAATGGACTATGCAGTCTCGCCATGATGCATGTATTTTCATTTGCCATTCACGTCCCTCCCGGCGATATAATCCCTGGCGAGTATTTATCCAAACATTACCGTTTTTCGTGACCCATAATCCCTGGCCTTCGAATTTTTCTTCCGCTCCTTTCGGCAACGCCGCAAACAGACGAAAATCTTTTCCATCATACTCAGACAATTCCGTTGAATTTCTTACGAGGATTTTATTTCCCATCGCTATCGCTTCAGAAACCCCGGGCGGTTTTTTAATTTCATTGAATCCATCGGTATTGCCAAGAAAGAGCTTTTTATTTTTGGTAGTCAGACCGACCAAATTATTCGTATCGATACTCATTAGATAAATACCGGACGCAGGAGCGCCCTAAGAACTATCTAACGCGTTCCATCGGTATCCATCAAACCATGCGATACCCGATGTCGTCGCTACCCAAATGATTCCATCGTTCGATTCTACTAATGCGGTAACATGGTTCGAAGGAAGACCTGATTCTGTAGTGAACTGAACCCAACGCCATTCCTCATTGAGTATCGACTCGTTGATGTGATTGCTTTGACTATATTGACAGAGGGCTAGCGGCATCATGGCGGTAAACAGCATAAATCCACATGCCATATTACGTATGGATATCAATTGTAAAATAGTATTTTGCAGTAAGGCACTTAACATTTTAAGCGTGGTCGCTTATTTTTTGATAATCTCACTATTCCCATTAGCATACAAAAAAATGATGTTATCCCCCAACCTATGTTTTACAACTGTATCGAATTATTTGACAAATACCATTTTTTTAGATTCAGAAAAAAGAAATTTATTCCCAACGACAGTCTCAGCAGTCATTCTATAAAAATAAACGCCCGATGGTAAGTTGGAACCGTCAAATGGTAGTTCCGGTTCTTGATCCTCATCGTAATATTCTTTCCTAATCAACGTCTTTACTTCTTGACCAAGGATATTATAAATTTGGATCGTCACTAATGCGCTTTCGCCCACCTTGAATGATATTGTTGTGCCGGCATTAAAGGGATTCGGATAATTCTGATCAAGTACAAAATTCTTTACAACCGGAGGAGGGGGCGGCGGCTCAACCGAGGTTGTGAATGGAGAATCGGATTTAAACATTCCACGCCCGTGAGTTGCCGCGATTAAATATCCGGCATTACTCAAATCGAGATCTGCAACAGAAACATTCGCCATGCCTGTATTCTGGCGAACCCAGGTGGAACCACCGTTTGCTGTTTCATAGACACCGATGTCTGTACCAACTGCGAAATGCTCAAGATTGAGTGAATCGATTACGATAGCATTCACCGGGATGTCTGGCAAATCGCCGCTGACATCAGTCCATGACCCGCCACGATCGGTTGATAAAAATAAATGACCCGAATTGTATCCAGAATATCCGACAAATACTCTATCCCTATTGGTTGGATCTACCGCTATGGCACGAACCCATCTATTTGGCAAAGGTGATTTTGAAATAGTATCCCACACCGCACTTCCGCTTGTTCCATTAATCGTAACACACACTCGCGATGGAGAGGTCGAGCTTCCGCTTGTCCCGATATAAATTGTAGAAGAAGACGTTTTCGCAATTGCCGTGGCAGAGATACAAGAACCCGATGAGCCTACACTGCCCGGTCCGTCGCCGGTTAAATCGCCGCTGATTGTTGCCCAAAAATTTCCGCCGTTCGTTGTCCGATACATTCGATACGTTCCGGCAGCCAGGATGCTCGGATTGGTCGGGTCCATCACATATGGCGCTATAAATAAACACCGATCTGATGTACCATCACCCTGTCCCGAACCGGTCTGCGGGATGCCATTCATAATCTTAACCCAGCTCCCCAACGATCCCGAACTTGTAGATTTCTGGAGCGCAAGATAAACATATTCCGTATATATAGTCGTAGGTGTGACGTAATCAACATAAGTAGCGCCGCCATCGCCGCCTAACGACACAGACCAGACCTGCGGTGAATTTGTTTTCAACGTTCCGTTATCTTGTGTTCCTCCGTAATATATTTCTTGTGTCGGATGGACAGCTCCGCTATAGAATTGAGCCGTTTTAAGATCGACATTCAAATCAATGAACGAGTTTCCGCCGCTCGTGGATTTAAACATACCCCCATCGCAACCGAAATACATAACGAGCGGATTTCCCGGATCGAATGCGATAGCATGTTGATCTACGTGAACATATGGCGAGCCATAACCGTCGCTCATCCGATTCCATGAAGTACCGCCATTGGTCGATCTAAAAATATTTATCCCACCTGCAAACACAATATCCGGATTGGTAGGATGAACAACTATCACGTTGTTATACCATCCCTGACCGCCGAGGTGCGTCCCGCCTACAGCCGCCGAACCGTCATATGGTGTGGTAACCGCAAACCAGTTATTACCGCCGTTTGTAGATTTTTGAATACTATGTGTATAATAATTTGAATCGGCAAGCGACGCATAAATAATGGAGCTATTGCTCGGAGAGATCGCCAAACTAATCCTTCCGTACTTAGTAGATGTGGATGGAAATCCATTAGTGAGCTTACTCCAACTTGTACCGCCATTTATTGTTTTATAGATTCCATCTGCAGTGAATAATCCGAATGCTCCATATATGACATTAGAATTGGATGGATCCATAACCAAATCCACACAAAATTTTGAAGTTGTACCCGGCGAAGTCATTTTCGTCCAGCTTGCGCCTGCATCGGTCGATTTCCATACGCCGGCATCGAACGCCGATAACGCCGCAAAGAGTGTGTTCGGGTTATCGGGCGCGATGACAATTTTATTGATGAAGTAATAATAGTTAGACGCACTAGCATTTACAAAGTTTTTCAGCACTGTCCATGATGCGCCTGCATCAGTTGACTTTAGAATGCCGGCTCCACGCAAGGCATCCACGTTATAATATCCCTCTCCTGTTCCAGCATAAATTATATTGGGATTGACCGGATTGATAGCAATACATCCGATTATCAAGTTCGCTGTGGTATCTGTCAACGGTGTCCATATTGTACCGCCATTAGTACTCTTCCAAATCCCGCCGCTTACAGAACCTGAGTATATAATATTTGAATTCGTCGGATCGATCGCTATCGAACGTACACGACCTGCAATATTATTCGGTCCAACAGATGTCCATGGTAACGACCGGATCAATCCTATTTTTGCAAGATTAAATTTCCTGGTATGTTCTTCGGCTCTTTCTTTCCAGTCGAGAGGAATTCTTCCGGTCGGGTATGCCCGCTGGGCGTTATACCACTGCATCGCCTCCATCGCTTCTGTGGCTTTAAGTATATTCTGCCCATCCCCGACAAGCTCGATTACCTCTATTGAAGTAGATCGATTTGAAAACCAAACTGCGGATAACCAGGCAACAACAAAAATAGTACTTGCAACCGTGAACCGAATAATTGATAATTTCATGCTTTCCTCAAAAAATAAACATCGTCGTACTAAAATATGCTCACTATTCGATTCAAAATCAAGAATTCGCCCTAAATAAATTTGGATAATGCTCGTGAAAATCGTATCATTATAGGGTTAAGGTATGGAACACTAAGTTTCCCCCCATTTAATCTTCAAAATGAAAGGATTTTTTTGATGAAGTATCTATCCATCGTCCTGTTATGTGTAGGACTTTTCGCATGCCAAAGCAGCACCCAGAATAAAGTTGAGTTGAAAAGTTCGAAGGACAGCGTCAGTTACAGTATCGGCGTTAACATTGGCAACAATTTAAAAAGTCAGATGGTCGATGTCGATCCCGTGATCGTCTCCCAGGGAATAAAAGATATTCTCGACAGCAGTAAAACCCTACTCACCGATGAGCAGTGTCAAGGGATTATTATGGCATTCCAAAAACAACTTATGGAAAAACAACAAGAAAATATGAAAACCTCAGGCGAAAAAAATAAAAAAGACGGTGAAGCTTTCCTTGCCGCAAATAAAAATAAAGAAGGCATTATATCATTGCCAAACAGCATGCAGTATAAAGTCATCACTATGGGCACAGGCAAGAAGCCGAAAGCCACCGATACCGTTACCGTGCACTACAGCGGCACATTGATCGATGGAAAAGAATTCGACAGCTCATTCAAACGCGGAGAACCGGCTACGTTTCCGCTCAACCAGGTAATCAAAGGTTGGACAGAAGGATTACAGTTGATGCCCGTGGGTTCAAAATTCCAGTTCTTTATTCCATCGGAACTTGGCTACGGTGATCGCGGCGCCGGACAGTTAATTCAACCGAATTCAACCTTGATCTTCGAAGTCGAATTATTGTCGGTTAAATAACATTATAACCTCTTTTATTCTGTGTAATACGTATGATTATTAATCGGATTATTCTTGCGCTCTTAGGAATATTTATCGCTCTTTCGATCTTACTTGCACAAGCGCCGCAAAAAGATTTATTAGCAAGCGATTATTCCAAACAATCCGCTCTTAAAAGTCCCGAATGGGTAAAAGATGCAGTGATCTATTGTGTTTACCTCCGATCTTTTTCTCAGGAAGGAACATTCGGAGCGCTGGAAAAGCGATTGCCGGAATTAAAAGGACTTGGCGTAAGTGTTCTCTGGCTTATGCCTATTCATCCGGTCGGCGTTAAAAACCGAAAAGGAAGTTTGGGCAGTCCTTATTCCGTTCGAGATTATTATACGACTAATCCAGAGTTCGGTACGATGGTCGATTTTCAAAAACTTCTCAGCAGTGCACATAAAAACAAAATGAGATTGATTATCGACCTCGTTGCGAACCATACCGCCTGGGACAGCAAACTTATCAGCCAGCATCCCGAGTGGTTCACAAGAGACAGCGATGGCAATATTGTTTCGCCAAATTCCGACTGGACGGATGTTGCCGACCTCGATTATTCAAAACCCGGTCTCCGAAAATATATGCTGGAAATGATGGAATGGTGGATAAAGGATATCGGTATCGACGGGTTCAGGTGCGACGTATCGGAACTTGTACCGTTAGATTTTTGGGAAGAAGCCCGCACGCGGCTCGATAAAATAAAACCCGTGATGATGCTTTCGGAAGGTTCGTTGCCGGAACAACATCTGCAAGCATTTGATATTACATATGCCTGGAATCTGCATGACGCTCTATATCCATTATTAACAGGCAAGAAACCAGCGTCGGAGCTTGATAAAATACTCGAAGAAGAATCCAGCAGATTTCCATCAGGTTCGTTACGACTGCGGTTCAACACAAACCACGACAAGAATGCGTGGGATGCGCCTGCCGTAACAAAATTTGGGCTGGATGGTTTGAAGCTCACCGCTGTATTGATAAATACATTTCCCGGCATTCCGCTTTTGTATAACGGCGAAGAGGTTGCAAATAATAAAATACTGAGCCTCTTTGAAAAAGTCGAAATCGACTGGAACCGTCTGCGAGAGATGGACACGCTTTATAGAACCCTATTCCTATTAAGACAAAATCATAAAGCGTTATCACGCGGCAACCTATTGAAAATACCGACGCCGTTAGATAAAGATGTTTACGCGTTCTTCCGGTCTGATGCAAAGGATAACATCTTCGCCATATTAAATTTTTCGAAAGCGATACAATCATTTAATTTGCAAATTCCGTTCGATGCACTCTTCGGTAAGAAAAATAAAGTGAAGCTGAAAGAGATTTTTACCAATTCTACCCTTACGCTGGAGCGCGGTAAAACGCACTTAATTTCTCTTGCTCCGCACGGATATCAAATTTTTACCGTCGATAAATAAAATCTATACGTCTTCTAAACGGGTCCATCTATGCCGATGAAAATATTCAGATGCACACTCCTCAGTTTGATTTTACTTCAACTCGTCTTCACCGGCTGCAGCAAAAAGAATACTGTCGATGCCGCGGCTTTCAAAACCGAAATAGAGCAGTGGCAATTGAAGCGTACCGAGGGTTTGAAAAAGAAGAACGGCTGGCTTACTCTATCCGGCTTATTCTGGCTGAAAGAAGGTGAAAACAAATTTGGAACAGATTCTACCAATACGGTAATTTTTCCTCCGGGCAAATCGCCTGCTTATGCCGGATCGATATTCTTAATAAATAATGAATTGCGCTTCAAATGCGCGAAAGGTGTTCCGGTATTGTGCAACGACTCTGCGGTTGCAGAGATGAAAATTCAATCGGATGAATCCGGCAAAGCTACCCCTACCATTTTAAAACATGGTACTCTCAGTTTTCACATCATCAAACGCGGCGACAAACTCGGAGTGCGTGTGCGCGACAGTGAAAACCCGGCGCGAGTCAACTTTAAAGGATTGGAATATTTTCCGGTCAATAGCGAATGGCGTTTAGATGCGAAGTTCGAGCCATATAATCCGCCAAAAATTATCCCGATCGTGAATGTTCTCAATCAGGTGAGTAATGATACATGCCCGGGCGCGATTGTCTTTGAGGTTAATACAAATACATACCGGCTCGACGCATTAAAAGAAGGGAAAGAATTCTTTATCATCTTTCACGATGAGACGGCAGAAAAAGAAACGTACGGCATGGGCAGATTCCTTGCCGCCGCTTTACCCGATTCCGCCAATAATGTTATTCTCGATTTCAACAAAGCGTATAACCCTTCATGTGCTTTTACGGAATTCGCGACATGTCCGCTTCCGCCAAAACAGAACTATCTCCCGATACGCATTGAAGCCGGTGAGAAAAATTATGCCGGCGCGGTACATCACTAATTTCAAAAAATATAATTATCTAACTAATATTTTATGATATCAAAATTTTTGTCAACCATAATTTTAATTTTAGGATTCTCTCTATCAGGCATTAGTCAGGAGAGAATCAGGTTCGCCGTCATCGGTGATTTCGGCTGGGAAAGCAAGGAAGCCGAGGATGTCGCGAATCTTGTGAAAAGCTGGAAGCCTGATTTCGTCATCACCACGGGCGACGATAATTATGATTACGGAGAGGATTCTACGATTGATAGAAATATCGGACAGTATTACAGCGAATTTATTTCTCCATATATCGGCAAGTTTGGAAAAGGAGATACTGTAAACAGATTTTTCCCGACTTTGGGCAACCACGACTGGCGTGTTGCCGGCGCAGTGCCATATTTAAAATATTTTACTCTGCCGGGTAATGAACGATATTACGATTTTGTCAGAGGACCGGTTCATCTCTTCGCGCTCGACACCGACAAACATGAACCTGACGGCAACACCGATACGTCATTGCAAGCAAAATGGTTGCAGGAACGAATGAGAAGATCGACCTCAAAATGGAAGATAGTTTACCTCCATCATGCGCCTTACAGTTCAGGAAAAGATCACGGCAACTTTATTCCCGCACAATGGAATTTCAAAAAATGGGGAGCGACAGCGGTGTTAGCGGGTCACGAGCATTTGTATGAACGTTTGACGATAGACAGTCTTGTTTACTTTGTCAATGGCTCCGGCGGACGGAGTCTTTATACATTTGCAAAACCGATTGAGGGGAGTCAGGTTAGATACTGCGAAGATTACGGTGCTCAGCTTGTAACTGCAACAAAAGACAGTATTATGTTTCAGTTTTACACACGGAACGATTCTCTGGTTGATAGTTATACCTTGTATAATATTGATGCATCAGGTATTACGATTCCCAAAGGTGAGACGATGCCTCCTCCGCCGCCAGCAGATTCGACGCAGACTAAACACCCAAAACCAAAGAAGTGATGGTAATTTACAATGTTCCAAAGAAATGCCCTTGGTACATATATAAATAATATTCTCCACACGCATTACGATACACTCACAACTCATAACCAAAAAGCCCTTAGCTCTTAGCCCTATGCTATAGGCTCCTACTTTTCCATCTCACCCTGTATTTTCGTATATTCTTCTTAAATTCTGCGCCTAAGGCGCATCAGCCTTCGGCTGATAAATACTAATATCTAAACTCTAAATAAATTCAAAACCATAAATCCAAAATATTTGGTTGATTTGGATATTGGAATTTCGATATTATCACGAAGTGATGGCTTTGCCATTTAGAATTTCGGATTTAGTGCTTCGAGTTTATAGATTCATCAATTATCAATAAAAATCTTTTCACAAAAATATGGCAGATAACAAAATCATTTTCTCCATGATCGGCGTTGGAAAAGTTCACAAACCCAACAAACAGGTTTTAAAAGATATTTACCTCTCATTCTTTTACGGTGCTAAAATTGGCGTACTCGGCTTGAATGGCTCCGGCAAAAGCACTCTACTTCGAATCATTGCGGGCATCGATCAGGATTACATCGGTCAGATTACATCGCAGAAAGATATTACATTCGGATACCTGTCTCAGGAACCGGAATTAGATCCCGCAAAAACCGTTAAAGAAATTGTCGAAGAAGGCGCACAGGCAACCGTCAATCTGCTAAAAGAATATGAAGCCATCAGCGCGAAGTTCTCTGAACCGGATGCCGATTACGATGTACTACTCGATAAGCAGGCGAAACTTCAGGAGAAAATCGATCACATCGGCGCGTGGGATATCGACAGTAAACTTGAGCAGGCGATGGACGCGTTAAGATGTCCGCCATCCGAAACATCTATCTCGGTAATCTCCGGCGGCGAGCGGCGGCGCGTTGCATTGTGCCGATTGCTTTTACAAGAGCCGGATGTCTTATTGCTCGATGAGCCAACAAACCATTTAGACGCGGAATCGGTTGCGTGGCTTGAGCATTATCTCTCGCAATATAAAGGAACGGTTATCGCCGTTACGCACGACCGTTACTTCCTCGATAATGTGGCAGGATGGATTTTAGAGCTTGATCGTGGAGAAGGAATTCCCTTCCAGGGAAATTATTCATCATGGCTTGAACAAAAACAGGCACGCCTCAAGGTTGAAGAGAAGCAGGAATCGAAACGGCAGAAAGTTTTACAACGCGAACTTGAGTGGGTTCGATTAAACCCAAAGGGAAGACATGCAAAGAGCAAAGCCCGCATCACCGCTTACGAAAAAATGTTGGAAGAAGATAACGAAAAACGCAGCGAGGAACTCGAAATATTCATTCCGCCGGGTCCGCGACTTGGCGATGTTGTTATACGCGCGGAAAATGTTGCTAAAGCATATGGCGATATTATTTTGTATGAAAATCTCAACTTCAATCTGCCCGCGGGCGGTATCATCGGCATCATAGGTCCTAACGGAGCGGGCAAGACAACTTTATTTCGCATGATAACTGATCAGGAAAAACCTGAATCCGGAACCATTACCGTAGGTGAGACAGTCAAGCTTGCATACGTTGACCAAAACCGTCCGCTCGATCCGAATAAAACAATCTGGCAGGAAATATCAGGCGGAGAAGATTTAATTAAGTTGGGAAACCGAGAAGTTAACTCACGCGCTTATGTCGCTCGATTTAATTTCAGCGGAACAGATCAACAGAAACCGGTCGGAGTTCTCTCGGGCGGCGAGCGCAACCGCGTTCATCTTGCTAAAATTTTAAGAACGGGCGCGAATGTTCTTTTACTTGACGAACCTACAAACGATCTCGATGTTAACACACTCCGTGCGCTTGAGGAAGCTTTAGAAAACTTTGCCGGCTGTGCTGTTATCATCTCGCACGATCGATGGTTCTTAGACCGCGTTGCAACACACATACTCGCATTTGAAGGTGACAGCGAAGCCATTTGGTTTGACGGAAATTATTCTGAGTTTGAAGAGCATCGCAGAAAACAATTAGGGATTGAAGCCGATAGGCCGCACAGGATTAAGTATAAGAAGTTGATACGATGATTATAGATTAGGGGCGTGTTTTTTGGTTCTTTCCACATACCCCTGTGGGGGCTGCCTAATTAGTCCGAGAGTGTGTCACATTGAGCTTGTCAAAATGTGAAATTGAGCGGCATTGAGCCTTTGATAAACTCAGGCAGACAGTAATTGATTTTTTTTTAGCCAGCCCTGTCTTCGAAAAGTCATGTAATAATTTATTTTCTTGATACTTCCACCAAATCCTTGTATATTCTTGGCATCATATATAATATAGGGGAATAATATTATGAGACAGGTTTCAAAATACTTCAGTATTGTCTTTCTGTTAACGACACTTCTTTCTATTGCTCAATCTCAACAATCTAACAGTGTGGATATCACCATTGATAGAGGCAGTGTCTTTCTCAAGGGCAAGTTCTATGTCGCGGCAGGAGAATCAATTTTTCCAACTGTAATTTTATTGCACGGCTTTCCCGGAAACGAAACAGATGTTCTTGGTATAGGTGATAAGCTTTCGAAGTCGGGGATAAATGCCCTGACCTTCAACTATGCCGGCTCTTATCAAAGTCAAGGAGCCACCAGTTTAGAGAACAACCAGAAAGACATCGACGCCGCATTTGATTTTATTCGTCAGCCGGATAATATCAGGAAGTTTAAAATCGATACTACTTGCATTTATTTGGGCGGATGGTGCCATGGCGGCGGTATGGCATTGGCATACGCAGCAAGCCATCCTGAAGTAACCACTGTTTTTTCAATCGCGGGAAACGATCTTGGTGAATTTATGAGGACATATGCCGGTAATTCCGAATTTCAAAAAATAGTCGACCAAATGTTTGGAGATATGATAGTCTCGCCTGCGGCAGTTAGATTTGACAAAGGTGGATTGCCAAAAGAGATGGCTGAGACCGGCATTGAAAAAATGAATCCCATTTTTGACCTGAAAAAGAATGCGCCGCAGTTGGCAAAGAAAGATATTTTACTA
>JAGVIE010000016.1 GCA_020056225.1 Bacteroidota bacterium
AACAGAATATTTGTCAATCCGTCACCGTTACGAAGATGGTGATGGGTCGAGATCGTCATTCCATTTTTCAGTCCTGCTCTCTTCAAAGCTTCTTTGAGGTTCCTTACAAGTTTATTTCCGTCGGAAGGATAATCAGCACAACTTCGGATGGGAGGAGCCGCCATCGAATGCTCAGTCCGGTATTTGTTAATACCTTGAAATGGAACTGCAGTGATTCCATTGATGACTTTCGGGACATATCGTCCTGCCGCGTTCTTTACCAGTTTTGATTTTGATTCTTTTGCCATAGTTGTGTTATTTATTTGAATTTAATTTTGCAAGTGATAAAATCCGCTGTGCTCTTTTCACCACGGGCGCATCAATCATTTTTGAACCCAACGCAACAACACCCGATCCATTTCGTTTTGCTTCATCGAATGCATCAACTATACATTGCGCATATTCAATTTCTTTTTCTGTTGGGACAAACGCATCGTGAATAATTTTTATTTGCCGCGGATGGATACACCCTTTTCCTTCAAATCCCAGTGCTTTTGCTTCGAATGTACTTTGTCGTAATCCTTCATCGTCATTTACATCGGAAAAGACAGAGTCAAGCGCTTGAATTCCCGCGGCTTTTGCCGCATTGATCACTGAACATCGTGCAAAGAGACTTTCATAACCAACTTTCGTCCGCTCAACACCGATATCTGCTGTATAGTCTTCCAAACCTATCGCTAACCCGCAATTCCATTTGCTTGCGGAGGCAATTTCAAATGCTTTTACAACACCTAATGCGCTTTCAATAATCGGAATCAGAAAAATCTTTCGTTGAATGTTCTGCTGTTCGAAAATTTTATTTACTTCATTGTCAATCTCATCCAACTGAGCAGCTGATTCACATTTTGGTATGAGGATAGTTTGCACATTATGAAGAATGATCTGCCGAAGATCTTCGAGACCCAACGGCAGCGGATTGATCCGTACCATCCTTTCTGCATCATCAAAATTCACATTCATGAGAGCATTTCTGACGAGAATGCGCGCAGCATCTTTCTCTGTCGGTGCGACACTATCTTCGAGATCAAGGATTATGCAATCGGGTTTATGTAATGCAGCATTCAGGAAAAAATGTGGTTCGTTTCCTGGTAGGTAAAGCCGTGTTCGACGAACACGATCTCGCGAATTATTTTTTACATACATCATTTTGCCGAGAAGAAAATTGTTTTCTAATTTAGTTTCAGCTCTTTTAATTGCCGCCTCCAATCTTGCAGCAATAACAAACGGAACCGCACCTTGATCTTCAACAACGATTAATGCATTCTTTACATAAAAGTGTTTGAGAATATCTTTGATTTGAGTGCGGATAGAATTCCCGTATAATGATTCAACTTTGCTTTTCAGATCAATATTGATCCCACCCTTTGTCATTATTATTACTTTAATGTGGCAATCCGATCGAATATTAGTTCCGGTTCTTCCTGCCGATCCTATTTTTTGTTTTTGAGTTTTCATTTCTATTCCATTCTACTTGATCAATTCAGTTAATTGAGAAGCAACGTCAAACAAATCCATCCCTTTAGTAAAAGGAAGACAAACGCCTGTTGTAAAACGAACTTTATCAATCCATGCGGAAGGAATACTCTTCATTCCGTTCATCGCACCGCTTATTGCACCGACGATGGCAGAGATAGTATCGGCATCGCGACCAAAATTTCCACTATAAATAATACCACGCTTAAAATCACCGTCGGTTAATTTCAATATTGCAAAAGAAGAAACAACTGCTTCCGGTGAAACAGATTTGTATTCAGTCCACAAAGCATCATGCAGCGGTTTCCATGCATCTTCAAGCGTCTTCCTCTCTTCAATAATATTCAACGCTTTTGTGAAGGTGAATCTCATCCATGAATCCTTGGGAGTAACATTGATCCCGGTCTCAATTATTTCATCGACCGAAGCGCCTGCCATTGCAACCGCAATAGCAGCGGCAACCGCCTGAGCACTCCACAATCCATCGCGGGAATGACTTATGCGCGCATCGATATCAGCCAAATAAGCGGCGCGTTCCGGATCACCGGCACACGCAATACCGATCGGGGTTACACGCATTGCCGCTCCATCACTCATGTAATGAGAATTATAGATTCCGGAGAAAGGGGGAAGAACGCCGCGACGGATATTTGCAGCGGCTTCTCGCTCGCTAGCACCGCCCCGTTTCAACTCCGAAAGCGGAAGGACATATGTTCTCCAACTCTCAAGAACATCAGCATCGGTCAAGTTACCCTTCGCTTTGATCAGTGTTTGAGCCGTCAACAAAGCAAATTCGGTATCATCGGTTCCGGGTGCAGGCTTTTCAGAAAAATCCATCGTAATGCCGTATTGCAAATGATAATCCGGTGAACGTGCAATATCGCCGAATGAATCACCGATCGCGTGTCCCACAAGGCTTGCGCGAGCACGGTCTTGTAACAGTGGTTTATCTTTTAACAAATCATTAATAGAAAGCATATTTGTTCCTTCAATTTTTAGTGTGAATATTTTGAGAGTTTTGCAGTTCGTTTTGCAAGATCACTAAGTAATGCGTTATCAAATCCTTTAATACTGCTTCTGATTCTATTATTCAACGGATCAATCCATTTCGACGGAAGTTTTTTTGCTCCAAGCATTGTACCCATTATTGAACCAACAGTCGCACCGTTGCAATCTGTATCCCATCCTCCCATAACTACATTACAAATAGCCCGTTCATAGTTCCCTTTTGCCGAAAGCAAAGCAGCAACAACAAGCGCCGCATTGTTAATCGTATGAACCCAGTGATACATTCCAAATTTTTGATAAAGAGAATCTACAGTGTCATCCCATGATTGTTCTTGAACCGGTATAGACAAAACAAAACGAATTGCTTTTGCAAACCGGGATTTTGGTGGTACAAAAGATAATGCTTCATTAATTATGTCTTGTACTTTATCCAATTTGAACGAAGCAGCTATTGCGGCAGCAAAAAATATTTCTCCATATATTCCATTGCGAACATGACTAACTCTTGCATCCCACCATGCAAATTCCGCCGCGCGTGCAGGTTGTGCAGGCGACATCCATCCCCAGACATCTGCCCGGATCTGAGCACCGATCCATTCGCGATAAGGATTCCTATTCGTTGCTGTCTCTGGTGGGAGAAAACCGTTAATCGCATTGACATAAGCGACACGTTCCGCCGTATATGTTGTAAGAACCGGCATCACATCTAACCAAGTTTGGATTATGTTTTCCGTAGAAAATTCATCTCCGAAATTTTCATATATCGACAAATTAATCATCGAATAATTCATGTCATCATCTTCCGTCATGCACTCAATATTCTCTTTTAAACTTTCCTTTCCGCTGTGTCTATTCCATGGATATTTTTGAAGAAGTGAATCCGGTATTCCAACCCCTGATATATAATCGGAAATCGGCCAGGTTTTGTTTGAAGAGAGCAATTCTTTTATACCCGGGCGTTGAGTTTTTTCAACCGGCTTTCCGAGCAGGCATCCCGCACTTCTGCCGAGCCAGCCTCCGAGAATTCGGTCTTCGATGAAAGATTGTGAAAAGGTAGGAACCTCACTCGCTTTGAAATTACTTTGTGATAATATTTCATCCCACGAAGAGGGTTCGTTTTCAAAATTTTTATCTGAAGAAGAATAATTTTCTAGTTTTTGATAGAATGCTTCTGCGTTATTTTTAAAATCATCGACAGAAACTTTTGCGTTTTCTATTTGCTGCCACTCAGTTCTAAGTTCGGAAATGTTGTTTCCCTCTTCCTCAAGTTGATTTAACTCATTTTTAATTCTTTGCGATATTTCTAACCATGAGATTTTCATATTGATATTTTTTGACCTTCTAAATTTAAGAGATGTTCAATGATTGTGAGATAATTCTTTCCAGCGAAGTAAGGAAGACAGATTCCCTTCAATGATCTGATTGCATTCATCCAACTTTCTCCCGCTATTACGGTTGAATGCATTGCACCAACTAGTGCACCAACCATAGCAGGAAGAGTTTCGCCGCTTTTTGCAAATGCAGTTGCCGACGTCACCGCAGTTTCGAAATTATTTCCGTGTAATTGTGCAATTGCAAATGTCAACGCCAATGTTTCTGGGGCGACATTGCCGTAACTGTACTCACGGTTAACGATTTTATTATGAAGTTCAGGAAGAACAGAAATAATTGAAGTGCTTTGTACTGTAATACTCATTGCCTCATCTACAGTCCGTCCAATCCATGAAGACTTGGGAAGGTATTGTCGTGCAATACTAATTGCATCTTTAATATTCTTCCCGTCGCTTACTAAAGATATCGCAACAGCCATTGCCTGAGCAGCCCAAATTCCATCTTCACTGTTTGTAACTGATGCATCATTCTCCGCCAACCGTGACGCTTTATCTGGTTCACCTGTACAAATAATACCGATAGGTACAGAACGACACATTGCACTATCGTCAAAATAGTGTGGGTTCTCTCTACCCGTTTGTGGTGGTAGAATTCCATTCTTAAAGTTGTGTAATGCTGCCTGCGTACTTATACTCCCTCGAATTGTCTCCGTTGATTGAGCAAGGCTCAGCCATTTTTGAATCATCGTATCCGTGTAAGAACTAACACCACAACTCTGCAATATTTCAGCGGTAAATGCCGCCCACTCCGTAACACCGGTGGGTGAAAGATCGAAATGTTGCGCAGGCTGATTGAGAGAGAAGGGCATTGGTGAAATAATCACATTATTTTTTTCGGAAGCACTATCGATTTCACGGCGAATTCTTCTTGTCCATTGTGGAAGTAGAAAACTCCGGTGAAACATTGCAGTCCAACTCATTGCATCTCCAATAGCAAGACCTATCATTGCATTACGTGTGCGTTGTTTTACTACGTTCATAATTGTTTACCCCACGATTGCGCGAGTAATGAAAGATCATCAGCCACATTAATAATATTCATATTCTTCACTGCATTTATACACGTTCCGCGTGATATAGAAATACGGTTGATCCAACGTTCAGGAATTACTTGAATACCATGCATTGCACCGCAGATCGCTCCGGCAATTGCTGCGATTGTATCGGTATCCCTGCCGATGTTCACTGCACCGAGCACGGCATCTTCGAATTTTCCTTGTGCAGCGGCAATAAGTCCGAATGCAAGTCCTACCGCTTCGGGTGCAACATCGGTCCAAAAATAATATGAACATGCCAGCGATCGGTGAAGAGGTTCCAACGCGCTCCAAACATCGCTTGCATCACTCCCGATCTGTACACCACGAATGATCGAAGAGGAAGTCCATGAATTTTTTGGAACGACATCCAAAGCTGTCTGAATAATTTTATCAAGCGGTGCACCTGTCATCGCCATAGAAACTGCAGCCGCAACTGCTTGACCGCTGTAAATTCCTTCTCCTGAATTACTCACAGAACCATCAACTTGGGCGAGGTGCGCCGCAAATTGTGGATCACCAACGGAAGCAATTCCAAATGGGGCAACGCGCATCGCAAGACCGTCACTCCAACTGTGTAAATGCTGTCCTGATTGGGGAGGCTGTAATCCTTTCACAAGATTTTGTATCGTGATGATCTCGCTGAAGCCGGCACCTTTATACATATTACCGGAATTAATAATCTCTCTTCGCCATGCTTCAGCAACGTCCAATGATGTGAGTTCTCTTTTTTTCTGTAGAAGCAATTTTGCACTGAACAACGCATGCTCCGTGTCGTCGCTTCCACCTTGATCATCATAAAGAAAATCAGTCACTCTTCCCCATCGTGAAAATATTTCTTCGGGCGATTTTCCTTCTGTAGGAGTACCGAGCGCATCACCAACGGCAAGTCCGATAAATGAACCGCGTGCTCTGTCTTGAAGAGTGATCACCACACCTCCCCATGTTTTTTATAACGGGAAAGAACAATATTACTTTCATGTTCAATCCGATATGCAGCTTCATCCACCGATAAACGACCGGCGAATAATTCCTGCAGAACCGGATTCGCAACACGACTTTTCCATTCCACATAACCCGGTGCACCCAGCCACGGACCTACGTCAAGTGTAGAAACTGCAGAACAGGTTATATCCCAACCTCCAAGAGTGTCCTGGAATTCCGGCATTGATAAGCATGATTTTCTTGCAGGAATCATCCAATCATTCAGCGCAAGGCGAGCCGTATTTTTCGAACTCAGCATAAAATCAATAAACATCATTGCCTCTTTTGCACGTTTAGATTTTTTTGGAACGCTCAAAGTTTGTGTGCTTGCACCGTACATTTGTGTTTGCGCTTTGATCGGCGGCATTACTCCCCATCGAAATTCTTTCGGAGCGTTCTCAACAATCTGCTGTCTTCCCCAAGAACCAATACTAACCAGCATCGCATATCTTCCGCTGAAAAATCCGGGAATCATTCCTGCACCGGTTTCACCTATACTCGCTGGCGAGGCAGATTTATCTTTGTATAACATATCTACAATGGTCTGCAATAATTTTTTTTCTTCATTATTCACTTTCACTACATAATAATTTCCCTCTTTTTTGAAGAATGAACCTCCGAAACTAATTGACGTATTCATGATAATGTTAGCGGAATTACGCAGTCCAAATCCTACACCATATTGATCAATCACTCCATCGCCGTTGGTATCTTTTGTCATTTTTCTGGCGGTAGCTTGAAGATCATCCCATGTCCACGGATGTTCACGAGTCGGAGGAACGATTCCTTCTTTTTCAAGAAGAGATTTGTTGTAAAGCACGACAAGAGATTCAATAAGAAATGGGATGCCGCCAACTTCTCCGTTCGGTCTGGTTACCGTAGCCCAAGCAACATCGAGAATATCACTTTTCATCTCCGGCGAAATATAGGGTGAAAGATCTGTAAGGTATCCGCGCATTGCATAATCAATTATAACAGATGATTCATAATGGAAAATATCGGGAACATCACCGGTCTCGAATGTCGTTACCAAATAATCATGTGCAGAATTCCACGTCCCCTGAATGTATTCAACTTGCATATTAGGATGAGTTGCATTCCATTCATTCACGATGGATCTGTTCGTTGCGATCGCCCCCTCCTGCCAAGCAAGACTGACAAAACGGAGCGGAGGATTCTTATGGTCATCATTCTTACGCAAGGTAAAATATATTAGAGCAGATCCGATTAATAAAAATGATATTATAAAAATATTTCTTTTCATCATCCTTTCAACGCTCCGGAAACTAATCCTTTTGTAAGCCATTTACGCATGAAAATAAACAAGACAATTGATGGTAGAGTTGCGATAACGCTCGCTGCTGCAAGAGGACCTGTTCTTGCCTGTCCTTCCATTCCCGTGTATCGAGCCAATTCCACTTGTAATGTTGCGAGTGCCGGACTTTTCATCAGGACAAGAGCAAAGAAAAATTCATTCCACGCAGAGATGAATGCAAAAAGTGCCGATGCACCGATAGCCGGAAGAAGTAACGGCATCAATACTTTGAAGATCACTTGAGTTCGAGTTGCTCCATCCAGCACAGCCGCTTCCTCCAATTCCATTGGAATACTTTTTACATACCCATGCATTATCCATAAAACAAACGGCAACGACCATACGACATAGATCAATGTTAATCCCGTTAGAGAATCAGTCAATCCGATGTACCTCAACAACACATATAGCGGAATCATTACGAGAATAACAGGAAAAATTTGTGAGACGAGTATCCAACCCAATATGGCATTGTTTACTTTCGATTGATAACGAACCATTGCATATGCAGACGGAACCGCGATTAGAACAACAATTAATGTCGATACCACTCCAACTACAAAACTGTTCCACATACTTCGAAATATCTGCTGACCGTTTATCACAGATAGATAATGATCAAATGATATCTGCTGTGGGAATATCGTCGGAGAGCCGGAATAGATTTCCTGAGTTGGTTTAAACGAACTTGCCACCACCCACAACAATGGGAACAATAAGAATATGATGTACACGATGATCAGTCCGTGAATCGCTATTTTTGAAAATGAAATCGTCTTCTTCATGATTCATTTCTCTCGCGTAATTGCACCCGGATGTACATGAACAACATTAACGAAAGGATGATGACCATAACATTGCCGATTGCTGCAGCATATCCGATATAACCATACTTGAATCCTTCTTCGTAGGCTGCAAGCATCGGCAGTCGTGTCATTCCGCCGGGACCTCCTTGTGTCAAAACCCAGATGATGCCGAAGGTATTGAAATTCCACATAAACGTAAGTGAAATGATGGCGGCTAACACCGGTTTCAACACCGGAAGTGTGATGTGCCAAAATTGATCCCATATTCCGGCACCATCGATCTTACTTGCTTCATACAGATCATTTGAGATTGTCTGCAAACCTGCTAGAAGAAAAATCGCAGCTTTCGATATTTCACCCCATACACCTGCAACAATAACCGCTGGAATAACATATTCAAAACTTGATAACCAATTGATTGAAGCGGAGATCAATCCTGCATTACTCAGCAAGATATTGACCGCTCCCGTATTAGGCTCATACATTTGCCGCCAAAGGATTCCGCGGATGATTGGTGGCGTTGCCCAGGGAATCAATATGAGAATCGTGTAGAAAGATACAAACCGTACTTTTGTATTAAGAAGAAGAGCGAGTCCCAATCCAAGGCTTACTTGAAGTGCGGTAACAATAAACGTCCACACCATCCCTATCTTAAACGAACTCCAAAAATATTCATCTTTGAACAACTGGATATAGTTCTCGATACCGTTAAATGTGATCGGATCTCCGAGACGATAATCGGTGAAGCCGAGATAAATTCCACGTAAAAGAGGAACAAGAGAGAATACTGTTACCAGCAGAATTACCGGTAACAATAACTGCAATTGTCCAAATTCTTTTTTGGAATAGAGCATATTTTTCTTGCTTTTTATTCTCTTCACCAATTGATCAATGATTTATTACTAATGTTGCACAACTTTTAATTAAAGCACTCTCGAATTCACTATGAAATTTCCCAGGTTTATTTCGAGCCGAAATGATTATGAGATCGTTTTTCGGATCAATCCGAAATGTTGTTCCAGAGGCGGCACCGTGCCCAAACGCCGATTCACTCAGTCCATTCCCTTCCATCTGTGATGCACCAATTCCCCATTTGCGATCGCTGACCGGAAGTTTTTGCGGTAACATTTTTTCAAACGATTGTTCCGAAAATAACTTACTCCTGTTGTACGTTCCTTTGTTCAATAACATCTGTCCGAAGCGTGCAAGATCAATTGAGGAACAATATAAACCACCGTATGTGTTGTCTGAATATGCACTCTTCATTCCAAGCGGAACAATTAAGTAATCTTGGAATAAATACGGTATGGCAAGACCGGTTATTCGTTCCATAATTTTTCCTGCAAGAGCATATCCGACTCTATGATAGGCAAACGAACCTCCGACATCTACCGAAGGAAGTAATTGAGCGATCTGATTTTCGAGGGAAACGTTCCAGTCTGAAGCCCATTCACCCGCAAATTGCAATCCGCTTGTATGCGTAAAAAGATGACGAACCGTAAGTTTATCATTTCCAATTCTGTTTAGTTCAGTCAGATACTTACCAACCGGAGCGTCGAGAGCGATAATTCCCTGATCAACAAATTGCATCATCAATACACCGGTAAGAAGTTTAGTTATGGACGCCATCCACATTCTTGAATCTTTAGTTACCGGTTTTCCTTCTTCATCAACACCAAATGTCTCATAGAAAATAATTTTCCCCTTATGAACAACCAAAGTTACATTGGGGGCTCCCCCCTTATCCGCCCAGTCATGACACAAGTTTCTAATTTTTTCAATTTTTTCTTTATCATATTCAGATGAGGCAACAATTGTATCATTCAAAATAATAGAAGAATCATTTTTAATATCTTGGGGAATCATCAAAGGATTTTGTGAAAATGGTTTTCCCTTAAGTTTTCGTTTCAATGTTATCCACCATTGACGATCTCTGATGCGAGGTGTATCAAACGTGTTGTTCAGTTCATCAATCTCGTTAAGACCCGCAAGAAACACTGCCGCATCGGCATCGTGTTGAGGAAACAATTTCATACTACCAAAAGAAAAACGCTCTTCATCCTTAAAATATTTTTCCCACTTTTCATCACTGATTGAGTATCCACGTAGCTTACTTATCTTTATCGGAACGTTCTTGCTGTAATCGTCAAACTCAATCTGCGAGCAGAACAATGTTACAAATCGTTTAATGACAAATTCCGAAGGAGTAACTCCTTCGATTACGGCACCATAGCGACCGGCTTTATCAGCAGTCGCAACTTGTTGGAAATCATTGTTAAAGTATGTTACTTTCAGTGGAAATTTTCCAAGTTCATTCTCAACCATTATTTCGTTCTTCCAACGGAATTTCGGAAAATCTCCCGGAGGAAAGACATATTTGTCGCAAGCTATTTCCTCTTCCATGAATGCACGAACCCGTTGGTTGTTAATTTCATTCCAGAATATCGTATCAACTGATTTTTCTTCAACTTTACAAATTGTATTTGCATTTGAGCCAGGCTGAAAATACCTTGGAATAAGGATCGTCGCTTTCGATAACACGCCATCAGATTGCAGCCGACTTTCAGCGATTACTGTGTTTGAATTATAAAGTCGTATGGAAGAGCCGGAATATTTTTTCGGAGCACAAAACGTAAACATCGCATCTCCCATGTGAATGAATTCAATATTTGAGAAATATTTTTTTTGCTCATGTTCTTGCGCATACTTAAGTGCATCCCGATATGCAAAAAGTCTGTACCAAATCTCCCGTTCTGCAACTCGTCCGCGAATGCGAATATTTAATGCTTTCCCTTTTGTAACAATTGATCTGTGAAGAGTTAATACCATGTAACCAAGATTTGCACCATTAGGATTTTGAGATACAGCGGTAAATGAAAGACTAATTCCTTTTCCTCTTGTAACAGACCAGTAATCGTCATTTATTGTTGAAAAGGAAACTGCACTGCTGTCATTAATATCTAAATCGTACCATTCGTTGCCGAGATTATTTCCAAAACCGCACACCCAAATAAATTTTGCAGAGTCTCCTTTCCATGTTTGTGGAATAGCAGCGGTATTCCATTCAATTATCGCTTCACCTCCAGAAGTTCTTGCAACAAAGGCAGAGTCGCGACTCATCCTACTGCGGTGTGATTGGTATGGCGAGTAGGAGCCACCACGATATGATTGATATCCTTCCAACCATTGATTCGGTTCCGCAGCAATTGAAAAGTGAAGTCTTGCAACTGCTTCAATGTTTACTTGCGCGTTTATTTCGGAGTAAAAAATTAGTAATGCAATCAAACAAATTTGCATAAGGAAATTAATAGGAAATATTTTTTTCGTCCTCTTCATCATCACTGTTTTCTCTTTGTAAGAAGCCAATCATAAATAGCGGGGTTGTTATATGTTCTCGTCCATGAATCATGATACAAATCCGGATATGATGTGAATGTAGGATTTCCACCACAAACAGTTAAAATGTTAATTACTGTTTGCGCTTTCGAAAACGGAATAACATCGTCCTTCTCACCATGA
>JAGVIE010000036.1 GCA_020056225.1 Bacteroidota bacterium
GCGGAGACATTCTGCTATCGGTTATCAATCACCGGTGCAATTTGAATTAAATAATTTTTTGTCTTAACTTGTTGTCCAGAAAATCGGGACAAGATCATAATGCTGTTATATCGTATGACCCAATCGATGTAAAGATATGAATGAGCGTTGTATCTAAGACCGACTTAAGATTGTTAAGTATAACAATGCTACTATCTTTGAAATCTATAGTTCCACTCGTTAATGTTGCATCGGAAGCATGTATAGTTAAACGTAATGTGTCTCCAATTGATATGGTTGTATCATTTCCCACAACTGTAACAATCGGCGGGTCATTGGTTTGATCGGACTCAAGGGGTGATTTGCATGAAATCATGCTCACGCATAATGCCAACAAAAGTGCAAAATCGTGTATGGTTTTCATTTTCGTTTCCTCCATCGCAAATGCTGCCTAACTATTAATTATCCCGCTGAACAGCGTGCTATCACATCCACAAGAGGTGGACAAGCTGACAGTTTGTGTGCTATATTCCTGTGTTGCATCCATAAAATCTACTACAGCAAATATTACAAAAAGCTCATGTCAAAGTCAAACAGTAGCGACTCATCCCCCGGCCCCTTCTCTATAAATAGAGAAGGGGAGCGAAACGTCCCTCTCTAATTATAGAAAGGGACCACAGGGTGAGTTTAAATTCAAACTCGCCCTGCTTATTTGTAAGAGGTTTTTTTTACCTCACTCCCGCACAGAAACATTGCGGGACAAGCCTAACCCTCTTCATTAGCTACGCTCAGGGCAAGCTCTGTGAGGAAAGGGGGTGCTTTCTTGCAATCCTCCACTAAATTCCTTACCATAAAATCATCATGAAAGTCAATTTTATATCAATTCAAACAATATCCCTCAATAAATTCAAAGGTAAATTATGAATTACAAGAGATTCTGGATAATGCTTTCCATGGTTATCATCAGCATTTTCTTGCTCAATGCTGCCGCGCCACGCCCCGATGAAGGGATGTGGACTTTCGATAATCCGCCGCTGAAGTTGTTGAAAGATAAATATGGTTTCGAACCAACTCAGGAATGGCTGGATCATATTCGTCTTTCAAGTGTACGCTTCAACGATGGCGGCTCCGGTTCATTCGTCAGTATGGATGGACTCGCACTCACCAACCATCACGTTGCACGCGGGCAACTGCAAAAGATGTCGACACCTGAGAAAGATTATGTGAAGGACGGCTTCTACGCTAACACGCAAGCAGATGAAATCAAGTGTGCCGACCTTGAGCTTAACGTTCTTCAATCGATGGATAACGTGACGGATCGAATAATGAAAGTCGTCAAGAAAGCAAAGAACGATAAAGAAGCACTTGAACTTCGCAATGCGGAAAGTGCAAAGATAGAAAAAGAAAGTTTGAAAAAAACCGGCTTCCGATCCGATATAGTTACGCTGTACAATGGCGGTGAGTATTGGATTTACCGGTACAAGAAATACACCGATGTGCGGCTCGTCTTCGCACCCGAAGGCGGAATTGCGTTTTACGGCGGCGATCCCGATAATTTTACATATCCGCGATACGATCTCGATATGGCGATCTTCCGGGTGTATGAAAACGATAAACCGATCCACCCGAAACATTTTCTTCAGTGGAGCGAAAAAGGCGCCGATGACGGAGAGTTGGTTTTTGTATCCGGCAATCCGGGATCGACTGAACGCCTCAGCACAATAGCACAGCTTGAATTTTTGCGCGATTATCAGTTGCCGATCATTCTCAAATCGTTGAATCGCCGAATCGAAATGCTGAAGCAGTATTCACTGCGCGGGAAAGAAGAAACACGCCAGGCGGCATCACTCATCTTCGGTATGGAGAACTCATTGAAGGCGAATCAGGGCGAGTACAAAGGATTGCTCGACAAGAATATCTTCGAGAAGAAGCAAAAGGAAGAGAAAGATTTCCTTGCTTTGATTGCAAATAATCCCGAATGGCAGAAAGAATTTGGCGGCGCGTGGGAAGCGATTGCCGAAGCAAGTAAAAAGCAATCGGCGAATTTTAAACCGATGATCTTCCGGAATCTACGCGGCTCGCGTATGGCACAGCTTGCATTGATGACCGTTCAGTATGTCGCTGAAGTAACAAAACCCGATGGCGAACGCCTCGAAGGTTTCCACGATGCACAGCTTGAAACTTTCAAATTTAATCTATTCTCTCCCGCGCCTGTTTATCCACAGCTTGAAGAGTTCAGGATGACCGATGGTTTCAAAGAAACCATAGAAGAGCTTGGCGCCGAAGATCCTTTTGTAAAGACTCTTCTAAACGGTAAAACGCCGGAAGAGGTAGCGAAGGAATTAATCGGCGGGACTAAGATGGCAGATCCAGAATTCCGTAAAAAGTTAGTAGAGGGCGGACAAAAAGCAATCGATGCATCCGATGATCCGATGATTATAGCCGCAAAGAAAGTCGATCCATTCGTTCGTGAAATGCGAAAGAAGATGGAAGATGAAGTGCAGAGCATTACAGCATCTGCCGGTGAGAAAATCGGCAAAGCACGTTTCGCCGCTTATGGTAAATCGACTTACCCGGACGCGAATTTCACGCTCAGACTGACTTACGGAACAGTGAAGGGATATTCGATGAACGGAACAATCGCGCCGTCGAAGACAACCTTCTACGGTCTCTATGATCGGTATTACAGCTTCGATACGAAACCGCCGTTTAATCTTCCGCAGAGATATTTAGATGGAAAAGATAAACTCGATCTTACCACACCGATGAATTTTGTCGCGACGCTCGATGTAGTCGGCGGCAATTCCGGCTCACCGGTTATCAATAAAAAGGGTGAACTTGTCGGTCTTGTATTCGACGGAAACATTGAAAGTCTCGTAGGCAGTTATGTGTACGATGAAGAGACGAATCGAACGGTCTCAGTTCACAGCCAGGCGATGATTGAAGCGATCCGTAAACTGTACAACGCAAACGGTTTGGTTGATGAATTAACAGCGAGAGAACCTAAGAAGTAAGAATTTTAGGGTTATAAAAAAAAAGAGGGCAGCGTAAATCGACTGCCCTCTTAAATATTTGACTGGGGAGATTAACGCTTCCGGTTCAAGACTTAAAACTTCCACACGGGGTTATTCTTATCAACTGTATAATATGAATCTTCCAAAGTTGCACGAGCACCGTTAGCATCGCTGATGTATTTGTCGTAGGTCGCTCTCATCTGTGTTTTTTCCCGCACTACTAGCTCTATGCTCCTGTGGTTACCCACCGAATGCTCGTAATTTTTTCCCGCGATAGTGTAGTATATTTTTGCAACATCACCGTAAGTCGAATACGGATATACGTTTTGAGCATTCTTATTATAAGTGATGGTTACCTTGACGTCCTGGGGTTGGCACCCGATTAACACAAGTAAGATGAGCATCCAGAATACAACTTGAAGTTTCATTTTTCAGCCTATTTGTTATGAAGGTTTAAGAGTAATATCTATAGAGCGTAATTTCGTAAAGCGGATTGAAAAAAACAAATATAGCCGACGCAACATATTATTTCCTGTTCCGTAAAGAGATGTGAATCCAAACTATAAAGGAGAACTCATATGAAATACGCCGTGAACATTTTTATTCTGTTTGTATCTCTGTTATTTTCACTTAATGTTGTCGTTTCTCAGGAGTCGAGGGAAATTAGAAAAACCCTTGAAATTGATAAGGGCGGATCGGTATATATAGATACATACAAAGGGAGCATCTCGATAGAAACATGGGATAAATCGGAAGTCGACATAGTCGCTAAAATTGAAGCCGATGGCTGGGGCGACGACGAAGAGGAGAAAGTCCGCGATACAAAAATAAATATACATGGCACATCGGACAAAGTAGAGATCGAGACCGACTACGATCGTATCCGACATTATGGTTTTTCATTTTTCGGATTGTTCGGTGACGATAATTCCGGCAGTCTTCCTTTTGTGCATTATAAAATATTCATGCCTTCCACTGCACGTCTTAAGATAAAAGACTACAAATCTGAGACGAACATCGTAAACTTAAACTCTTCTTTGAAAATGGAAACATATAAAGGTACGGTGACAGTTAAAGGTATCGATGGCGCGGTCGATCTTGAAACATACAAAGGTGATGTCAGGATTGAGTACGCGAAATTTTCCGATGCCAGTAAATTCGAAACTTATAAAGGAAGGATCGATCTATCGATTCCACATGAAAGCGGATTCAGACTTGATGCAGATTTAGGTAGAAGAGCCGAATTCGATTCCGATTTTGACATGAATATCAAGCGTAGATCGCGGGATGATGATTATTATCGTGCAACTGTCAATGGGGGCGGTCCGCGTCTGCAAATATCAACTGAAAAAGGCGACATTCGAATTATGAGTCGTTAGTGCTGCATGAGCCCCATACCCAATTTGCAATATTACTAAAGAGATTCTATATTTCTTCAGATCAAAAATAAAACTTGGGCGTAATCGCCTAAGTTAATTTCGGAAAATTGGATTAGAGGTTCACAAGTATGAAAGTTATTGTAGATTTAACAGTAATTCCGCTTGAGGTAGGAATTTCCCTCTCTAAATACATCGCCGCATGTGAAAAAATTCTCACAGGAGCCGGCTTAAAAACTCAACTGCACGCGAACGGAACCAACATCGAAGGAGAATGGGACGTAGTATTCGATGCGATTAAAAAATGCCACGAGACAGTCCACATGATGGGTGCGCCGCGCATCTTCACGACCATCCATGTCGGCACGCGGACAGATCGTGACCAAACGATGGACGATAAGATTATGAGTGTCAAGGCGAAATTATGAATCAACCATCGCCAATCAATTCTATGCAAAACCAGGAGTTGATTCTTGTTCTTGATTTCGGTTCTCAGTACTCGCAACTAATCGCACGACGCGTGAGAGAGTTAGGTGTTTATTCCGAGTTGCATCCGTTCAATTTATCGATCGACGCTATAAAAGAACGAAAACCCAAAGCGATTATTCTCTCCGGTGGTCCATCGAGTGTTTATGAGGAAGGGTCTCCGCATCCGGTATCTGAAATATTTGATCTTGAAATACCAGTTCTTGGTATCTGTTATGGATTGCAGGTTATCGCATACCGGCTTGGCGGAGAAGTTAACACTTCGGTCAAGAGAGAGTATGGTCCGGCAGAACTTTTTATAGATGATGATGCAGATTTATTTGCAAACCTGAATGAAAAAGGGATGACCAACGTCTGGATGAGTCATGGCGACGCGCTAACCAAATTGCCGATCAATTTTGAACGGATTGCTCATTCATCCAATTCACCGATATGCGCAATTAGAAATAAAGAAAAAAGAATATTTGGTGTCCAGTTTCATCCCGAAGTTGTACACACTGCAAAAGGCAAAGAAATTATAGGCAACTATCTCTTTAAAATCGCAGGATGCCAAGGAGGTTGGAATGCCGGTTCTTTCATCGAAAGGAAGTCAAATGAAATCCGATCAACAGTCGGCAACCAGAATGTCATCTGCGCTCTTAGCGGCGGAGTCGATTCCTCTGTGCTTGCAGTGTTACTTCATAAAGCAATAGGTGAGCAACTTTACTGCATTCACATCAACAACGGATTGATGAGGAAGAATGAGAGCGAGAATGTCATCAAGCTTTATCGTGATACTTACCGCTTCAATCTCGATTATGTGGATGCATCTGATGTTTTTCTTGATCGGTTGAACGGAATAATCGACCCAGAGCGGAAGCGGAAAATAATCGGTGAAACATTTATCGAAATATTTGAAGCCGAAGCAAAGAAAATTGGTCGGGTAAGTTTCCTCGCACAGGGAACATTGTATCCCGATGTAATAGAATCTACATCATTCAAGGGTCCGTCGCATACAATAAAAACGCATCACAATGTCGGGGGATTACCGGAGAAGATGAAGCTTAAACTTATTGAACCGTTCCGGGAATTATTTAAGGATGAAGTGCGCGCTGTCGGGAAAGCGCTCGGATTACCGGAAGAATTTATCGTGCGCCATCCATTCCCGGGTCCCGGACTTGCTGTTCGGATACTTGGTGATATCACAAAAGATAAATTAATTATTCTCCGAGAAGCGGATGATATCTTTATCAGTGAACTCCGAAAGGCATGTTTGTATGAAAAAATCTGGCAGGCATTCGCGGTATTGCTGCCAGTGCAAACCGTAGGTGTCATGGGTGACCAGCGGACTTACGATAATGTAATCGCATTGCGTGCAGTTACCAGTTTGGATGGCATGACCGCAGACTGGGCGCAAATTCCTCCTGAAGTTTTAGCGAAGATATCGAGCCGCATCGTAAACGAAGTTCGCGGAGTTAACCGTGTTGTTTACGATATAAGTTCCAAGCCGCCATCAACGATTGAGTGGGAGTAATAATTTAATCTTCGCATCCTTCTTTCGAATAGAGAAAGGGACGTATTCGGATTCATGTTTCTTACTGTACTTTGAAAGTTATCTCTTTCAGTACATTTCCTGACGCATCGGTTACCGTCACTGCCCAATCACCTGCTATGGCTAAAGTTTTGTTTGCCCATGTTCTCCAGGGGCTACCGCCGATGTTGAGTGGAGTTGTATAACTTTTCTCGCCTTGTTTCCATGTAATGGTAAGTATTTCAGATGTTGCACCCGTTACCTTGAACCAGAGGAACACTTTCGAGTTCAGCGAGAAAGTTGAATCTTCATCGACTAGGACCCGATCCTTAACATCCATACCCAGTTTTGCATCGACGATTTGAATATCTTTCGATTTCACTTCGTTCACCTGAGCAGTCAAAAACGAACCAAAAAAAAATGTACATAAAACTGTCACGATGACCAAGCCAATCCATTTGTTCATTGTATTATCCCTTTATATTATGATAAGAGTTACCAACTTCTCAATGTGAAATATTTATTCCGATATATGTTAATCAAAACTGTATTAGCGTCTGTTCGATTCGAAATTTTTCAACTTCTTATCCCAGGCGTACCACATTACGCCTTGATTTATGGGCGTATTATTCACTGTTAGAGAATAATCCACATCGATTGTGAGAATAGATCCGTTAGCGTCTTTGTTAATATTGCTGTTTGTTTCGTAAACCACGACCGAATCGATAGTATTATCCCGGTGAAATCTTTCTGATCGTCGTTTCACAATTGTAAGAAGATCCTTAATGTTCGGAGGATCAAATAAAAAATACTTCTCGATTACCTCTTCTTTTAAATAGTCTCCTTCACAACAAGGATTCTTTGTAGAAGTCGAAAAGAGAATGCTCACCGCATTTTTTCCGCCGATCTTCCATTCCTCGTTCAAACCTATTCGCGAAAGATCGGAACACGTATCACAAGGGTTTCCGTGCGGTAAGGTTACAAGCGATGAGGAGGTGCTGTCGATTGTGAGGAGAGCCAAACGCTCATCGTAAAATTTATCGCCGAATGCAGATGTGCTGGAATAGCACGTTAAGGCGAGAAAAACTTGCTGCAGGTTTTTCGAATGATTTTTCAGGAAGACTACCCTTAATACCTTTGAAGCTGTTCCTTTGGCTCCCTTTCCCCATGTCGCGATCATTTCTTTACATCCTTCATCGAATGACTTTGGGAAAAATTTGATAAGAAACTTCTCTACGGTTGTATCGATTGATGGCACCCCATCCTCGAGTGGTTCGAAATATTTTTTTAATTGTTGATGGTTTTTACCTTTGATTAAAATTTTCGCGCTTGACTGCGGCAGATTTAAACCGGAGTATAAGTTCGAGCTACCGAATAATAAAATGGCAATTAATATTTTGGATACTGCGGCAATGTTGACGTTTCGCATAATAAATGATGAAGTTTATGATCGATTAATGAATATTACGGGTTTTGAGTAACTGCAATATAAAACGTATCCGCTTAAAATACAATCGGCACACCTTTTTCAAGTGTGCCGATATGAAGTTAGATTATATATCGTAACGAAGGCGTTATGAACAACCCGATGTTTCTCCGCAATTCCTGCATTTATAACAGGAACCGCTGCGAACCATGATACTGCCGCATGTGTGGCAGGGAGGCGCGTCGGCTTGTGCCTGAAATACCTCATGTTCATTCCGTTCTCGGTTCGGTGCCGTAAGTATTTTTATCTCACCCAGCGAATTGCTCGATTCGGTATCTGGATTAGCTTCAAAATATTTCGATACTTCTTCTTCGGGGAGGAATTTTTTCCCGAGCCACCTGAAGATGTAATCGAGAATAGATTTTGCGATAGGTATCTCTTTGTTGCCTGTGAACCCGCTCGGTTCGAAACGCATGTGAGAAAATTTTTCTGAGAGTACCCGTAGCGGAACGCCATACTGTAATGCCATCGAAACTGAAGTCGCGAATGCATCCATAAGTCCTGAAATTGTTGAGCCTTCTTTCGACATGGTAATGAATATTTCTCCGGGAGAACCGTCTTCGTACAAGCCTACCGTAATATATCCTTCATGTCCTGCAATCGATATTTTATGTGTCAATGCTTGTCGCTCGTCGGGAAGACGGCGGCGTATTGGTTTTGGTTTCACATGTCCGTTCGGCTGGTCGAGACTTGTGTTGAGCGGTTGTGTGCGCTTACAGCCATCGCGGTAAATTGCAACGGCTTTTAATCCCAGTCGCCATGCTTCGATATATGTATTGCTGATATCCTCGGCTGTGATTTCATGCGGCATGTTGACTGTCTTCGATATCGCGCCCGAAATGAACGGCTGGGTTGATGCCATCATTTTAACATGTCCCATGAAATGAATAGAGCGTTCTCCTTTAGCGGGCTTAAAGGCACAATCGAAGACGGACAAATGTTCTTCTTTGAGGTGCGGCGCTCCTTCAATAGTATCGTTCTTATTGATATATGCGATTATGTGTTCGATCTGTTCATCGATATAGCCGAGTTTCTTCAATGCAAGCGGTACGGTCTGGTTAACTATCTTCAACATACCGCCGCCGCTGAGTTTTTTATATTTTACCAGGGCTATATCCGGTTCGACACCTGTAGTGTCGCAGTCCATCATAAATCCGATTGTACCGGTTGGCGCTAAAACTGTAGCCTGCGCGTTTCTGAATCCGTAATCTTTTCCGATGGCAACAACGTCATCCCACACTTTTCGCGCGGCAGTGAGGAGATCGCCCGGAACGTGTTGATCTGGAATCTGATCTGCCGCAAGTCCGTGCATTTTCATCACTTTCAACATCGGTTCTCGGTTTTTCTTGTAACCTTTGAAGGGTCCAATTTCTTTTGCTATGAAAGCCGATTGTTTGTATGCCTGGCCGCTCATCAAAGCTGTTATTGCTGATGCATAAGCGCGACCTTCATCGCTATCGTAGGCTAGACCTCGTGCCATTAACAAAGCGCCGAGGTTTGCATACCCTAATCCTAACGGACGATAATCGTGACTGTTGTGCACGATTTTTTGGGTTGGATAGCTGGCATTATCGATTTCAATCTCCTGCGCTGTCAGCGTAATATTGATCGCGTGGCAGAAAGATTCTATATCGAATTCACCATCCTCTAAACGAAACTTCATCAGATTGAGAGACGCGAGATTACAAGCTGAATCGTCGAGGAACATGTACTCACTGCAAGGGTTCGATGCGTTGATTTGTGCGGTATTCGAACACGTGTGCCATTTATTAATAGTCGTATGGAATTGCATGCCCGGGTCACCGCATATCCAGGCGGCTTGTGCCATCTCTTTCATGATTTCACGCGCGTTATAAGTTTCCATCGGCTGACCGCCATGTACAGCTTTCGTTATCCAAGGTTTATCATCGACTGCTGCACGCATGAAATCGTCGCCTGCACGGATAGAGTGGTTCGCATTCTGATAAAAAACGGAATCGTACGCTCCGCCCGGAATGTTGAATCCGCCGTCATAACCCGAATCGATCAATGCCCACGCTTTTTTCTCTTCTTCGACTTTACATCTGATAAAATCTAAAATATCCGGATGGTCAGCATTCAAAATCACCATCTTTGCCGCACGGCGGGTTTTTCCTCCCGATTTGATGATGCCGGCAAATGCATCATATCCTTTCATGAACGATACCGGACCGGACGCTGTTCCGCCGCCGGATAATACTTCTCTCGAAGACCTGAGCGTGGATAAATTCGAACCTGTTCCTGAACCCCATTTAAAAAGTTTGCCCTCAGTTTTCGCCAGCTCAAGTATGGATTCCATCGTATCTTCTACCGAGTTGATGAAGCAGGCAGAGCATTGCGGTTTTTCTTCTATCCCTACATTGAACCAAACTGGACTGTTGAATGCCATATACTGATTTACGAGGAGAAAAGTCAATTCTGCGTTGTAAACTTCGGCATCCTCAGATGTAGCAAATATCCCGTCCTTTTTTCCCCACTCGGTGATCGTGTAAGCCACACGATCTACCAACTGACGTACGCTTGTCTCGCGTTGCGGAGTATTTATCCTTCCGTGAAAATATTTCGAAACAACCACATTGGAGGCTGTTAAAGACCATGATTTAGGGACTTCGACATCTTTTTGCTCAAATATTATTTCGCCCTTTTCATTGATGATGCTTGCTGTGCGCAGTTCCCAGTCAATCTCATCATAAGGATGAACATCGGGTTTAGAATAATACCTTCTAAATATTAATCCGCGTTGTCTCTGTGGAGCACTAGATTTATTGATCTTTTTTGATTCCGTTTCATCGATATTGCCAAAAAGTGTCGTGTCAAAATTTGCCATCTATTCATTCTCCTTGTTCAATAATACACTCTTTCCAAACCGGTAAAAAATGTATAATAACCATGAAATTTATCGGACCTCTCTACTTTGAATTGCTGTAATATTTCTGAGCCTTACCTCTTCATAACTTGGTTCAGAAAGCCCACGTTCTTCTGTTCTATCGGTAAACTGACAAGAACGACATCGGTTTGAAATATAGATACTTGCAGATAAGAAGTCAAGTAAAAAATTATTAAAAAATTATGAGTGAAATATTTTTTCTCCGGAACTGCATTTTTCCCTTGACATGAACTATAAAATGACGTTTTCTCGATCTACTGCGATTCATCGCAATGAAGAGAAAAAAATCTTGATTTTAATGTATTTCGGCATTACCTTAGATTGATATTTGTTCAATCAATTATCAAATACTATGCCCGGAATAATAGAATTCAATAATATTGCCGAGATGTTCGATAAAATCACCGAACATTTCATCGGCGATAAGCGCCCGATGTTCATGCACAAGGTGCACGGCAAATACACGCATATTTCATTTGCAAAAATGAAAGCGGATGTAGAAAATTTCGCGCTCGGACTTGCTGCTCTGGGAATTAAACGCGGTGATAATATTGCATTGATATCCGAGAATCGCCCGGAGTGGGTTGTAGCCGATATGGGAATGATAAAACTCGGCGCGGTCAACGTCTCCATCTACCCGACTCTTACGCCTAAACAGATAGAGTACATACTGAATGATTCGGGCGCCAAAATAGTCATCGTTTCGAATCAACATCAGTTGATAAAACTGATGAAAATTATTCAGAATATACCGACGCTCCAAAGAATTCTTATTATGACTGAACATGAGATTGAAAGCGATCCTCGCGTAATTCCATTCTCACACGTAAAAGAAATTGGTATTGAATTCTGCAAGCTGTACCCTGATTACCTTCTTAACGAAATGAATAAGATTAATCCCGAGCACATTATCACGATTATATATACTTCAGGAACAACCGGAAATCCAAAAGGCGTTATGCTGACGCACAATAATCTTGTAAGTAACATTAAGGCGGCTTCGGAGTGTATTCCGTTCACGTATGAAGATACCGTACTTTCATTTCTGCCTCTGTGTCATTCATACGAGCGTATGGCTGGATACTACACGTCGATGTCGTGCGGATCGACGATCGCTTATGCCGAGGGGATAGAAACCGTACGCGATAATCTTCTTGAAGTGCATCCGACTTTTGTTACAACGGTGCCACGCTTGTTCGAGCGTTTCTATAATCGGATTATGAAGCAGGTTGGTGAAGAATCGGTAGTGCGGCAGAAAATATTTTCATGGGCTATCGGTGTCGGCAAAACATATATGTGCGCGAAAAAGAATAAAGTAATGTCTCCGTTCATATCTCTGCAGTATAAAGTTGCCAATAAATTGGTATTCAAAAAAATCAGAGAGCGTACAGGTGGGCATATAAAATTTTTTGTTTCAGGAGGAGCCGCGCTCGCTCCCGAACTAGGCGAATTTTTTGACGCAGTCGGCATACCCATTATAGAGGGTTATGGTATGACTGAATCATCGCCTGTTATCAGCGCTAACAGGAAGGATGATTACAAATTCGGCACTGTCGGCAGACCGTTATCAGGCGTCGAGGTTAAGATTGCCGCAGACGGGGAAATATTAGTACGCGGACCCAATGTCATGAAGGGTTATTGGAATAATAAAAAAGCCACAGAAGAAATTATCGATGCCGAAGGCTGGCTCCACACCGGAGATATCGGTTTGTTTGATACCGAGGGATATTTAAAAATCACGGATCGGAAAAAACATCTGTTTGTCAGCTCCGGCGGTAAAAATATAGCGCCTCAGCATATCGAAAATATTTTTCTTCAAAGTGAATTCATCGACCAGTTCGTACTTATCGGTGACGGCAGGATGTACCTGACGGCGCTTATCGTTCCGAATTTTGATTCACTAAAAGATTTTGCCGATAGGCATGGCATCAAGTACAATAACACTGAAGAATTATCGAGCAATCCTGAAATCTATAAATTAATGGAAGACGTGATGAGCAAGCTCCAAAAAGACCTTGCCAATTATGAGCGAGTTAGAAAGTTCACCATCCTCGGCAAACCGTTAACTATCGAGAACAACGAGCTTACTCCGACACTCAAGGTTAAACGCAAGGTGGTCGAGGAGAGGTTCAAAGAACTCATAGATAAAATGTATCAGGGTGTGAATTGAGACTTATCCGGGGTTATGTTCCATCCGATTATATCGAATCGTATATTAATTTAACCGCCCCATGATGGAGGCGAAAAGAAAATTCACACGCAGAGATGTCAGCCTGGCTCGTGCGATATCCAAGCTTGGTTTTGCGTCGCGCTCGCAGTCAGCGATCTTGATCTCGGATGGTCATGTTAGCCTCAACGGCAAAATCGTTACAGACCCTTCCTGCTTTTGTTCGCTTGAATCGGATATTATTTCGGTTGATGGTGAACCGCTCACAAAGAAACGCTTGATTTATATCATCATGAACAAACCTGTCGGTGTCATTACGACCCGTTCAGATGAGCGGGGAAGAAAAACTGTCTATAACTTACTCGGCGATGTTGGGAGATGGATATTTCCTGTCGGGCGGCTGGATAAGGATTCATCCGGTTTGTTGCTGTTGACCAATGATAATCAGCTCGGAGAGCGATTAACAAATCCATCATCGAAAGTGACGAAGACGTATATCGTGAACCTGGATAAATCTCCGGCTCGTGAACATATGGAAATTTTCAGAAGCGGGATGACCCTGGATGGCGAGAAACTTCTGCCGGCAAAAGTTCGGGCAGTTGCCGGGAATGAATTTGAAATCACAATCCATGAAGGTAAAAACCGCCAGATTCGCCGCATGTGTGAATCGCTGAATTATCGCGTGCTTAGTTTGTCGCGGAAAAGTATCGGAGATTTGCAAATAGGTAACCTTCGCCCGGGCGAATGGAAATATATAAGCGGGCAGGAAATCTATTCCATGCTCGCGATTAAAAAACACCATAATCGATAAACAAAAATATGTCGCGCGTGGTCGGAAATTTAATCGAGCTTTGTGTCTTTAAAAAAGAGAAAGGAATACCGTTCTTTCTTCTTCTCCATCGGACCAAAGATGAAAAGCATTATCCGAATATTTGGCAGTTCATAACGGGATCCATCGAAGAAAACGAGAATGCAGTCGATGCTTCACTCAGGGAGCTTGCTGAGGAAACCGGTCTGAAAGCAAAATCACTTTGGGTCGTGCCGTATGTTATTTCATTTTACGATGCCGGCTACGATTCGATCAATCTGTGTCCATTCTTCGCCGCCGAAGTTCAAGCCGATGATCCCGTCAGAATTTCCGATGAACACGATGATTATGGTTGGTATACCTATGAGGATGCAATCGAGAAATTGCCATGGCCCGACTGGAAGGAAGGGCTTCGTATTGTCCATAGGTACATTCTAGCGGATGATGAAACTGCCGGAACACACAAAGTGTTCTGAAGTCTATCGGGAACCTGTCAACCGTTTCTCGGTACGGGTGTCAAATTACTAAATGATGTTACGTAAAACTCATTTTTCATCTGATTATAATTACAACGCAAAGTCCCGCAGGGACGTAATGTTTATAGAATTTAATATTTTATTTAGAAAGCCCCAGAGGGGCGACATGTTGTAAGAGATATTTCGTACCAGCGGTGCGTAACTAAAATCTATATTTCTCATTAATTCTTAGGAGCGATTGTTATGAAATTGCACATCATATTAGTGTTGATCGTATTGCTGATCATTGGCGCCGCGCCGAACTATGGAGGCGGGCAAACGCACAGGCAAATAATTAAAGTCGAGAAAAAGGGGAAGCGGGGATACCTCGGCGTAGAAGTTCAGGACGTTACACGGAAATTCAAAGAAAAGAAAAATCTTTCAGTTGACCGCGGCGCTTATGTTCAAAGCGTAGTAGAAGATAGTCCGGCAGAAGATGCGGGTATTTTAAAAGGCGATGTCATCGTGAAGTTTGCCGATGAAACAGTCAATGACGGCGAAGAGTTGACCGATGCTGTTCGCGCTACAAAGCCGAAGTCGGAAGTGAAGGTTGAAATTAATCGCAAGGGAGAAAAGAAAACTCTGACTGCCGTTGTCGGAAAAATAAAAGCTCCTCAGGCATTCTCGTTTAATTTTAATGATGGCGAACCCGGCGATATGCCAGACCCTCCTAAAATTACCAAGAGGCTGAATATGCGGATATTTTCAGAGAGTGAAATGAATGGACTCCAAACTCAATCGCTCACCAAACAGCTTGGAGAGTATTTCGGCGCGCCTAACGGAAGAGGTGTTCTTGTTACTGAGGTTGAAAAAGGAAGCGATGCGGATAAGGCAGGATTTAAAGCAGGAGATGTGATAACGAAAGTTGCAGCTCATTCTATCGATGATATAGATGAACTGCGCGAAGAACTTTCTGATATGGAAAGGAAGGAAGCCCCGTTTGAAATTATCCGCGGTGGAAAGTCTATGAAATTGACTATGAAGATTGAAGAAGAAGATAGCGAAGATGAAGATGATTCATCGGGTAATATTCTTATAACACCGGGTCGGCATAGTTTAATGACACCTGAAAATATTTTTAGCGGGCAAATCCATTTGAACATTCTGAAAGAACGATTGAACCACCTCGGATCAAAAATTCGCAGCAACATAAGGAAAATCGAACAAAAAACAAGATGTTGTATGTCGGGAGTATAATTATTCTTAAGTAAATCGTACCTTCCATTTTCTGAAAAGTACAGGCTTATTCCCGCTCGTTTGACAGGCAGTAGTCGAGTAAGCTTGTACTTTTTCCGAATTTTATTATATTCTAATTACTATAATTCAGATATCTAACCGGTTCGCCGCGGGGTGCACGGATCGATTATGATTTTGTGCAACTTACGGTATTATCAAATGAATCATCATTTCATCGTTCTTGTTTCACTCTCGATATTTTTTTCATCCTCAAATCTCTATGCTCAACCGGGCGGTATTGCCGGGAGCCGGCCTTATGAACCAACCGCACGACAAATTATTACCGAAGGTCTAAAGACGACCGGGGCATATTCACTTCTGGAAGGTCTTGTGAAAAAAACCGGACCCCGGTTGGTCGGTTCACCCGAAGCGGCTAAAGCAGTAGAATGGGGTAGGAAAACAATGGAAGATTTGGGCTTCGATAAAGTTCATACTGAGCCTTGCAAGGTTCCTCATTGGGTGAGAGGACTTGTTGAAGAAGCGTCGATCATTACATCGGACGGCAGAAACATTCCGATTAATATATGCGCTCTCGGCGGAAGTATCGGTACCGCGGATGGCGGAATTACGGCAGAAGTAGTTCAGGTAAAATCGTTTGATGAATTAAAATCTCTCGGCGAAAAAGCTAAAGGCAAGATTATTTTCTTCAATCGCCCGATGGACCGAAGTAAAATAAATCCGGGTGAAGCGTACGGTGGCGCTGTAAACCAGAGAGGCGCTGGCGCGGTTGAAGCCGCGAAGGCGGGCGGTATTGCCGCGCTTGTCCGTTCGATGACGATGCAGTTAGATGATGTTCCCCATACCGGCTCCATGCGTTACGACGATACGATTCCCAAAGTTCCTGCCGCCGCTGTCAGCATCATTGGCGCAAACTTGCTGGATAGTTTATTGGCTGTTAACGAAAATCTGAAAATTAAAATCCGTCTCACATGTCAAACTCTGCCCGATGTCGAATCGGCAAATGTTGTTGGCGAACTGACCGGAACTGAGAAGCCGGAAGAAGTGATCGTGATCGGAGGACATCTGGATAGCTGGGATAAAGGACACGGCGCTCACGATGACGGTGCAGGCAGTGTTCATGTGATTGAAGCATTAAGGTTGTTGAAAGAACTCGGACTTAAACCAAAGCGTACGATTCGTGCCGTATTGTTCATGAATGAAGAGTTCGGTCTTAACGGCGGAGTCGCCTATGCAAAGAAAGAACGTCCCGGCGAGAAACATATCTGCGCAATTGAGACCGATGCTGGCGGATTTACTCCGCGAGGTTTTGGGGTAGGCGCGGACTCTGTTGTGTTCCCAAAATTTTCACAGTGGTCGTATCTTTTGGATCCAATTGACGCCGGGCGAATAACCCGCGGGGGCGGCGGTGCTGATATTTCCGAATTGGCGAAACTTGGTGTAATAACTATCGGTCTTAGGGTAGATGGTCAAAAATATTTTGATTATCACCATTCCGATAACGATACAATCGATAAGGTTCATCCGCGCGAGCTTGAACTCGGCGCCATCGCCATAGCTGTTTTTTGTTATGTCATCGCCCAGGAGGGAATATAGGATCGAAATTATTTTTTGAACAAATTCATTTTAATAATATACCGAGGTCACGCATGAAAAAATATTTTTACGTTCTCGTTTTTGTTTTCATTTATTCCCATCCTTTGGCTGCGCAGATGCAGACTGAGAAGATCGATTCTTCGGTCATCGCTCAAATCAGAGATGAAGGAATGAATCGCTCACAGGTGATGGATTATTTAAGTTATCTCACCGATGTTTACGGTCCGCGGCTTACCGGCTCGCCCGGTTACATGACCGCAGCGAAGTGGGCAAAAGAAAAACTCATATCGATTGGTCTTGAAAACGCTCACCTCGAAGCATGGGGCGCATGGGGAAAAGGATGGTCTTTGAAGAATTACTCGGCAACTGTTTTCGGCAGACAAAATTTCCCGCTCATATCTTACCCCAAGGCATGGTCGCCTGCGCTTAGTGAGGTCGTTGCCGACCTTGTACTATTCGATGCTAAAACCGACAGCGCGATTGAAACTTATCGTGGTAAACTAAAAGGCAAGTTTGTGATGTTAAGCGATTCGAGATTGATCGAACCGCCATTCGAACCGTATGCCAGGCGCGATGCCGATTCAAGTTTGTTGAAGCTTGCAAATTCCGATGGACAGCGGCGCGGAGGTCGAAGGTTTGAAATGACTCCTGAAATGAAACAACGGCAGATGACTTCATACCGAAAGATGCAGCTTTGTTTTGATGAAGGTGCAAAAGCAATTCTCACAATCAGTCAGGGCGATGGTGGTGATGTTTTTGTCGGGTCGGCTTCCTACCCACAGCATCCAGATTCAGGTTGGTCGAGCGGTGTAAAAGTGTACGATTCAAAGGCGCCGAAATTAATACCGCAAGTCTCGGTAGGGGCTGAACATTATAACCGTCTTGTCCGCATGATTCAGAAAGGCGAGAAACCCAAATTAGAATTAGAGATAGAAGCCGAGTTCAATAAAGCCGATTCCGGCTATAATATTGTCGCGGAAATTCCGGGAACGGATTTAAAGGATGAGATTGTTATGATTGGAGGTCATTTCGATTCATGGCACGGCGGAACAGGCGCGGCAGATAATGCTACCGGATCTTCTGTCGCGATGGAAGCGATGAGGATAATCAAAACGCTCAACCTGAAACCACGCCGAACCATCCGTATCGGATTGTGGGATGCGGAAGAGCACGGTTTCCTCGGTTCAAGAGGGTATATCAACAAGCATTTCGCTGAGCGGGAAGGAAATCAATCCGACCAGAACGGGAAAATAATTTATAAACCAGAAGGTGAAAAATTCTCGGTTTACTTTAATGATGATAACGGTGCGGGAAAATTCAGAGGAATATATTTGCAAGGGAACGAAGCTTGCCGGACAATATTCCGTTCATGGCTGAAACCGTTTAACGATTTAGGAGCTTCAACTGTAACACTTGCAAATACCGGCGGGACAGATCATCAGGCATTCGATGGTTACGGATTGCCGGGATTCCAGTTTATACAGGATGAACTTGATTACAGTTCGCGCGTTCATCATGCTACTATGGATGTTTACGATAGATGTCCACCCGAAGATCTGAAGCAGGCGGCAGTTATCATGGCGGCGTTTGCGTATAACGCTGCAATGCGGGATGAAAAGATTCCACGCAAACCGCCCGCAGAACAAAGAGGCAATCGTTAATATATCGCAGGGGCTGTCTAATAAGTCCGAGAGTGTGTCACATTGAGCTTGTCGAAATGTGAAATTGAGCGGCATTGAGCCTTCGACATGCTCAGGCAGACAGTAATTGATTCTTTTTAGACAGCCCCTTTTTTGTTTACATCTACTCGAAAAGTACCGTTGGGCAATATATCTGGTCATTGATTATTTATGGCGGTGTTTCTTTTTGAAGTAAAATGTTTCTCCGCTGTCGCTTTGGAATTATGTTTTCTCTTCAATCCATTTTACCATTACATCGAGCGCAAGACCTATGTTGCCGGTCTGGCAATGGTTCTGCGCGTGTTCCTCATTTGTAAAAATTCTTCCGGTAACCGATCGAGCATTGATTAAGGCGCCCAGTTGTTTTTGATGCATTTTGATCGGAATAAGATGGTCTTCTCTTCCGGACAGAATAAGAACATCCTGTTTGACAAGCTCCGAGTGTATGTTCCGTTCGTTCATCAGTAAATAGATTTCCATGGCGTCCATCGGTTTTTCTTTTTTCGTAATGTACATCAGGTGTTTCACCATCCACGAAAATATTCCTTCCCTTTTCATTTTCAGCATTGCCATTCTATTCATAAAATCTTTGGAGTGAGCGAAAAACCATAAGTGTATTTTTCGAAAGAAAGGATTCATGCTTTGCATATAATCGATTGCGTGCCCGTCGGCAATCACGCGGGTAACCCGCGGTTCGAATGCCGCCGCACGCAGGGATAGCCATCCGCCCATCGAGATACCGAGCAAAGTAACATTTTCAAGCTTAAAGAAATCAAGCACGGCTTTTACCGGTTTTTCCCACTCGAGGTCAAAAGCAAGTTCGTACTTTCTTCGCGCCGCACCTTGACCCGGTCCTTCAAAAGCAATCACCTCAAAACCGTGATCAGAAAAATATCTCATCATAGAATAAAACTCTTCGATGAAGGAATCGAATCCGCCGTGCATGACTATCGTTCCTTTCTTCTTTTCTTTCGAAGAGAGTTTCATCGCGGGCAGAAAAGATCCCTGATAAGGGATGGTGTGCCTTTCAACATTCTCGCCCCGTATGGCTTGATAAAAAAGAGAGTTAAACTTATCGTAAAGAAAATTTTTTTCCGGGACTTCTGCCGTGAGATAGAATTCAGCCGCCCGGTAATAGATTGCCGCGCGAAGAAGATTATTTTCAGCGGCGGCTTTCTCTGCAAGTTTGAGCATCTCCATCTTCCAGTCGGAAAATGTCTTCACGCGCTTACCTGCTTCGATAAAATCTTCGAAGCTCGCATATCCAAGTGAGTACCAGCGGTTCAGTTGAAAATTGAAAAGCTGACGTCTGTGGAATTTGTGGTATCCGACCGGAAATGTAGGCTTCATATTTTTCGTTAATTATTTTTCAACCTGTGAAACGCATCGCTTTTGTACCGCGCCGAAGGCGCGGGATGAGCAAAAGTGTTGAGCGAGTTAATTACCATGACTTTTCCAGCGTCGTTATTTTACTTGATAGGCATTCGTTGTTTTGCGACTTCTTTGTTTATCAGTCCGGCTTTCATTCTGTTTTGTTGACATCGGTTTTGCCATCCTCGGCTGTCTCTTCTACCGGCTTCAAGCGATCCAAAAGATGAAAAAGACTGTGTGTGCGGAAAAGAAGATATAGCCCTGTGACAAGATCAACAATAAAAACCAAATTATTATATTCCTGAGTAGATGACTGTTGCCTGATATATCCGACCCAGCCACCGACCATGTAAGCAAATGAACGTATGGCTCCCAGCAGTTGCCAAATTCCAAGTAGCCGTGCGCCCACGATAAAAATATCTTTTCTCATGATTATTTTTCCTTATGACTATTGCTGAACCAACAATATGTGCCGGTTTGCCATTCTCAATGTCATTAATGTTCTCGAACAAAAGTTAGTGGAGAGTCATCAATCCATCCTTCGTTAAAAACGACAATGGTATCGCGACCGTGGAGTGAATATACAGGATTTGAATCCCATCCAAGGTCTATGATGGTTAATTCAATTTGTGTTCTTTTTAATGGCCTAGTATAAATCCTGAATTTTCGACTCCATAAAAGAGTATCATTATTGTAAAAATCTAGGATACTATCTGGTTTGATGACAATTGCTTCATACAATCCCTCGAATTTCGCATCAAAGCTTCCACCGACGAAACCGCCCCCAATTCGAACCAACTCAAAACAACCACATATTCCACAATCCGATGTTGTTCGATATATATGTTCGAATTTTGAACAGATAGAAGTGGAACGACATCCTTGAATCGAAAGAATCCCAACAATCATATATGCGATGAAATAAGTCTTTGATGTCATAGTTGTTGATAGTTAAAATATATTTAAATGGCAAATCAATATCGCATAACGCTGCGCGAGAAAAACGAACGTGCGAGCGAACGAATCTCCTTCTTTTGGAGATTTGTTTGAGAGAGCATGGAGTTTTTCCCGATGTTCCGCGAGGTTCGCGGAGCGAACGGCTCTTCGCGGAACGAGGGTTTACCCGCGCAGCGTTCCGCAGACAGTTTTGAGCGACGCACGAAGTGCGGAGCGAATGTCTGCGGAACGTTTCGCATAAAAATGACGTTGCTGAGTGCGCTATTAATAATACATTCCCGCGCACGAAGCAATGTTCTACAACGCGAAACGTCCGACTTCAATATGTAAAAGTTCAGTTCCATTTTTATGCGTGTTATGTGCAGGCATAGTTCTATACCGATGGCGTTGTGTGGCGCAAAAAACAAATAATTGCCGCGGGATCAAATGTTCCAAGAATAACCATGAGGACACCAATAAAACCTATAGCTATTCCAATTAGATACCATCCAATCCAAGGATTGAATTCCATATGCACGTTTAATGGACGAGCCTGTAAATAGAGACCTGTTTGTTCGTATCCCAGGGCCTCGCTGCAGTTATCAACTATTTTTTTCACTTCCTTTCTGCGCTGATAATTATTGTACAACAAAGCGGACGCGATTATGGCAAGTGCAGTGTCGGTGAGCAATAGTCCTATGCTAACGATTATGCATGCAATGTTTTCTTGGTTAGTCGCAATCCAAGCTCCCATTGCCAATTGGAGGGTAATGTACCCCGTGAAGATCCGAAGGTCGATTAGAGTCATTCGATACAAACGTTCGGTCTGATTCTCAAACTGGCACCGCAGTGCCTCGAACTCGTGTCCTACATAGTAATTAGGCATAAGGAATTCTCCATTTATAATATATTTGATTTATAGCAGATGACTGGTATGTATCTCAGTCTTATTAAGATGTTCGACAAAACGCCTCATGAATATGTAACTTTGCTTGCACATAACGTCTCGCATAAAAATGACGTACCGTTGCGAACTATTATAAATAAATTTCTTGAGAGCAACGGTATGTTCTACTAAGCAGGACGTTTGATTTAACTTTGATAAATTCTGTTTCATTTTTATGCTTGTTATAAGCCGTTGCCCAATTTATCATCGGTTTATGAGAAGTTTGACTAAGCGACCGAACAGAGCAAAAACATACCCGATGATTCTTAATGGTACTCTTATTAAGTACTTTGAAATATCGTGAATCCAGAGACCAGCAACCTCTACGAAAATAGCCTTGCCAAGCAGAAGCCTAACGATAAAGATCAATCCGAAAAGGAGGATGAATATTGCAAGGAGGACTTCCATAGGATCAGTCTCTTACGATACCTTCGCCTTTGCAGCGAGGGCACTTCTTAGTGTCTTTGCAAGTTTTGCAGACATAGCTAAACCCGCCACCGTGACCGTGGCAAGTCGAACACTTACCGCTACCGTTGCAGGCGGGACAAACTCGTTTGCTCATAGTGTGATGATCTCCTGTGAAATATAGAAACCTTGATTTAGATTTTCTTTAACTCACTGCCTTTCAAGTAAATGACCACCGTCGATACGACATACGTGAAGGCTACAAACCACAAGATAGGTTGGGTAGATGCTTCAACGAAAAATGAGCCAACTCCACTGATAACAGTGAGAGAGGCGTGAATGTAAAAGAAGACTTGGAATTTCTTAGCAAGAGTCTCCTTGAGTTGAACATAGAACGAATTTCGGCTTGTAAGTGCAGGGAGAAACTGCTTGATTAAAGCAATGATGGAGTAGAGCACGCCAACGTTGCCGAGAGGCAGGATTGAGACGTTTAACAAGTTGGACATCTTCTTTTGACACTCCTCTGATTTCTGCCGGGGAAGCTCGTTGATCTCAGCCAAGATTGAATCAAGAGCTTTAATCCCATCGAGGAATTGCTGCTTCTTCTGCACAAGCCGTTCCTTGTTTGAGAGAAACAGCAAGGCAGCGTTTGTGTTCAAGAGTTCTGCCGTAGGCTTAGTCAGGAGGTCTGTGTCTAGAGTTTTCCGAGCCAACTCAGCCACGTCAGTGCTGATCGCTTCGTTTACTTCTTTGTGAAGTTCTCTGAACCACTGGATATGCTTTTTCAGGTATCTCTCCTGATCCTCTTCGTTGAACACGCCTAACGTGAACATCAAATCCTTGAGAATAGGATCGAGCACGTTGATTTTGTTTTGCTTCATTCTGACAAGTTGATCCTCGACAAAGATCTTGATATTGAGTATGGCGTCGAATGTCGGATTCATCTTGGAAGTATACGTGTCGACTGTGCCGACTTGTTGCTCAAAACCGGCTTTCCTTTTTTGAACCTGCTCTTCTACTTTTGCTAGTTCGGCAGGATCAATAATGTCCTTGTATTGGAAACTCGTCTCAATTGGCAGAGAGAGGAGCCGTTGAGTCTCACCTTGATTGTCTGTGCATTGTTGGTAGGGCAGATGCTGGAGATTCTCTTCCGTGGTTTTTAACAGCGTTTCATTCTCGTGGAAACACGTTCCCAGATACTGCGCAGCTTGCTTTAATCCGTCCTTGACTTCGTGACCGTTTCCCGATATGATACTATCAAGTTCGTCGTTGAGTTTCTTGAATATCTCAGTTGCCGCACGTTGCTCGCTTGTACTATCAATTCGGTCATAGAGGAAAACGTAAGCCTTCTTCGTCATATAGCTTAGCAGAAATGCAGCAAAGAGGTTGTTCTTATTCTTGATGTTGTCATAAGCAAGTTGTTGCATTTTTCCCAAGAGCGTGAGAATATCTTGATCCAATGCCGGTTTCAGTTCTTCGAGTTTTTCCCGAATCTGTTCCTCTAGCTCTGCTTTCTTCTCGTTGAACTTGGCAAAAGCATCCTCGTATCGTTCCTTCGCACGGTTGGCTTGGTCAACGATTCTACGGTGAAGCTCAACCTGTGCATTGTGTCTGTCTACCTTTTCGTTGTGCCGAGCAACTGAATTCGGATTGCTCTTGTCAAGAAAAATGCCAGAAGGACCGCTTCCGGGTTGCTCAGCTTTCGCCCTTGCGACAAGTGATGAGAACTCGGATTCGGTCTGGTTGACACGGTCTTGTAATCCTGCCAGAGTTTGATCACAGCGGGCTATGAAATCATTGATTCGTTGCTTGGTTCGTTGGTAGACCGATCCTTTGATGATCTCAGCAATACGATCATCCTCATACTTAGCGTTTTGATCGGCTTCGGTGAGGAAGAAGTCAACATCAATCATTGATGAGACTTGACCTCTTACAACTTTCATCGGTTCCATTTTGGTCTCCTTGTAATTAGTTTAGAAAATTGGGCAATGGCATATAATGCTGCGCGGGAAAAACGAACGTGCGAGCGAACGGCTCTCCCGATTTTGGAGAGACGTAGAGCGAGCATGGAGTACTTCCCGAAGATGTGCGACGTTCGCGAAGCGAACGAGCA
>JAGVIE010000045.1 GCA_020056225.1 Bacteroidota bacterium
ACTACTTTCCTAAAACTTCTTACAGGTCTGTACAAGCCGGAACAGGGAATTATCAAACAGGATGGAAAAACAGTATTATTCAAGTATAACAATGCGTATCGTGAGGTATTTGCCGCCATTTTTTCGGACTTCTATATTTTTCAGAAACTGTACGGACTTTTTGAAACTGACCCCGCTCAAACATCTGAATTGCTGGCACTTTTCCATCTGGAACACAAGACCAAACGGGAAGGAGACAGCTTTACCAATATTGAATTATCCACCGGACAAAGAAAACGCCTCGCGTTAATCGTGGCGCTGATGGAAGACAAACCCGTGTATATTTTCGATGAGTGGGCTGCAGACCAAGATCCGATTTTCCGTGAATACTTTTATCTCGAATTGATTCCCCGACTGAAACAAGAAGGCAAAACTATCATTGCAGTAACTCACGATGATCGCTATTTTCACTGCAGTAATAGGGTACTGCATTTTCAAGACGGTAAAATTGATAAAGAAATAGTGAATTCGTAAAATTCTCCTCAAAAAACTTAATTTTGGAGGCTGGATAATAATGGTATCCGAAAATGAAGATCAGGTGAAGAAACACCGAAGAAGTTTCGACCACCATCTTACCTACAAAGTTTTGGGATTGTTATTATTCGCACTGCTCATCGTTGTAACTATTAAATTCTGCGTAGTAACAATTTCCTCAGGTCATTGCGGTGTATTGTGGCAACGTTTTTTCAACGGAACCAGGGTTGACAGATTTTATGACGAGGGTTTACATGTTATTTTCCCTTGGGATCGCATGATTATTTATGACATCAGAGCACAAACAATAAGAGAAAAGTTAACGGTTTTGAGCTCTAACGGATTACCTATTGAAATTGAAATAGCGGCTTATTTTAAAATTGACAGGGAGAATCTGCCTAACCTTCACAAAAACATTGGCCCCAATTATGCCGGTATTGTTATTGCTCCAATGACCAAAGCTATTATTCGAAATATTACCGGACAACTAACGCCTGAAGAAATATTCTCTAATCAAAAGGAATTTAACAGTCGTCTCAACATACAGGCCTACATAGAATATACACGTAATTATCTTAAGCTGCTGAACATCTATTTAATGAGAATATCCTTACCGGAAACCATCTCTAAGGCTATTGAACAGAAACTTGTCCAGAAAGAAAAGATTACTGAAAAGATGTATGCCATAGCCGCCGAAAAAAATGAGGCGATTAGAAAAGAAGAGGAAGCAAAAGGTATTAAAACTTATAATAAAACTGTAGCGTCCTCTATCTCTCCTAATATTCTAACATGGCATGGAATTGATGCTACCCGAAAAATCTCTGAATCACCAAACGCAAAAACCATAATTATCGGAGGCGGGAAAGAAGGTTTGCCGGTAATATTGAACGAGGGAAAATAGGATTACTCGACTATCTATGATGAAACTTAAAAGAATACCTTATTTCTTACTGCTTTTTATAACTGTACTCGTGGGACTGGCTTGGTTTCATTATAGCCGTACGGACTTTGTTAACATGAAAGCCAATCGCTATGGCTATCTAAAAGACAAAAACGTTAGAGATGTGAACATCGGGGTGGTATGGCCATTTAAGGATCTTCCAACTTATACCCAAGGGATAGAATTGGCTTTAAGTGAGATAGAGAAAGAAAAGGGCTTTTCTTATCGTTTCAAATTGCATTTCAAAGACGAAAAGCTTGGGGAAACCGATATATGGGATTTTGCTAATAATAAAAAAATTGTTGCTGCAATCGGCTTTTTAAATTCAGGTTCAGTCAAAGCTTGCGCCCCAATTCTAGGTGAAGCAGAAGTGTTGGTTCTTGAGTGCGGCACCAATCCTTTTCTTTTGGAACGAAACTTTCAACTTACGGCTGGTAACAGCTATTCGGATTTTTATCATGCCGACAATATTAAGGGTATTGTCAAATCGCTCGGCATGAAGAAGATAGCCGTTATATATAAGGACACGGAGTACTGTAACGGCATGTTTACCTTGTTTTCATTTCAAATAGGAAAAGAAAAAGATTTTTATTATACCTCTATAAATGAATACAACGAAAAGAGCTATGTTGAACCAATCTACGATAGAATTGTTGATACAGAATTCGATGGTATCGTCTTCTTTGGCTATTCGGAGGACGCTTCCTCTCTATTAAAACATCTGCGTAAGATCGGATACCGAAAGCCTTTTATCGGAAATGAGATATTAGATACCGATGATTTTACTAAGTCCTTTGGTTCTTCTTTCGACTTGTCAAATGTTTACTGCAGCTCATACGATACAACATTCGACAGCACACCGGAATTAAAAGCTTTCGCTGAACGATACAGACAAAAGTTCAATTCTGCCCCGGATCAATGGTCATTGTGTGGTTATAGTGCGATTATGCTTCTTAAGAAAGCTATAGATAATCAAGGCTCTTTACTGCCTCCGTTATTGTATCGTTCAATTATTTACAGTAACTATACTATACTGGGATTGAAGTACGAATATGCAGCTAATGGATTGTTGAAGCTAAATTTGACCTCCTCTAAGAAATGGATGCCCGGCAAAGGATTTATTCCGTTTTTAACAGGTAAAGATTCAGGCGACTATGAAGATTCAACATGGCAATTTGAAAGGCGATTTTAACAAAAAAAGTCACAGAACATTACCCCCAATGCCATCCCTAAGAAGCTATCCGTTGTATAAAATATATGAATCATCTCCAAATTAGTTGTTCGATGATAAGGGTTCAAGGGTTCAAGGATTCGAGTGAAATGCTGAAATTGAAAGGATTCAAGGGGTCAAGGAGCCAAGTGGTTAAGTTCCGTTTACTTGAACCCCGGTACCCTCGAATCCTTGAACCCTAGAATCCTGGACCACTTTCTCCCAACTAATTGGGAGAAGAACCAAATATAAATTAATTGAAAGACATGACCTATGCTCAAAGAGTTAGCCCCTGAAAAAAGCAATTTTATTGCCCCACGAAATGAAATAGAAAAACGTTGTTGTGAAATATGGCAAGAATTGCTTCAATGCGATAGAGTCGGAACCGAAGATGATTTCTTCTCTTTAGGCGGCACTTCCATACTGGCGATTAAGTTTGCAATGCTGGTTGAAACGGAATTCGGTCTTCGCCTGCGTGTCAAACAGCTATTTGATACCCCAACCATTTCCCGGATATCCGAACACCTTATGGCAAAAGGCAACCAGGTTTCTCCAGCAACCGGCAATCGTTCCAAAAGGATACTTCCACATGGCAGATGTGTGCCGATATCACGTTTTCAGAGAAAATTCTGGACTAAATGGAAAATATGGCCGGATGGCGTGGATGATAATTACTGTTTTGCTTATGATATCCAAGGCAAATTGGACGTTGATTTACTGGCTCGCGCTTTTCGACATACAGTAAATTCACATGAGGCGATGCGTTCTGTTTATTGCGAAAACGAAAAACACGAAGCTTGTTTTTTCCCCGATACCGGCATGATACCAGAAGTGCAAATAGTTTCGATAGGCAAAAGCGATGAAAGGTCTTGTGAAAAAGCTATCCGGGACTTCGTTCAGGAATTTACTTTGCGTCCACACAAGCTGGATGAGCGCCCCCCTGTAAGGCTCGGTATTATGCGGATTTCAGATGAGCGACATGTTGCGGTGTTTGCCATACATCATATTACGGCCGACGGAGCATCTGCCCTTCAAATTGAGCATTGGGCGATTTCCTACAATTCGTTTTTGCGCGATCACGTCTTTTCAACTCTAACTGTAGATTCCCTTACTCAATACATCAACATAGAACCGGACCTTTATCCCCGCGAGAAAGAACTTGAATCGTCAGATTTTCTAATGCGGCTTACTGACGGAGCACCGGCATATTTGCCGCTGCCTTATTATAAAACAGGCAAGAGAGCGATTCGTGAAGGCATTTATTTTGAAATCGACAAAGATGCTTTCGCTCTGGTAAAAAAATATGTCCGTTCGATTCAGTCAACGATGTTCTTGTACTATAGCGCCATCTATTCTACGATACTAATGCATTATGCAGATACTAAATCATGTTTACCGGCATATCAGCACAATTGCCGTCCAGCCGGTTTTGCAAATCTCATCAGCGTATTCGTTGACAGTCTGCCTTTGCGAGCCCAATTTGATGAAAAGACCACCTTCACTGATTTGATCCGGTCAATGACAGACCAAAGGCAAGAATCGAAAAAGCATAACTCCTGCCTTTTCGAAGATTTTGTCCAACGCTTACGAGCACAAAGAGGACACGAAGACAATAAGACTCCTTTCAATGTCATGATAAACCAAGCTTTTTTGCTTGACAGCACACCCCTTGATCTCAATGGTCTCAAGTGTGTTCCACTTGCACCGCCCGAGACAGAGATGAATATTGATTTACTATTAGAGATAGATATCCAAGATGGGAAAAGATGCCGTTTCGGGTATAACGGAGCAAAGTTTACAAGGCAATTCGCCGAACAGGCGGTCATGCATTTCAACACTCTGTTTGAATCAGCTGTCCAAAATCCTGATGTGCCGCTAATTAAACTTTTGGAAATTGCCAAAATAGACAAACGGCAAGTTACTCAATCCCCACCCGCTACAATTGAGAGCAAGACCGAAGAAATTGTCTCACCAACCCATATGCAGAGCAGATTATGGTTTCTGCATAAAATGGAAGGTGATAATGCGTGCGCGTATAACTCGCCGTTATTCTGGGAATTGGACGGCAAAATAAACCTGGAGGCTCTCGAGTATGCCATCAATAAATTAGCGGAACGACATGAAAGTCTGCGCACGGTGTTTCCACAAAAGCACGGCACATTATCGCTCGTTGTGTTTCCTCCACAACAGATAAAGTTAACTCCTGAAGAAATAACGGAATCGGATCTCGAGAACTTCATGAATCAGGAAGCCAGACGTGTTTTCGATCTGGAAACAGGCCCGCTATTTATTCCTCGTCTTATGCATATTACAGGAGAGAACGAAAGATATTTTCTATCCCTGAATTTCCACCATATTATCATCGATGCCTGGTCGCTGAATATTGTTGCCGACGATTTTAAAGAGTTCTATACAGCTAAGATCGAAAATCGGACATCACAGTTACCCGACTTGCCGCTTCAATTACGTGATTATGCGATTCGGCAAAACGAATTTCTTCATAGTGAGACAATGAAGAAAAGAACGG
>JAGVIE010000018.1 GCA_020056225.1 Bacteroidota bacterium
ATACTGACAGACTTGTGACTGTCAGTAAAAACATGAATGCAAAAAGTATCCTGCCTTGTTTCATAAAAACTCCAAAAAAAAATGAAAATAAAAAAGTGAATTAAATATTTAAAGTTACCTGCACTGAAACTTTTTAGTTCTTTTCACCACCTTTCTGATTTAAAAACGCACGTTGTAAAAAATGTAAATTATTGAATCTATTGTTGCAAAACTTTTAATTACAAAACATATTAAGTCTGGCTACAAACATTACTTTATCAATGTCATTTTCTTTGCAATCGTTACACCATTAGCTTGTAATCGATACAGATAAACACCGGTTGAAAGCGATGAACCGTCAAACGAAACATTTGATGGCCCTGCCGGTAATTGATTGTTTACAAGAATGGCAATCCGCTGACCAAGTGAATTGAATACTTCCAACGAAACAAACGATTTTTCTCTCAATTCGATTTTTATATTCGTTGTTGGATTGAAAGGATTCGGATAATTTTGATGCAGACTAATATTTTCCGGAATCATTCCCTTCTCATCTTTAAGTGAAGTGACTAGATCGTTGGAATAAATTGTCAGCCCATCTCCTTTCTCAGCTACATAAACATATTTCCCGTCCGCGGCTACTCCTCTAGATTGAGGGACGCCATCATAAAATCCATCTTCAACCGGGGATGACGGATTAGAAATATTTATCGCTCTGACACCCGTTCCTTCGGAAGCCACATAACAATAATCACCTGCTACTGCAGCTACATAACCGTAACCACCCGTTTTGATTTTTGAGAAAAGCGTCGGAGACATTAGGTCTGAAATGTTAAATATTTTTAAACTGTCACCATCAGGAACATAAGCGAAATTACCTGAAATCGCAAAACCTTCATTTCCAGTTTTGAATGATCCCGTTGAACCTTTTTTTACGGGAGCTGTCGGTATGGTAACATCATAAAATGTGATTTGACTATAATCAGTTATGCCCGCAATGTTTCCATTAATGGAAACGTTTTCACCGTACACACTACTTCCTGTATAAGAAACGAGTAAAGCATTCGCGGGATTTGAGATGTCTATCAGCCCCATCCCACTATCACTGGCGGCAACATATACTTTTGTTCCGCTTACAGCAATACCGCGCGCACGCCCCGTTTTGATGGTCCTGATTTTTACCGGACTTGCTGCATTTGTTACATCAACAACATAAACGCCTGAGTCTCTTGCTGCAACGTATGCATAGTTACCACTCACGACAACTGCACGTGAATCTCCGCCGAGATCTGCAGTCGAAAGTAGTGCGGCGCTCGATGGGTTTGTAACATCAATTATTCTGAGTCCTGCGGTTCCATATGCAACGTAAACTTTCCCGCTTGCATAGTACGGAGTGTATGCTGTACCTGTGGGTGCTGCAAGTGCTGCGAGAAAAGCAGATGTTACTGGAGTTGCAGGAGTTGAAACATTGATCGCAGTGATTCCGGGAGCTGGATTTCTGTTCGCAACAAAAATATGTCCGGTTGGTGTGCCACTGATTGAGATTGCTCCATAATACAATGACGCAGCCCGACCTGTTGTTTTGATCTTACTTGTTAATATAGGTGAGGCTGGATTAACAACATTGTATATCACCATTCCTGTATCTCCCACAGCTACATAAGCGTAATTTCCATCAAACACTACGCGTGCGGTACGGTATCCGCTGGGAATTTCCATAACATTTATCGGGTTTAAAGGATTAGTTACATTCACAACCGCTAAACTTGCATCATAATTACAAACGTACGCATACCCTGATCGAACATTGATATATTGATGATAGCCACCGTATCCTTCGATCCTTCCAACGTAAATAGGAACGGCGGGATTCGAAATATCTAAAATATGGCTTCTTGATGCTGCAGCAACATAAGCATATTGTCCGGAGATCACGACACTTTCGCAATACGCCAAACTATCTATCGCTGCGACAAGCACAGGACTTGCCGGGATTGCGATATTGTAAACTTTAAAACCGGCACCGCCGGCTGCTACATAAGCGTATGTTCCACTTGTTGCTACACCTTCACATGTTGTACTTGTAGTGACCTCAACTGTAGCAACTAAGGATGGAGTGGTGGGATTTTTAACATCAATGAGCCACATTTTACCTCCACCGCTTGCGACCAAGTATTGATTACCGCCTATCGACGTACGTACAAGATCTTCAACGACATCTGAGAGAATCACGCTTCCTATCTTAACGGGAGTCGCAGGATTTGAAAAACTTGCAATCTGTACTTTATTTCCTAGCCCATAATATACTACGGACCCAGCTGCAAAAACTCCTTTCGATTCTCCCTCACCTTTCCCGTAATTTCCGAGAAGCGTCATATTCTTAACTACCTGTGCAACCAACCCTTGCCCGAACAACATCAGTCCAACAAGAATCAAGTAAAACAATTTTTTAGTTTTCATTTGCATCTCCTTTGTTTGTGATTTAGCATTCATTTTAATAATATTTTTCTTTATGATTTAGAAACTCTCTGTTAACAGTTAAAAGCCACAGAAGATAAATTGGCTGCTATAAAATTTTCAATCTCATTCAGTTGCGGTGCGGAGTTTTGCGCTCCCATTCGAGTGACTGATAGTGATGCTGACGCAATTGCCATTCCTACCGCTTCTTCTATAAGCATTCCTTTTGAAAGAAATGCAGCGAGTGCCCCGCTAAATACATCTCCAGCACCTGTAGTATCAAGAGGAGTAACTATATGCGCTGGAAAGAATTCCATCTTATTTGGTAATCCGGCAAAAACTCCTTTCGAACCAAGAGTAATCAAAACGTTTTTGATGCCGTATTCGAAAAATTTCTTTACTATTGAATGCAAGCTTTCTTCATCCGTTACTTTTATTCCGGTGATCATCTCTGCTTCTACTTCATTAGGGGTGATGATATCAATTTGATTTAGGATATCTGCTCCCAATGGTTGAGCCGGGGCTGGATTCAAAATTACGATTCCCCCTTTTTCATGAGATATTTTAATGGCTTCACGGATAGTTTCGAGCGGGGATTCCAATTGAACAAGTAGTACACTTGCCGATGCAATTTCATCATGTACTGTTTCAATGTCGTCCGGACTTAACCGGGCATTCGCACCGGAAGCAACAACAATACTATTTTCTCCCCACTCATCAACAACAATAAAGGCAACACCTGTAGCGACCTCACAATCCTGAAAAATGTAACGTGTATCGATCTGCTCTTCTGTTAACCGCTGTATTCCTTCTTTTCCAAGCGCATCATTACCTACCCTTGCAATAAAACTTACGTTTGCGCCTGCACGAACGGCGGCTACAGCCTGGTTAGCTCCTTTTCCTCCACCACCTTCTGTAAAAATTCCGCCAATAATTGTTTCACCCGGACTAGGAATTCTAGTTGTTTTGATGGTCAAGTCTGTATTGTAACTTCCTACAACAACTACTTTATTTTTCATTGTATAATTTCCAAATTCTGCAATGGTTGTTATTTAAAATATTTTTTATCAAAATGAAAATCCAAGAGAAAACATGTGCGCTTGTGTCAACTCACCAAAGTCAACATAAGCATAGTTGATTGTGCCGATTATATTCCCAATAGGATAAGTTACTCCGGCGCCAAAAGTAAATCTCTGCACATCGTAGTTGAACTTATATCCACCCCGCACAAAAAAAGTTCTGTCGAAAACATAACCCACACCAAGATGAAATTTTTCTCTTCCATCATTCGGGTGGTCTCCTTCCGCTACTACGGTCAATAAATGCGGACTTCCCTCTTCATCTAAAAAATCCATGGCCATACCGGCTCGGAAATCAAGCGGCATTCTAACGTTGTCAGATTCCGTCTGGAACTCCTCACTCCAGCCGCCGAAACGCGAATCAGGTCCGAAATTTCTTGCTGTAATTGCGATGCGTAAACTTCTGAATCCAGTATAGTAGATGGTACCAAAATCCAAGGACCAATTCCGCATTGAGAGTTCTGCGATCTTCTGTTGCATCCATCTAATATTACCTCCAACAGAAAGTTTATCGGTTATCTTTTTGGCATAAGAAAGACCGGCTGCAATGTCATTTGCAGTGAACATTTTACCTGTAACTATTGGTATCGTTCCACTTGTTCCTAAAGGTTCATTGATGGTTTCAGGAATATCACCATAATTAAGCATCGCCAAGCTGGCTCCGACAACACCGAATTCTTTAAGATTGAATGCAACTGCTATAGATTGATGGTTAATATCGGCGATCCATTGCAATGCATTTACCTGCACATCAATATTTTTTACATCCGAAAGAGCCGCAGGATTACCAAATATTGCACTGGCATCTCCGTTTGAAATTGCAGTATAAGCTCCACCCAATGCTGCCTGCCTTGCATCTCCATTGATCTTCAAAAACTGCCATCCAGATTGTCCGGCTCGCTCAATATTAGCCGGCGAAATTCCAGATTGTGCCTGAACGAAAGTAGTCAGAAATAAGAAGAGCGTGAACGCTGATTGAAATATTTTTTTCATTGAATACATTTTAGATTTTTCTCCGCTACTTCACAATTGCTAATTTGCCGATGTACGATTCGCCTGCATGTCCGGGAACGAGCGATTCGACACGATACAGATAGATACCGGGTGCAATTCCAAGAGTCCATTTGTTCAATTGATAATCTAATCGCTTAATACTTCCCCATGCTTCAGAACCGCTGCCATCGTTATGATCTATTTCTTGAATGATATCACCGGTTAACGTGTAGATCTTTATCTTGCAGATTGCCGGAATACCGATGAATTCCATACGGTAACGTTCCCCTGTTCCAGTCAAATTGCTGTGCTGACGGAATGGATTCGGCACGACGTAAACATTTTTAGGGAATTGCAAATTTTGTCCACGCAATGGATAAATTGGAAACCTAGTGTTATTTACTTTGCCACTCTCGTTGTTATCTTCATCATAACTTGTAACACAATAATAATTGCCCACTCCAAAAGGGAGATTTTCATCAACAAACCGGATGTACCCATTGACTAAAACAACAGAGTCTTTTTTAATATCCTCAACAAGCGTCCAGGGTCCGATCGTGAAGTAACTAGAACGATAAACCCTGTATCCCGCTAGATCATTTATCCCTGTTTTAGGGTCTTTGTATGATGCTGAAATTGGGGACCATTCAACAATTATCTTTCCAGGTTCGGTGGAAATCTTGAGACTATTTTCTCCGTCTGTTGGTGTTGGTGGTGGATAAACGTCAGGAAGATAATTGTTCGCATAAAGTTTCCGCGCAGCATGAATATGGGCGAGCATAGAATCACGTGAAGCAGTCGCCATCAAATCAATGTTAGCAATTCCTCCTTCGACAATTTTTGCACGATCCATTTCCCCCATTACTTCGGCAAACACAATTTTTACGGATGCGAATGGTGTAAGTAAAAGAGGTCCGACGCAGACTAATAATTCCGGGCGACGTTCATATTTATTTCCACCTTCGCCGCCAAGAACACGGGCAGAATCCCATGATACACGCGGTTGTTGATGGGTCATCACTTCTTTCACCCGAGCATGAGATGATGATCCCTGAATGAACATCTGATCTACAGTGCTCGCCCCTTCTGTAAGACCTTGTCCTGTGTGCTCAAGAATATTTTGGTAAATATTCCCACCTGCAGAATCCAACACAGCAACTGTAAAATATCCCGGTGCATCAATTTCGTGTTCGCGAATTCCTTGCTGATAAATGTCGCGTGCATCTCCGATATCGCCACGTAATGGACCGACACCATAATTGTAAACGATCGGCACCTCATCCTCAGTTCTGAATCTCTGATGATCATAAAAATAGAAAAGTTTCTCAGCCGAATTCCAATCATATTTTTCATCTCCCCTGCTTCCTGAACGCTGCGTCATCCGAATGCCGTACCGCATTCCAAAAAACATGGAATCAACCGATGATAATTCGTTATTTGTTATAGTAACTTCGTGAATAATGAAGTCGCTCAATCCCGGATAACTCCACACCATACTTCGCCGTGCCACATCAACGTTTAAACCGTTCACGTGATGAGCCCCGGATACGCTTTCTTCTCCTGCAATTCCAATGTTCTGGAGATTATAATTCTTCGTCAATGTAGCTTCTTCGATAGGAAAAATATCCTGTCCGGATGGAAAAAACCGTGAGTTGATTGTGTAGGATGATGCAATATTCTCCCGTACACCATAGATCGCATATCCAACAGCTTCAGCGTAATTCAACGCATCATTCACGTTGGTCGCTTTGGAATATCCAGGATAATCAATAGTGTGGAATCCGTTTTGTGTCTCGGTCGGGTCGCCGTATTGCAGTGAATTCCAAACGGTTGCCCAAAGTTTTCCTCTTTTCAAAGTCTGCTTTCCCCAAGTAACCTGAGCGTGCATCAAGTCTGAAAACAAGAGCGTAAGAACTATCGCAGCAATGTATTTTTTCATGTTAACTCTCGTGTACCTTAATTAAAATTTTATCGAAATTTGAAAATAGATTTTTTGTGGTGGTACCTCGTATGAATACCATTCCCAAATGTTCGGTTCTGAAAAATCGGATGTCTTTGGTAGCCGCTCACTATCAGGCAGATTTGGATTCTCTAAATACCGTACCAGATCATCTCCATACAGCAATCGTAAAAATTTTGAGTCAAGTAAATTCTTTATATCAATACTGAATTCCGTCTGAAATCCCATTAGATCGAATCCTTTCGATACTCTTACGTCAATCTGATAATAATTGAACCATCGCATGTTGTTCGGTTCTGAGGAGAAATCTCCCGGACCGTGATAGGTGTACTGATCTCCGGTTCTCCACCAAAAATTTGAATAAATGTTGAGATCGCTCAATGGTTTGAATCCGGCAATTGCAGGTCCTTCTTCTTTATTGATCGTAAAGCTTGCCCATCCCTTGATACGCTGATAGTCTCCCCATGCCCCTTTTTCCTGCCTCAATCCTTTCGGTACATTCACACTCTGTGAACCCGGTTCATACAATCTACTAAAACCAACTTCGCCATTGAACGACCAATAGATTTCATGACTTAAACCGAAATTAAACATCCCATTTAATCGCGATTCAAGTTTAGTCTCGATACCTCGTACATCGGAATATCCTGAATTGCTGACCATCAATGCTTTGGTCGCACTATGGGTTGCCGCATATACACCGGTGATAACATCCGCTTCACGGGATGCATCTTTATAATAACCCGTCAAATCAAGTTTAAGGACATCTGCAATATTGTAATCAACACCTAATTCGTACTGGATTGTTCGTTCATACCCCAATTCCGGATTACCATAATATCCCTGCCATTCATCCATATAAGTAATTTGTTTTGCGTATGGATTCAAAATGCTATCCCACGTGGTACTGTAATTCACGAACGGGAAACCGAACATCTTCGTCCAGGAAGGGCGTTGATAAAAATGACCGTACACAAAATGCATTGAGGCATTCTCACTCATAGGATGAGAAATACCGATGCGCGGAGCGATTGCAACCTGCAATTTTGTTCGCTCACGCTCAGGAGTACCGGGAATTCCTAATGGAGCTCCGAGATCATGTCCGGGTGTCCCGATTTCGAATGCCAGCGGATCGAACTTGTTCTTGGGTGCGTTTCTGTTCTGATTGAAAAAATCTCCCCTCAATCCTATGTTAACTACTAAGCCTGGAAATTCGATTTTGTCTTGAACATATAAATTTCCTTCGTAAGGATTCCCGTCGAAAATATTCATAGAATTATTTCTACTGCTTTTTGATTCAGCGGCGAAGTTCTCATAATAAAAATCGTGCGATTTATAAGTAAATCCGGTTTTGAGATTATGTATTTTGGTGATCTGGTTTGTATAATCCCCTTTGATCTGGTAGGATTGTGAAAAGTTTTTAGTCCACGTGTGATAATACGCTTGCAGTGTATAGCGAGGATGCATTGAAACAACATCTGACAGCCAGACAGAATCTGCAATACGGAATTCTCTGTCTGAACGATCCATTCGATCCTTTAAATAACTGACCGTCACTTCATAGAACGATTGATTGTTCAAGAGATGGGTCACTTTACCATACAATTGGGACCACCGTCTCAGTTCAGGCCATTGTCTGAAGGGGGCGCCAAATAGATTGTATTTTGCACGGGCATACTGTTCGTCAATTCTCATTGGAGCCAACCAACCCGCTTCCTGTCCCATCTCTGATGTATTTTGATTCGATGAAGTATAATCTGCGCTTTCATATCCTCCGACAAATCCACCGATACGTAATTTGATTTCAGAAGTGAATTTGTAATTGAGGTATCCTTGAATATTAAATTCAGGATTATAGGGGATTGCCTGTGGAAATATTCCGACACCTTGTTTGAATCGTCCTGAAGCAAGAAAACTTAATTCTTCTGTCACACTGCCAAATAGAGTCCCTTCATATTCATATTCGGGACGATTAGCATAGTTCCCAAGTACACCGTTTGGTGTTGTCTGTTTACGCCACGCTCCAAGCAGTGAGTCTGGATTCATTTTATAGAAACGACTGTTAACATCCTGCGACTGGAGAGTCCAATAATCAATTCCTGTGCTGACGTAATCGTTGTTTTCTCTACTGTACATATTCCTGCCAAAATGATAAACTCCGGCAGGACGCATTCTTCCGATAATTGTACCGTGGATTCCTTCCGGTGCCTCTTTCGATACAATATTTACAACTGCGGAACGCCCTTCACCATACTCCGCATTATACCCTCCGGTCAAAACAGAAATCTGTTCTATGGTAGAAGTATTGAATCCGGAATAATTATCCGACACTAACCCGCTATTAACGGAAAGATTATCAATCATATAAACAGCCTGCACCATAGAACTTCCGCGAACATATCCTTTTGTCGATCCACGCTGCCACGCAAGATTTGAATTGTCGCTAAAGATGCCAGCTTGTGTTTCCAACACATCTTTGATTGTCCTGGCTCCAGAATTTTCCAGCACTTTGCTGGTCACTATCTGCTCGCTCGCAGTGAGATCTTTATCAACCACAGGACGTTCTGCAATAATAATAACAACTTTTTCTTCAAGTAATAAAGTTTCAAGCATGAAATTTTGAGTCGTTGTTCTGTCAATAATAATGGAGACATTGCTCTTGTTGACTCTTTCATATCCAAGCATCGATACCGTCAAAGTGTATGTACCTGGAGGTACATTTAAAATGAAGTACTCACCATTCACATCCGTTGAAGCTCCAATCTTCAACTCTTTAACGATAACGTTTGCACTAATAAGCGGTTCGCCGCTCGCTTTATCAATCACCCTTCCCGAAATCTTTCCGGTGTTTCCGGCTAAACAGATAATTGAAAACATAACCGTTAGAAGGAGACCTGCTGCGATCTTATTTGTTAGGTGTCTCAATAAAGTGTCCATGCAAGAGCCCTTTTATTAAACTATTCTTTTATTGTTTCAGTTTTCATGATCTGCGTAATGTTCGTTACTGATGAGATGCGTGTAACGGAACTACGAATATTCAATTTCGGTTCCAACAATATTTTCGTTCGTTCGTCGTCAGGATTTTTCATCCGGTTATACAACATAGCAACTGCCATTTCAGCCATTTTTGTAATTGGTTGTTCTACTGCTGTAAGGGCTGGAGATAAATAGGAAGCAAAATCTGGATCATCAAAAGTGATAAGAGAAAGATCGCCTGGGATAGAAATATTATTTTCTCTGCATGCTTCAAGGGTACCTAGAGCAATTAGATCTCCAGCTGTAAAGATTGCTGTTGGGGGATCTAAAAGTTTGAGGAGCATTTTTGTTTTCAGATAACCGTTGTGCGATCGAAAGTCGTCACCCACGATCAATTGCTCATCAATTGAAATTCCAGCAGCGTAAAGAGCGCTTTTGTACCCTTGCAAGCGTGTTTCATTCGCATATGTTCCCGGTAACCCTTGAATAAAGGCAATGCGGTGATGTCCTTCTTTAATGAGATGATCCACGGCAAGCAAGGAACCCTTCACATTATCAACACTAACAGAATCAACATCTAACGCATCGAAACAGCGATCCACCATCACTAAAGGAATTCCCGCATCCCGTATTTTTTGAATGTGAGAATAATCTTGTCCAACGGAAGCAATGACCAACCCATCAACACGTTTTTCTAAAAGACTTTTGATGGCAGAACGTTCAATAGCAATATCTTCATCGGAGTCGTACACAATAAAATTGTATCCCCTTTGGCGCAGTTCACCAGCAAGGCTTTTAATAACTGCTGAAAAGAATGGATTAGCGATGTCCGGAACAATTATTCCGATCTCGTATGTTTTTTGCAGACGCAGCCCACGTGCAAGTGCATTAACTCTGTATCCGATTTCTTTTGCCGCTTGTTTTACCCTCGTCTGTGTCTCTTCACTGATCTTATATTTTTTGGTATTGTCGTGAAGTACCCTGGAGACGGTCGAGACGGAAACACCTGTTTTTTCTGCAATATCTTTTAGCGTGGATGACATAGTTGATGGTGAATTGATATGGAATAAGTTCTGTTTATTTGTTGTTTTTAAATAAATTATGCAAACGATTGTCTCTTGTTTTATTGTAGTTTACTCTCATAATTTCCTAATTAATGCAATCCTTTGCACAAAATATAAAATTATTTTCTTTTTGTCAAGTAAAAAAGTGAATTTATATTTTATCTGTTTGCAAAAAAAAAATTATCCATGAGAAGATCGTAATCCAAGGGATAATTGAGAGGTTATTGCTTGATTTTCAGATGCTATTCCAAACTGGGAAATAAGCTAAAAAAAACTTGAACCTATAACTCAGAAATTAACTTCTGTTTCCCCTATAAACATTTAGTTGTTAAACGTAGTAATACATCATCCAAAAATGGCAGAAACTTCCTGCCATAATAAAAAGATGAAATATTTCATGAAAACCAAATTTACCCGGATACGGATCAGGTTTTTTCATAGCGTAAATTATCGCACCTATCGAATAAAAGATTCCCCCTAAAGCAAGCCAGACGATTCCTTGCATTTGCATCACTTTAGTTAAAGGATAAATTGCCGCCACAATCATCCAACCCATTATTAAATAAAGTGAAGTATAAAGATAGCGGGGAGCGTTCAGCCAAAATATTTTTAAGAAAAATCCGCCGAGAGTAAATACCCAAACGCTCGTAAGAATTGACCAACCCCAAACACCTCGAATAGAGACAAGACATATTGGAGTATTGGATGCCGCAATAAAAATAAAAATCATTATGTGGTCAATTTTGCGAAAGAGGATCAAGTTTTTTTCTGATAAAGGAAGCCAATGATATAATGTACTGATCGTGTAAAGCAAGATCATTGCACCGCCGAAAACGGAAAATGAAACGGTATGATAAATTGTGAATACCCCGCTTGTACGCGTGAGAAGTGCAACTAATCCTATAATCGAAAAAATAATTCCGACAAAATGAGTAAGTCCGCTAATTGGATCATGAAAACTTTTTACCATAGAGATTCACTTTGCATTTATGAATTGAAATTAGTCTCTATCAGCTTTGTAAGCCTTCAGTATCACAGCCAAAACTGATTCAAATCGAATTGAAGATGTATTGTTAAATCACATGATTGAACGACTCATAAGTACAAACTTATTTCTTAGTCTTAATCGTTTTCCTAATTTGCAGCGATCCTTAAAATTAAAAGAATTAAGATTAAGAAAACCTATTTCGTTAAAGACCAAGTAATATTCCTTATTAATTCTCCTGCAAAGCTTTCACTTCAATATTACTTTGACGAAGTCTGTCTGCAATGGTACGGGCTAATCGCTCAAAAAATTGTTCACCGATTTCCGGGTGTTGTTTTACTACTTCAGAAAATTTTTCTCTTGAGAGGACATAGAGATCGACATCTTCAACAGCTACAGCATTTGCAGAACGGGTTCCTTTATCAAGGAACGACATGTCTCCAAAAAAACCGCCTGTGGGAAATGTAATTAAATGATGACTCATTCCCTGCGATAACGGCAGTACAATCTTTACCATGCCTTTTCTAATAAAATAGATTTCATCACTTTCCTCACCTTTCTCGAAGATCAACTCAGCCGGTTTGTAAGTTTGCTCAACCATGCAATCATGGAGTTTATTTAACGCTTGGTCTGAAATGTCTTCAAAAAACTCAAACTGCCTAACTGAAAGTGACTGCCCGGAAGCAAGGGAAACAACATTTTCTGTCTTCAAGATGTCGTCTTCAATCCATTCGAGTGCAGAGTCAAGATCATTAAAGAATTTAAGAATGTCAGTTTCAGTTAATCCAAGGTCTTCGAGGTAGGATTTAACATTCTGCCCGGTAGGTAAACTTAATGGAACAGAAGCAAATACCAGGTATCCTTTTTGACTTTTTACCCGCGCTTGAATTTGTTTGAGCATATTTACAGCAGTATAATCAATAGACTGTACCCTTTTCATATCCAGCAAAATGTATTTGCATTTTTTCAGGAAAGGTTCTAATTCAGTAAATAATTGATCGGTGGTACCAAAGAATAATTGTCCCTGAAGCTCAACAACTATTGTTTCACTCCCTTTCAATTGTAATACTTCCAATTCATTTTTCAATCTGATTTTCTTTGAGAAGAGTTGATTGCCGAATACTTTTCTGCGGATAACCGATGACCTGATCTGTTCTCTGAGGAAAAGAAGAATCGCAAAGGCAATTCCTACACCAGAAGCCGCTATCAAACTCATACTAACGGCGGAAATAACAACTGCAACAATACAAAAGAAATCAAACCGTGTTGACTGATGTTTTAACAGAGAAAAACTCTTTTTATCTACCATACGAAAAGCAACTACCATAAGGATGCCCGCCAATGCCGAGAATGGAATCCATGCAACTAATTTTCCTAAAAGTAAAAGTACAAAAAGAGAAGAGACACCAACGACAACACCCGACATTTGTGTTTTAGCGCCGCTATTCAGATTTACCAACGTTGCACCCATTGTTCCGGCACCCGGAATTCCACCCACTAGAGCGGTGACGACGTTCCCTATTCCCTGCCCCAATAATTCTTTGTTTGAATTATGCCGCGAATAGGTCAACGCGTCTAACACTACGCATGTTTTTAGCGTATCAATTGAAAGAAGCACTGCCAGAGTTATCGTCGGCACTATAACAAAACCAATCGCTGAAAAATCAATAGCGGGAAGCAGTTTACCATTATTAGCTATTGTGTTAATTATTTCTGAAAGCGAAGCTGAGATCGGTCCTATCACAAAAGAATTATGCTCAAGTATAGCTAATGCAGGATTGAAAATAGACAAAGTTAAATAGGCTGCAATACCGCTGATCAAAGCAAGAATTGCCGCGGGTACTTTTTTTGTTAATCTCGGGGCAAAGAGCATTACCAGGATAGTTACCGCTCCAACAAAGATACTTTCCCAACGAAAAAGATATAGTGAAGAAAGAAAAGTAGAGACCGTAACTTTTATCGGAATTCCTAAAAACTTTGGCAATTGACCGAAAAAGATCAGGACACCAACTCCGCTTAAATAACCTGCAACAACTGGATAAGGAATATATTTGATGAATCTTCCTCCGCCTAATTTTCCGATAAGCAATTGCACTACGCCTGAGAGGAGTGAGACGATGGTAACATAAATTGGAATTGATTCAGGAGGGATTGTTCCTTTATGAAAAACTTCACTTACGAACACAGACAACACTGCTGCGGCAGGCGCACAGGGCGCTGAGATCAATTTTTTTGTACCGCCAAAAAGAGCGGCAAATAAAGCCATAGTGATAGTTCCAAGAATACCGCCGATGGCAGCTCTGCCTGAGAATTCAGCTCCTAATGGAGCAAAGATGATCAATCCGAATGCAATTGCCGATGGAATTGCGACAAGCATCGCCGCTGTGCCCCCTAAAACATCACCGAGCAAATTATCGAGAGAAACATTTTTATCCGGGCTTTTCATTTTCTATCTCCTATGCTATAATAATTAAATTTGAATAACAATTCCAAGTAATTACATGCACTCTTTCCTTTGTCACGCTTAGGCGTGATTGCGTCTTCTTTGCGAGAGATGTTTTTCTCGCAACGTGGGCAACGAACCGCCAGGCTCGCTATGAATTTTTCTTTTACGTTAGCTTCTTACTGAATTACCTAAGCCGGATAAACCGGAAATCACAAAAAACAAAGTTCTTCTAAGTCATTGCAATTATATAGTTAGTAAAAATATTCTACGCAAAATGGCAAGAATATTTATAGATTAATTGTAGAGACTTGCCGCGGCAAGTCTTTACAGAACAAACCATTGGTTCTGGTTTACCAGGTTATGAATTTGTGTTTTACTTGTCATTTGGAATTTGTCTTTTGTTTTTTCTGCCAATTATTACACGAACTTTTTTATTAAGATACTAATTATTTCTAAGCGAACTTGTTACTAAATTTATTAGTTCTTCCTTTTGATATGGTTTAGAAATATAACCGGTGCATCCGCCTTTTAAGAATTCTGCTTTATCCTTTTCCATTGCGTAGGCTGTTACCGCAATTATCGGCGTGCCGAGATACTGCGGCATTTTTACTATTTCTTTGACTACTTCCATTCC
>JAGVIE010000031.1 GCA_020056225.1 Bacteroidota bacterium
CGGAGACATTCTGCTATCGGTTATCAATCACCGGTGCAATTTGAATTAAATAATTTTTTGTCTTAACTTGTTGTCCAGAAAATCGGGACAAGATCAAAGTACGTCCATCAATAATTAAATTGAATCTTGAAAATATTGGTAATTCTAAATTTCCACCCAAGTTTATTAATGGTGAGAAGAGAAAATAATAAGTTAGGAAGATACCTATGCCACCCTGAATATTGGCTCTGAACAATTTATCCTCAACCAAATTGTATTTAATCATTGCCGACAGTCTCGGAATCCAATAATATTTTGATAAATTATCTTTCATGTGTGAAAATAATAGTTCAATGGGAAGCTCATATCTATTACAAAGTGTCAAATTAGCTGAAAAACCAATTACTGTCTGATTAAATTTTTGCGTATCAGAATAATTTGTTTGAATGCCTGTGACTAGAAAGAAAGTCTCTCGCTTTTGAGTAGTTGAGTCATTATTATTAATTTCTTGAGAATAAACATCTGTTGAACCAAATTCTAAAAAAAATAATAACAGAATAACTATATAGAAACTAACGTTATATTTATTTTTCATTCATTGTATCCTTCAATATTTTTATTTTCCATGAAGTACAATCGTTTTTTGTGGTATATTGTCTAAATCTTCAGTCAAAATAAACACTTCATCATTAACAGCAAAAATACCATGTCCACCATTATATTTATCATTTGGATAGAGAATTGCCCAGTCTATTCCATTATAATGATAAGTGTATTCCCCCGTCGCAAAAATGTTATTTTCACCTGTTTTACTCATATGGCCTACATTTGCCGTAAGAATTTTTTCCCATTCTTTGTTATTATATTTATAAAGGTTCGGTCCACTGGAATATAATATCTTGCCATCAGTCCATAATTGACAACCGAAATGTGGCGATTGGGCTCCCACAATTTGCATAACTGAATCTATCAGCTTCCATGTTGTGCCGTTGAATTTGAAGAAAAAATATCCCGTTGAATCTATAGGAAAATCATAATCGAATCTATCTGCAGTAGCATACACCTCGTTTGGTGAAACACATGCAATCGATCTTAAACTAAATTCTTTACCTATGTTATAAATTGTAAATTGTATACCGTCATAATAATATATCGTTCCATGATAACCCCCTGCCCATATTTTATTCGGTGGATATCCGGCAACACATCTCAATTCCTCTCTCCTTGGAATTTTTATGTCATTCCATGTTATACCATTGTAATGTATAATCAAACTTGAATCTAAGAAATACGGCGGTGGATTTGGATTATCATATCCATAGCCACCTACTACATAGATGTCTTTAGATGAAAATCCGTATATATCATATAGATCGAATCCTTGAGTTAGTGTACCTCCCTTGGATGCCATAAGTTCTACCGGTTCCCAAGCAAAACCATTATAATGGAACATCGCTCCATACCCGCCTCTGTCGTTATGTCCGACCACATAAACATCCTTTGGCGAGCTTGCCCAAATATCATACATTAATACCTGATCACTTTTAGGGTAGGATAACACATCAACCGTCCAAACATAATTTCGTTTGCCTGGTTTAAGTGTTAGAGGTTCCGCCCCTTTATCCTTGCATCCATATCCCGCAAAGATTTGAAGAAGTAGTATAATTAAGATTATTAATATGGAAACCTTAGTGGAGCGCATAAATTCCATTATATTACTTTAAGTGTGTAAAATAATCAGCGTCGCAAAACCCTCAGTCCATCGTATCTCGGTATGAATCACTCAATCGTCTTATCCTCAACATTCCATCCACAAGAAACTACGAAATAATAAAATTAGTGTCAAGGAAATCTTGTAAGACTAGATATGATTTTTTTGCCACATTTCTTGTGATTCTTTTGTAGCAAATCCTATATTTTTCTTGTAGCATTTTTTGTGACAAGAAAAATAGCCAAATATTGAGAAAGGCATAGTTTTCGAGAAGTAAAAAGTAGTATGGTATAAGTGCGGGAACAGCTCACAGTCGTCAATTATTAGATAGGATTATAACAGTTAATACGGCAGATATCTAAACTTGTATCGCCCGGATCTCTTCAATTACTAAATCAACCGCTCGAAGTCCCGCATCGCTTACAGTAGGTGTAATCTCAATACCCATAGAAAAATTTGTTCCTTCGATACCGTAGATAATTAAATGCGGCGGAAGCTGGTTTAATACTCGAGACAACTCAATTGCTTCCGCCACGCCAAATTGATGTGTGGACGAATGGAAAAATGATTTAGGTATTTTCTGCCGCTGTACATCGACGCGGTGGATCGTGCCCGGCGGTGAATCCGAAGAGACCGCATCGATGAGAAAAACATATTCTGCGTCTTTCCACCGCTCCATAAGCGCAGTACCTTCGCCGCTTTCTTCAATTACCTCTACACCGGGAATGTTTTTTTCTCTGAGAAATCGCGCCACTGCCAGCCCGGCTCTGTCATCGCACCGAAAGTCGCTGCCGATTCCAATCACAAGAATTCTATTTTTCATTTACCGGGCTGCTTTCAAAGAATATTAATATTTCAAGAAAAACTGTCGCGCTACCATTCCCTGTCTTCGGCTGAATGCGACGGCTCGGCAATCTGCGCGATTCGTGGCTTCACCAAATTTTCAAAATCTTTATACTTCATTTTGATAGATTCGGTGTGAGTGCAGGCATTAAACACAATCTCTTCATCGTGAGTAATGGATTTATCGACAATTACCTGTATCGAGTAAAGATTGCCGAGCGGCGGCATCGCACCGACCTCACAATCCGGAAAAAGCGAGATCAATTCTTCTTCCTGTACAAAATGTATGTGCTTGGCGCCGAGCGCGTGCCTGACCATGTTCTCATTCAACCGATGATCGGCGGGCAATACAACCATCCATTTGCTGTCATCTGCGCGGATGATAATTGTTTTTGCCGACTCGTTATCGGGAACGTGTGTTGCGGTGGCTAAATCGTGTGCCGAAAAGACCGGAACATGGCTTAGCAATTCGAACGGAACTCCGGTTTTATTTAAATACTGCAAAAGATTTGTTGTTGCCATAACTCTCCTCCATTATATGCGTGTGAGACATAAATGTTTATTTATTTACGGCAATAGTAAGTAACAAAAAAATCAATTAAAATCAAACAGCGGGTTTCACTCCCGCTCTATATGCAATTTCAGGAAATGAGTGGCACACGAGATGCACGGGTCATAATTGCGGATTGCCTGCTCGCACTGCCATGTGAGTTTATCCTCTGATAATTCGATGTTTTTCGAGACGTAATTAAAGAGGTCTTTTTCGATAGTTTTTTGATTTTGAGACGTTGGCGGGACAATTTTCGCATCCAGAATCGAACCGTCGTCAGCCAGCTTGTATCGATGATATAATATCCCGCGCGGCGCTTCGGTACAACCGTACCCGGTGCCGGCTTTCGGTTTAATATCGATGAATGGTTTCTCCGGCTTTTTGTACTCTTCGACCAGCCTGATCGACTCCTCGCAAGCGAACACAAGCTCTACACTCCGTACAATGATACTCTTGAAGGGATTAAAACACGTCTTTCCAAGTCCGGCATCTTTTGCCGCTTTCTTTGCTTTAGGTGTAAGCTTATCGTAATTCAGGTTGTACCGCGCGAGAGGACCAACGTGGTAGGGTCCGCTTCCTACATGAACGGAATGAAGCGCGTTCGCATGCTCAACATGTTCTTCCTGAAAATGTTTCTCGTACTCCTGAATAGATATATCCAATCCCTTGTTGGAAACCAACCGTCCTTCGGTAATAGGATATTCATCGGGGTGACGAAGTGATACATATTCATAATCCTGTTCGAAATCAGGAAAGGTCAGAGTCGAGGTCAGCTTTACGGTTTCAAGAGATGCTTCCAGCGCCCATTTCAGCTTATCTATCATCCCGCGGAGTTCATGTTCGTAAGGAACCCGGTAGAATCCGCCTACTTTAGGATTGATCGGATGGATTTCGCGCCCGCCGATAATGGTCATCAGTTCGTTGCCGATTTTTTTCAATTCAAGCGCCCGCTTAACAACATCAGGAAATTTTTGTGCAATCTGGATAGCATCTTGAAATCCTAAAAAATCTGGTGCGTGCAACATGTAAACGTGGAGCGCGTGACTCTCAATCCACTCGCCGCAGTATAATAGTCGCCGAAGCGCGCGAATCTGTTTATCGACAGTTACTCCAAGAGCATCCTCCATAGCATGAGATGAACTCATCTGGTAAGCGACCGGGCAGATACCGCAGATACGCGCTGTTATATCCGGCGCTTCACTGTAATCTCTGCCGCGCATGAACGCTTCGAAAAACCGCGGCGGTTCGAATATCTTAAACTTTACGTCGGTAACTTTATTGTCTTTTATTTTAACAATCAGTCCGCCTTCGCCTTCAACGCGCGCCAAATAATCAACTTTTATGGTTCTCGTTTTCGATGTTTTAGCCTTCATGTGCTTCGCTCTCTAATCGGAATTCTTTCGCATATGCATTTATACTGCGGAATTTTCTAACCAAATCTCTATCGGTCATTCCAAGTTTACTCCAATAATCCGCGAATGAAGTTGTGTTCGGTGTTTCCTTCGGACCGAAACAGCCAAAGCAGCCGCGGTCATATGACGGACAAAGCGCATTACATCCAGCGTGCGTTACAGGACCTAAGCAGATTTGGCTGAATGCAACGGTTCTGCAAATAATACCGCGTCGTTTACATTCGATACATACGCTGTATGCAGGTGTGTTTGGTTTTCGTCCGTTAAGAAATGCATTTAACACTTCGACAAGCTGATACTTATCGATCGGACATCCGTGCAGTTGAAAATCTACATGAACATGATCGGAAATCGGAGTTGACTTGCTCAATGTTGAAATATATTCGGGCGTAGCATAAACGATCGATGTAAATTCTTTCACATCTTTGAAATTTCTGAGCGCTTGTATGCCGCCGGCGTTAGCGCAGGCGCCGATCGTTATAAGTGTTTTCGATTGTCTGCGAATTTTATGAATCCGCTCCGCGTCGTGCGGCGTTGTTATCGATCCCTCAACGAGCGAGATGTCGTACGGACCTTTGCTTACAGCGCGGGACGCTTCAGGAAAATTCGCTATATCAATGGCGCTTGCGACCGCGAGCAATTCATCTTCACAATCAAGGAGACTCAACTGGCACCCGTCGCATGATGAAAATTTCCAAACCGCAAGTTTAGGTTTTTTCGTCTTCTTCATATTAGATTTCTCTTTTCACAAAGACATCTTTAATTGCAGGATACGGATAAACCGGTCCGTCTTTACAAATAAAAGTCGGTCCGTATTGGCAGTGGCCGCAGAATCCGGTGCCGCATTTCATGTTGCGTTCCATAGATATGTAGATGTTGTCGGGTTCTATGCCGCGTTTTTGTAATTCGAGAACGGTGAACCGCATCATTACTTCCGGACCCACAAGCATAGCGACAGTACTGGAAGGATCGAAGTGCGAGCGCGAAATTAGAGTTGTAACAACACCGACATTTCCATGCCAATCACCTGCCGCCCGATCGACAGTGACATGAACTTCCATGTCGAATCGCGCGCGCCATTGTTCAAGTTCTTTCCGGTAAAGAATATCTTTTGGTGTACGTGTTCCATACAGGAGTACAACTTTTCCATACTTCTCACGGTTCGCAAGAACGTGATAGATTGAAGGACGCAAAGGCGGAAGTCCGATACCGCCGGCAATAATAAGAATGTCGCTACCTGCCGATTCTTCGGCGGGCCAGTTTGTTCCGAATGGACCTCTTACACCTAATAGGTCACCCTTCTTAAGTTTTTGCATCGCTTTAGTAACAGTGCCCACTGCACGGATAGTATGAATCAATTTATCGTGCGCTGATGGATCGCCGCAGATCGAGATCGGCACTTCACCCACGCCATGGAGGTAGAGCATATTGAATTGCCCGGGCTCAAAATAGAAACCGCCCTTCGGGGGTTCTAAATCGATAGTGAAGGTATCATGCGTGTCTTTCTGCACGCGGCTGATTCGAAATAATACGGGCTTCCTGTCCGCTGAAGCAGCCGTGATATTTTTTTTCTGTTCAAGGGTTGCTATCATAAATATCGAGTAATCGTATTCGGGTTGATTCAAGCCGTTGATCGACAATTGACGAGAAGCGCTTAAGAAGTTCATAACCTAAATCATGGTCGGCTTCACACTTATTGCGTAAGCATTTTCCATCGAGCGCAATCGCACGCGTTAGTTCGCTTGCAACAGCATCGAAACGCCACTGGTATGGCGGAATAAGCCACGACCATCCGAGCACTTCTCCCTCGGTTAGTGTGTCGATAATAATTGAGCCTCGACCCGGCGTGTAAATCTGAAGAGCAACTTTGCCCTGCCGGATAATATAAAATTGATTTGCTTCTTCACCTTCACGAAAAATAATTTGCCCGGTATCGAAACGTACATTGGATGCGCAGCCGGTGATAATCTGGGTATGCCGCGGATCAAGTCCTTTCAAAAACGGATGTTCGGCTAATAAAGGTTCAAGTGATTCCATCATTGCTTCTCCTTTGTTGATTTGGTCGATGGATTAGTTTGTTCATTGCTTCTAATTGCTTTTAATTCTTCCGTGACGTCGATGGCAACCGGGCACCAAGTTATGCATCTTCCACATCCTACGCATCCCGATGTTCCGAATTGATGATGCCATGAAGAAAACTTGTGCGTCAACCATTGGCGATATCGCGACATTACCGATGAACGGATAGACCCTCCGTGTATATATGAAAATCCCAACGTGAAACACGAATCCCATTTTCTGATACGGGATGCATTATCGCCCGATAAATCCGTTACATCTTCAATCGTACTGCAGAAACATGTCGGGCAAACCATCGTACAGTTTCCGCACGTCAGGCAGCGTTTTGCAACTTCCTGCCATCGCGCATGATCTGAATTATTAGTCAGAAGTTCCGCGATATTCGTGGTATCGACTTTACGACCCATCTGTTCGGCGGTATTTTCAAGCTGACTTTCCGCCGCTTTCAGTTCATAAATATTTGCTTCTTTATGTGGAACGCTTTTCAGGATAGTCTCACCTTGATCTGTTCCCGGCTCCGCAACAAAATAATGACGGTCTTTTTCAATTATTTCGGTCAGCGCAATATCGAACCCTTTCGTTGCGCCTGGACCTGTTTGCATAGAAACACAAAAGCAAGTACCGGCAGCTTGTCCGCAATTGACGGCAACGATGAATACATCCGATCGCCTAGCCTGATAACCGACATCGGTATAAGGGCTGGCAATAAATACTTTATCCAGTACCGAGATAGCCGCAAGGTCGCAGGGCCGAACACCTACAAATGCATGTTTTTGCGGTTCAATTTTTGGTGTTGTAATCGTTACACTGTTCCTGTCACGATGAGAATGGCATAATTCTAAAGTTGGGGGATGAAGAAATTTTTTCCACGATAGCGGTGCGGTGTTAAAACCGAACACTGATTGATCGCCGTGTTTCACAAGTTTGTACTTACCTGCATTTTGCTCCTGCGTATATCCAACCGGCATATTATTGCTTGCAGTTATCAAATCATAAACAATGGCGCCTTCCCGCACTGTAGGACCAATTACATTGTAGCCGTTTTTTATTAAAGCACTGAATAGGACATCGAGGTTTTTCCGCTCAATCGTAACCGTAGGGGTTGGTAAAGGCTCTTTGGTTTTCACGCTTATCCTTTGTTGTTTCGGCAGAACAAATTACTATGTATCATTTATGTCTGTCAAAAGATACACAAAAACCATTCCATTTAATGAACTCAAAATATATGAATTAAACATTACTTTCAAATACAATTCGATTGCCTTATCACTGTTGAAAGTGTAATCGTCTTTCTGCATTCAATATCATGCCGGCTCAATCTGGTATTTATAGTAGATATTATTATTATTCGGTTTAGATTTATTTTCCACCTCTATATATAGTACTCTCATCAGTTTAAACAGAATATATTTATGCCTCTATGTTATCATGCGTGAAAAACGAGCGATGCTGTTTCTCAAGGATAATAAATATCCCTCCTGTTTTTAAGGAAAACTAAATGAAAATAATCATAATTTGTGGCATAACGATTGAATCAAATCTGATTATCATAAATCATTGTTCTATATATAAAGAGAAACTAAGCAGAGTTATTATGAAACCCGATGACGATTTAATAGGCCCAAACCTCGCCGAATTAATGAAGAAGTACGATCGCCCGGGTCCCCGTTATACAAGCTATCCAACAGCCCCTCTTTTTTCAAAAGAGTTTGATTATGAGAGATATAAAAGAGAAATCATCAAGCTGAATCATCCGAATAACAAAACCGATTTATCGCTCTATCTCCATATCCCATTCTGCGATACGCTCTGTTATTTCTGCGGATGCACTACTATCATTACTCAAAACCGGGACCGCGTGAAAGAATATCTTGATTACCTTAAAAGAGAAATCGATTTATTGTCGTCATATATTCATCCAAACCGTAAAGTAATCCAGATGCATTGGGGAGGCGGAACACCCACGTATTTAACACCGGTTGAAATATCCGGAATCGCGTCGTACATCAAAAAACGTTTCACTTTTAGCGATGACGCCGAGTTAAGCGTTGAGATCGATCCCAGAGAACTCACGTTAGAGCACCTGCAGGCATTACGACAAAACGGATTTAACCGAATAAGCATGGGGGTTCAGGATTATTCAGAAAAAGTACTCTCCGCAATCAACCGAAATCAGGGAGAAGAAATCACGCGGCAGGCAGTCGAATGGTCGCGGTCTCTTGGTTTCGTCAGTCTGAACCTCGATCTCGTTTACGGTCTTCCGCTGCAAACGCTCGAATCGTTCGAGAAAACAGTTGATCACATCATTAACGTTTCGCCCGAACGTATTGCCGTGTACAATTTCGCTTACGTCCCGTGGATAAAACCTCACCAGAAACTTATCAAACCGGAAGATTTGCCAACTCCGGAAAATAAGATGAAGATTCTTCTGATGACAATAAAAAAACTAATCGATGCAGGTTATATATATATCGGGATGGACCATTTTGCTAAAGCTAATGACGAGCTGACAATATCGCAAATGAATAAATCATTGCATAGAAATTTTCAGGGATACTCAACAAAAGCCGGATACGATCTTTTCGGACTTGGGATGTCTTCGATTAGTTATTTTGCAAATAATTATGCTCAGAACGCAAAAACCTTGACGGGATATTACAAGGCAATCGATGCGGGTCACTTTGCAACCGATGTGGGGTACCAGATGTCATTCGATGATGAACTTCGCAAGTACATTATTATGAGGTTAATGTGCGATCTCGCGCTTGAAATCTCCGAAGTCGAGCAAAAGTTCAAGATTGTATTTAAAGAATATTTCAAGGATGCCATTGTAAGTCTTCAACCTTTTATCGAAGATAAGCTGATGCAAAGATCGGGCGGTACATTAAAAGTAACGTCGCAGGGAAGATTGTTCCTTCGAAATATTGCGATGTGCTTCGATGCTTATCTGACAAAAATCTCGAAGGAAAAACCACTGTTTTCCAGAACAGTTTAAATCATTTATTTTTTTTAACAGATCCACGGGTTTATCTAATGCCAGACAAAATATTAGTTGTAGACGATGAGCAGATTATTCGCGAATCAATTTCATATATTTTACGAAAAGAAGGTTACACGGTAGGCGAGGCAGACAATGGACGCGCCGCATATGAAAAGCTTAAAATTGAATCTTATGACCTCGTTATTACCGATCTTGAGATGCCTGAAATGAAAGGAATCGAACTGCTCGACCGTATAGTTCAAATGAATCCGGAGACATCCGTCATCATCATTACAGCCTACGGCTCTCTTGAAACCGCCATAACCGCTTTGCGTACCGGCGCAAACGATTATATTTTGAAACCGATTGAGTTCGACGAATTACTTGTAAAAATTCGTCGACTCTTTGAGCATAAAAAACTTGCGCTTGAGAATCAGTATTTGCGTCGTGAACTTCACCGCGAAGCAAGCGTCTCCAATCTGGTCGGTACAAGCGCGCCTATGCAAAGCGTGTTTGATCTTATTAACCGTGTTTCTGCAACCGATAGTACGATTCTAATCACAGGAAGAAGCGGAACAGGCAAGGAGTTGGTCGCTAAGGCAATTCATTTCAACAGCAAGAGAAAAGAACAACCATTTATTACCGTTAACTGCGGAGCTATACCTGAGACTTTGATTGAGAGCGAACTGTTCGGGCATAAGAAAGGTTCTTTTACCGGCGCTGTGGCGGATAAAATGGGATACTTCAAAGCAGCGGACAGCGGAACGCTCTTCCTCGACGAGGTTAGTGAAATGCCGATGCAGCTGCAAGTAAAATTACTGCGAGCAATCGAGCAAAAAGAAATCACACCGGTAGGAATGTCCTCTTCCATATTGGTCGATGTCAGGTTTATCGCCGCCACAAATCGGGATCTTCAGAAGCAGGTTGCCTCCGGTCACTTCCGTGAGGATTTATTTTATCGGCTTAATGTTGTAGATATCAAGCTCCCCTCGCTTGCCGAAAGGAAAGAAGATATTCCGCTTCTTGTAGATCATTTCGTGAACAAATTCAGACAAGAGATGCGGAAAGATATTCAGGGCGTAGATAATACGGCGATGCAATTTCTTATCCAGCACGAATGGAAGGGTGAAATACGTGAACTGGAGAACGTAATTGAGCGTGCGGTTATTTTTTGTAACGAGAAATTTATTTCAATCAATGATTTGCCGGAATTTTTCCGCATCGGAAGCAATATGGAACTATCGTCTAACTTTTCGTCTCTAGAATCTGCAATGAATAATCTTGAGCGTCAGTATATCCACTCTGAATTACGTAAACATAATTTCAACAAGGAAATAACCGCGCAAACATTAAAGATAAGTCTTCCGACACTTTACAGACGGATAAAAGACTTAAATATACCACAAGAGTAGTCATTAAACACACAGTAATTCTCAGTTTTGATATATGGTTACAATATTATCATAATAGAAGGCATATTTTAAATAATTTATATAGGCATATCTTTTGTGATGAATATTTATTATATTTCGCATATTATGTATCGTGAATGTTGCAAGGATCGGTTTTGAAAATGAAAAAAATCAAAAAGATACTTGTACCTACAGATTTTTCCAAGCTTTCACTAGTAGCCTTGGAGTATGCGTCGTTAGTATCTGAGCTTCAGGAAGCGGAAATATACCTGCTTCATGTATTGGACAAAGGAACTTCCCGCAAATTAAGTAAAGGCTCAAAAAGTACAGAGGATTTATTAAAGGACGCGGAAAAAAATGCGATGAAAAGTTTAGAAGCAATCGCATCCCAGCATCTAAGTGAGTGTGACGATGTCACTAAGAATATTCGCATCGGGGATCCGAGTAGAGAAATTGTGAAGTTCGCTTTCGATGAAAACGTTGATCTGATCATCATATCAACACATGGACGCGCAGGAATTGCACACATCCTGATGGGAAGTGTAGCCGAGAAAGTTATCCGACATTCTCCTATTCCCGTTCTTGCTGTGAAACCGACCAAGGTTCAGATGATTCTGGAAGAAGACATCGATGAACAATTGCACCTGAAACTGAATAACGTGAAACGTAAAGAAAATTAAACTATTCTCCCTCATTAATTTATTCTATTATAATATAGGAGCTGTTATGAAACAAACTATTGCTGTAATCTTGCTGGTTGCCATCGTTGTTTTAGTTGTCGTGCCCGGGCTGGCAGAAGAGAAAACGCTAAATAAATATGTTGGCGTAAAGACTTGTTCACCATGTCATAAATCAGGCGCAAAGGGCAATCAGGCAGGTATCTGGCAAAAATCAAAGCATGCAGGAGCATTCAAATCGTTGCTCTCTGAAAAAGCTGTCGCAATAGCAAAAGAGAAAGGACTCAAAAAACCGGCTTCCGAATCACCAGAATGTTTAGATTGCCACGTAGGAAAAATCGATGCTAAGTTAGCGGCGGCATCGTTCGATCCTAAAGATGGCGTACAATGTGAAACGTGCCATGGTGCCGGATCAACTTATAAATCAATGGCGATAATGAAGGATAAGGTAAAAGCTATCGCAGCCGGCTTGATCGAGTACAAAGATGAAGCGGCTACTGAAAAGCTATGCAAAACTTGTCATAACGAAAAAAGCCCTACATTCAAAGAGTTTAAATTTAAAGATATGTGGGCAAAAATTAAGCATCCTGCAAAAAAATCATAACGGCATAGTTCATCGTCTAATGTAGTGAATATTCATTTCCCTGCCAGCAGCGTTTTCGTAACATCCCAATATTGCTGGCAGGGTTTTTATTGCATAAATCTCATGAAAAAAATCTTGTCTTTAATAATTCTGTCACTGAGTGGTTTACTCGCGTTGAATCCTCTCCCATCTCTGGCACAATCCAGCGAAGATTGTCTCGCATGTCATAGCGACAAATCTATGTCTATGGAAAAAATGGGGAAGCAGGTTTCTCTATTCGTCGATGAATCGACTCTCGATAAATCGCCTCATATGAAATTGGGATGTATTTCATGCCATAAAGGTTTCAGTGCGGAAAATATTCCGCATAAGAAAAAAATTGAACCCGTTAATTGCCTGGCGTGCCATCGAGAAGCGCCGGCTAAACATGGGTTCCATCCCCAATTAGTAAAGGCAATCTTGGCAAAAAAACAACCCGACGTAACATGCAAAGATTGCCATGGAAGTCACAACATCGTATCATCAAAAGTGGATGGATCAAAATTCAGCGAAAATAATGTCGGCGAATCATGCAATGAATGTCATAACGATGTTAGGGAAAGTTTTACTCAGTCATCTCACGGGAAAGCATTGATCGGCGCCATAAGGGGCGCGCCGGATTGTTTAACATGTCATCGTCATGAGATTTCGAACAGCACCGGGATTAGCGATTCATTAAAATACAAAACCGAACAAGAAAAAGTTTGTTTATCTTGTCATCTCGATAACCCTGACGTTCGCGCAGAAACGTCGCCCTCTGCTGGCTTCATAGCGGCGTATGAAAAAAGCGTCCACGGTTCAGCCCTGTTGAAGGGGAATGCGAAAGCGGCTAACTGCGTTGATTGCCATGGAAGCCATGAAATGAAAAAAGGGCAAGACCCGACTGCACTCGTCAGTAAGCTCCATCTTGCTGAAACATGTTCAAAGTGCCACGCCAGGGTTGCTCATGAATACGAAGGAAGCATTCACAGTGTTGCTTTGAAAAAAGGAGTGAAAGACGCGCCTATATGTACCGACTGCCATGGCGAGCACGACATTCTCCGCCACAGCGATCCAACATCCAGGGTTGCCGCGGCAAATGTTTCTTCCCGCGTTTGCTCGCCCTGCCATAGTTCGATAAAGTTATCGCAGAAGTATGGACTTGACAGCGACCGTTTCAAGACATTTTCGGATAGCTATCATGGCTTAGCCAGCGAAGCCGGATCCATTGAAGTTGCAAATTGTGCAAGTTGCCATGGCGTCCATAACATCAAACCATCAAGCGATTCTACTTCAACGATTTATAAAGCTAATCTGGCAACCACATGCGGTAAATGTCATCCCGGAGCAAATGAAAGATTCACAATTGGCTCTGTCCATATAGCCACCGAAAACAAGGACGAGCCTCTGCTCTATTGGATCTCAACATCATATATCATGTTGATTGTAATTACAATCGGTGGAATGTTGGCACACAATCTTATTGATTTCGTGAGAAAGTCAAAACGAAAGCTGATGATCAGGCGAGGTTTAATCATCGAAGAACATTATGGCCGCAGTTTATATCTCCGCATGTCGCTGAGTGAACGGCTGCAGCATGCCACTCTGGTTGTTAGCTTCATTACATTGGTTCTGACAGGTTTTGCTTTAAAATATCCAGATGCGTGGTGGGTTGTACCGATACGCAACATCAGTCCGTTGATGTTCGATATTCGCGGAATCGTCCATCGAATCGCGGGCGTTATACTTGTACTGGTTAGTTTATATCATCTTTATTATATTTTCTTCGTTCCAAGAGGTAAACAATTAATCAAAGATTTACTTCCAACACTCAAAGACGCATTCGACGCTGCGGGTGTACTGAAATATAATCTGGGAATTTCAGAGGCTAAACCTAAATTTGGGAGATTTAGTTATATTGAAAAAAGTGAATACTGGGCTTTGATATGGGGAACGATTGTCATGGCGGCGACCGGTTTCGTACTTTGGTTCGATAATACTTTTCTCGGGTTGCTCACAAAATTGGGGTGGGACGTTGCCAGAACGATCCATTATTATGAGGCATGGCTTGCAACACTATCGATCATAGCATGGCATTTGTATTTTGTAATATTCAACCCGGACATCTACCCTATTAACCTTGCATTCTGGAAAGGCTCTTTGACCGAAGAAGAAATGGCTGATGAACATCCACTGGAACTTGAAAACATCAAGAGTGCAGAATTCTTTAAAGAGATTGAACAAGAATCTACCGATGAAAATGAGAAACAGTAAAATGATTTCTTTTCTAAAAATATATTGCACAATTATTTTCCGGATTATATTTTTTCTAACAGCCACAGCCGCTTCATTAGTTGCACAAGAAAACAGCGACTGTTTGGGGTGCCACGGAGATAGGTCGGCAACCGGCACACGTAAAGGCAAAACTATTTCCGTATTTGTCGATGAGAAAAAGTTTTCCGATGCTATACATGGTACGCTAACATGTATTTCCTGCCACGCCGATCTTGAAAGTAAAGAATTCCCCCATGAAGATGATTTGAAGCCGGTCAATTGCGGAACCTGCCATTCATCGGAACAAGAGCTTCATACTAAATCCCTTCACGGGCAAGCGATAGCCCGGGGTGACGCTTTAGCTCCCGATTGTATCGACTGCCACAGTAATCATGACATTCTGCCTGCAAAAAATCCGCGCTCGCCGATTTCGCCCCTGAAGATTCCATTCCTTTGTGGAAAGTGCCATCTGGAAGGATCGCCCGTACAGAAACAACGGACAATTCATCAAGACCATATACTTGAAAATTTTTCAGAGAGTATTCACGGTCAGGGCCTTCTTAAAAAGGGTTTAATTGTAGCACCCAATTGTGCGACATGCCATACCTCACATTCAATTTTACGCCACACCGATCCGTATTCATCTATCGCTCGAAAAAACATTGCTAAAACCTGTACCCAATGCCATGCTGAAATTGAGATGGTGCACCGGAAAGTAATCAAGGGTGAATTATGGGAAAAAGAAGCAAACGTTCTCCCTGCCTGCATCGATTGTCATCAACCGCACAAGGTAAGAAAAGTATTTTATGACCAGGGAATGGCGGATAAAGACTGTATGCGATGCCACGATAAGAGTGAAATCAAATCATCTAAAGACAGCCGATCATTATATGTGAATTATAACGAAGTAAAATTATCGCGGCATTTAAACGTGTCATGCAGTCAATGTCATTCCGAAGTTAACGCATCCCACATCCGCCCGTGTGAAACGATCACAAAAAAAGTCGACTGTGCTTCATGCCATGCTGAAATCGGAACACAGTATCTGAAGAGCACTCACGGTCAATTGATGGCAAAGAATGATGCGAATGCGCCGATTTGTAAAGAATGTCATGGTACTCATGGAGTATTGGGAAAATCGGATCCGAAGTCTTCGACTTTCGCAACAAATGTCCCCGTGCTTTGCGCCAGATGTCATCGCGAGGGACGAAAAGCGGCAACGCGTTATACCGGCGATGAACATCAGATTATCGAACATTATAATGAGAGTATTCACGGTAAAGGTTTGATGAAAAGCGGTTTGACTGTAACCGCGATGTGCACAAATTGTCATACTGCTCATAGCGTTTTGCCTCATGCTGATACAGCATCAAGTATCAATCCCAAAAATATTCCCGCAACCTGCGGTAAATGTCATCATGGTATGCAGGAACAGTTTGAACAGAGCATCCATTCTAAATTAGTCGGGAAGACCGATAAGTCGTTGCCTGTTTGCGCGGATTGCCATAGCGCTCACACAATCCGCCGTGCAGATGAAACCGGATTTAAGCTCGATATCATGCAGAAATGCGGGAGATGCCATGAAGATATTGCTAAGACTTATTTCGATACTTACCACGGAAAAGTTTCTCAGCTTGGATACACAAAGACTGCAAAGTGTTACGATTGCCATGGTTCTCACGATATTCTCGCTATTTCCGACCCGAAGTCGCGCTTAAGCCACGATAATGTTGTCGGAACATGCCAGAAATGTCATGCCGGCGCATCAAGACGATTTGCCGGTTATCTGACTCACGCGACTCATCATGATCCGAAAAAATACCCGTTTCTATTCTGGACATTCTGGGGAATGACATCGCTATTGATCGGGACATTTATTTTAGGTGGGATTCATACACTGCTCTGGTTGCCGCGCGCTTTAAAAATGCAACGAGAGATTAAAAAGGCACATCTGAAAAAAGAAGAGCCTCAAGAAAAACAGGAGAAAGATAAAGATGGAAATAGCAACAACTAGCACCGGTGAAAAAGAATTTCTCCGTTTCTCACGTCTGAACCGCATTCTTCATATTCTGATGATCGTCAGTTTTATAAGCTTGGCACTTACCGGAATGACGCTCAAATTCTCATACACTGGATGGGCGGTATTTCTGTCACACATACTCGGCGGATTTGAATCTGCCGGAATTATTCACCGCTTCGCGGCTGTTGTGATGTTCGGTATTTTTTTTACGCATGTGTATGATCTTTTTCGGCGTAAGCGTACAGAATTCGGTTCTTGGAAAAATCTATTCTTAGGTCCGAATACAATGTTGTTCACAAAAAATGATTTGCATGATTTCACCGGAAGTTTGAAATGGTTTCTGAATTTAGGTCCGCGACCGCAATATGGCAGATGGACCTATTGGGAAAAGTTCGATTACTTCGCTGTCTTTTGGGGTGTATTCGTGATCGGCTCGACCGGATTAATGCTCTGGTTTCCGGAAATCTTTACGTTGATATTACCGGGAGAGTTGATCAATGTTGCTACAATTATTCACAGCGATGAAGCCTTACTCGCGGTCGGGTTTATTTTTACGGTGCATTTTTTTAATACACACCTTCGCCCCGAAAAATTTCCCATGGACATCGTTATCTTCACCGGAAGAATGACGCTTGAGGAGTTCAAACAGGATAAACCCAGGGAATATAACGAACTCCTAGAAAAAGGCAAACTCGAAGAAAATCTTGTCGAGCCATATCAACCGATAGTTATACGTTCCGTTAAAATCTTCGGGTGGATTGCGCTCTCGCTAGGTTTCAGCATAATCGTATGGATCGTTTATGCAATGATATTTGCATACCGTTAAATCAAAATATTTCTTATATTTAGTACCATAAGGTCTGAATATGGCTTTGAATTAGCAAAATACAAGGCGATGTTTCGGATATCAATAAATTAAGCGAGAAGATTGATTCCATGAAGAGAATATTTCCCCCATCTTTTTATAACCTGGTTACACTTATAGGTGCGGCTGTTGCCGGCGTGAGCCTGGCATTGATTGTATTCCTGATAATTCTGGAAATGTTCGCTGCACAATCGAAACCCTATATGGGAATCCTCACTTTTGTTATTCTTCCTATGGTTCTCTTTGTTGGAATAATCCTTATTGCTTTTGGAATTATTCGTGAACATCGAAGAGAGCGACTGGGGAAACCACACGGTCTTCATCTTCCGCAGATCGATCTGAATAATCCCCATCATCGCGCTGCCTTCACTCTTTTTTCAGTCGGAACATTAGTCTTATTGGCTTTCTCAGCATTCGGCAGTTTCAAAGCGTATGAGTACACAGACTCAGATCAATTTTGCGGCGAAATATGTCACAATGTTATGGAGCCTGAGTATACCGCATATCAATACTCACCTCATGCTCGTGTTGGGTGTGTACAATGCCACATCGGGTCGGGCGCCGATTGGTTTGTGCGGGCAAAAATTTCCGGTAGTTATCAGGTGTATGCAGTGCTGTTCAATAAATATCCGAAGCCCATTCCCACACCTATCGAAAATCTACGCCCCGCGCAACAAACATGCGAACAATGTCACTGGCCCAAACATTTTTTTAGCGAAAAGGAACATGTAAATACTTATTATGTTTCAGATGAACATAACACCAAGTGGACATTAAACCTTTTGATGAAAATTGGCGGGGGAAATATCGAGGCGGGCCCAACCTCCGGAATCCATTGGCACATGAATATTGCACACGAGGTTTCATACGTCGCGCTCGATACGCAGCGGCAGGTTATACCCTGGGTGCGCTCCAAAACTCCGGACGGCAAGGAAACAATTTATAGGAATACCGATATTACAATAAGCGATGATTCTCTTAAGAAATCTTTAGTTCGAAGAATGGATTGCATTGATTGCCATAACCGTCCGACACATATTTATCATCCACCGGCGCGCTCTGTTAATCATATCATGTCGCTTGGATGGATTGATCCAAAACTTCCCAACATTAAGAGTGTCTCTGTAAATGCGCTCGAAAATCCATATACCGGCAGGCAAAGCGCACTTGACAGTATTAAGCTCGTCATAAATGAATACTATCAGCAGAACCACCCGGATATTGCATCGTCAAAGAAAATAAAAATCGACAGCGCTATTGCCGAAGTGCAAAAAATTTACAACCGCAATTACTTTCCCGAGATGAAGGTGAATTGGAAAAACTTCAATGACAATATCGGACATTTATTTTATCCTGGATGTTTCCGATGCCACGACGGCAAACATGTCAGCGACGATGGAAAAGTTCTCTCAAAAGATTGTAATGTTTGTCATACAATATTGGCGCAGCAATTCGAACAGGATACACTTCGACTGTCGTTAGGCGGAGTCGATTACAAGCATCCTGTCGATGTAGGCGATGCCTGGAAAGAAACAAATTGTAGCGATTGTCATAATCCAAAATAACTGTAACGATTTCATTGGGTGATAAATGAAAAAATTTCTGACCAAATTACCAGAACAAGCCGGTCGACTGCTTATTGTGTTCATTGTGTTTATCGCTCTTGTATTACTGGTGAGGTTCCTGCTTCCGGCTTCACTAAAAGACCACAACATTCACATTCAAAACACTGTTGCAACGGAAATGTCGCGTCAGGTTCGATACGCCGGATCGGAAGTATGCGCTTCATGCCACGATGAATACAACCTGAAGAAAAACGGGTATCATAAAAATCTATCTTGCGAAACCTGCCATGGCACATTGAAGGAACACAGTGAGAATCCTACGGAAATAAAACCGTTGGTGCCCCGTCAGCGCGATTTCTGTACTCGCTGTCATGCATTTGATCCTTCAAGGCCCACAGGATTTCCACAAATTAATCCTTCGGCTCATAACCCGATGAAAGCATGCGTTTCTTGCCATAATCCGCATGATCCAAAACCGCCGAATGTTCCACAGGAATGTCAGGCATGTCATGCAGAGATCGCTCGAACAAAGGCAATCTCCTCGCACGTAATGCTTGAATGTACAATTTGCCATGAAGTGCCTACACAGCATAAAGTGGCGCCCAGAAATGTTAAAGCGTCCATTCCCGCTGAACGAGAGTTCTGCGGAAAATGTCATTCGACACAATCAATAATAAAAGAAACTTCCAAGGTTGATCTTGCCACGCACGGTGAAAAATATCTTTGCTGGCAGTGTCATTACCCACATATGCCTGAGGTAGAATAATATGGAAAGAAGAAAATTTGGTAAAAAGCTTTTTACGTTGGTAGTATCAAGCACGGTCTTCGGAGGATTACTGAAGAAGGCGAATGCTCAAACTAAAGATTACGATCCGTCGAAACACTACTACGGAATGGGCATTCAAACAAACAAGTGCATAGGATGCGGCAAATGCGTTGAAGCGTGTAAGGATGAAAATAACGTTCCGAAGGAACCGTTTTTCTTCCGTACCTGGGTTGAACGTTACACGATAAAGAAAGATGGCGAGGTAACGGTACAAAACATCGACTCACGTATTACAACACATCGTGATAATATTTTCGAAAAAGAAATTCTCAGAAGTTTCTTCGTGCCGAAGCTTTGTAATCAGTGCGATAATCCGCCATGTGTTCAGGTGTGTCCCGTCGGCGCAACATTTAAAACTGAAGATGGTGTAATTATCGTCGATGATGAACGCTGTATCGGGTGCAGGTATTGTATTCAGGCTTGCCCGTACGGCGCACGCTATCTCCATCCCGAAAAACAGACCGCGGATAAATGTACGTTTTGTTACCATCGAATTACGAAAGGGCTGCCGCCTGCCTGCGTTGAAGTTTGTCCGTCGCAAGCGAGAATCTTTGGCGACCTGAAGAGCGGTGCAAGTCCGCTGGGAAGATTCAAACGTTTGTTCAAATTGCACGTCCTTAAACCATTTCTTAATACTGAACCAAAAGTCTCTTATTCCGATCTTGATGGAGAAGTACGATGATACAGCCATTACATCAAACATTATACGAATTGTTAAAACAGGCGACAGGATTTATTTATCCGAATGAGATTGAAGTTCACTGGGGAATCCTTGTTGTGGTTTATCCTTACCTGACGGGACTCGTCGCGGGTGCTTTTATTCTTGCATCGCTTGTTAAAGTTTTCAACGTAAAAGAAGTGCAGTCGGTTTACAGGCTTTCACTGCTGACGGCGCTTGCTTTTTTAATTATCGCGCCTCTGCCTTTATTGCTGCATCTTGGTCATCCGGAGCGATCGTTTGAAATATTTCTCAATCCAAATTTTACCTCTGCTATGGCAATGTTCGGTTTTGTGTACGCCTGGTATCTGATGGTCGTCCTCTTGCTTGAAATCTGGTTTACCTATCGCAAAGATATTATTCTCTGGTCTAAGAACGAGAGATTCATGATGCGATGGATTCATAAAATTATCTCGTTATTTTCTACAGACGTCAGCGAAAAGTCTGTCATCTTCGACAAAAAGATGGTTAAAGTTATCACGATAATCGGTATCCCATCTGCGTTTCTTCTTCACGGATATGTCGGATTCATTTTTGGATCGATTAAAGCAAACCCATGGTGGAGCAGCGTGCTGATGCCGATCGTGTTTCTCTTTTCTGCGATTGTCTCCGGTATCGCGCTCGTCATCTTAATTTACATGATCGTTACACCGTCGAGAAGACAAGAAATCGATATGGCATGTCTTGATAAGATGGCATCTTTTCTTTTCTATGCCGTAATAATTGATTTCTCGCTCGAGCTTCTTGATTTTATTCATAGATTATATGAAAGTGAGGAATCGATAAAAATACTCTCGGATTTAGTCATGAACAAACTCTTCATTAGTCTCGGAATCATTCAGGTCCTTCTTGGTATGCTATTGCCCCTTGGTGTGATGGTTGCAATCAAATTTTTCAGGTTCGACGCAGAATTAAGGAAGTTGTTATATTTCGTCTCCGCAATATTGATTCAATTGGGAATCTTCGCAACACGGTGGAATGTCGTTGTCGGGGGCCAAATGTTCTCAAAAAGCTTTAGAGGATTAACAGCTTATAAAATGGAGCTAACCGGTTTCGAAGGAATATTCATGGCGCTTCTCCTCCTCGTTCTTCCCTTTATTGTACTAGCAATACTTGTGAAGATATTACCTCCGTGGGAGCCTGCCCCGGTCAGTGACCTTGAAGCTGTATCAGATTAGGAAAATTTATCATGAACAAAGAAATATTAACTCAACCGGAACAGAGCAAGCGAAATTTTCTTAAGATTATTCTCTCCGGAGGTCTCGTCGCTCTTGTTGGTTCGATTCTTTATCCGATCTTTACATTTCTGAAGCCGCCCAAACAGGGCGAGGTCGAAGTTTCGAGCGTAAAAGTTGGAAAGTTGAAGGATATCGAAAAGAACAGTGGTACGATAGTAAAGTTTGGAACAAAGCCTGTTTTGCTTGTCCGAACAGAAACCGGCGACCTGCGCGCATTTTCTGCAACGTGCACTCATCTGGATTGTACGGTGCAATACCGCAAAGACTTCGGAATGATATGGTGTGCATGCCATAACGGCAAGTATGATTTGAACGGCCGCAATGTCTCCGGTCCCCCGCCCCGGCCACTAAATGAATATAAAGTAGTAGTTCAAGGTGACAATATCTTCGTCTCAAAAAATGTTTAAATCCAATTTTGTGGTGTCAATATGAAATCGGCTTGGAATAAATTCTACTCTTGGCTTGATGAACGCGTTCAGCTTCAGAACCTCATACAATTCATGGGTAAAAAATACGTCCCGGTACACAGCCATTCGATTTGGTATTATTTTGGCGGCGTATCGCTTTTCCTTTTTATCATACAGGTAGTAACAGGCATTTTATTACTTCTCTATTATAAAAGCGGTGAGGAATTTGCATTCGAAAGTATCCACTACATCATGTCTAAGGTGAATTTTGGTTGGCTGATACGTTCGATACATAGCTGGACAGCAAATCTGTTTATTCTGACTGCTATGATACATATGTTCAGTGTTTTTTTCGAAAAGGCATATCGTAAACCGCGCGAGATGACGTGGATTACCGGCATGTTGATGTTTTTTCTGGCGCTGGGTTTCGGGTTCAGCGGATATCTGCTTCCATGGAACGAACTTGCATTCTTTGCAACAAAGGTGGGAACCGATATTGCCGGTGTTATTCCTATCATCGGTAAGCCGCTCATGATTTTTCTTCGCGGCAGTGAAGAAGTAAACGGAGCGACCCTTTCCCGGTTTTTTGGTTTTCATGTTGCTGTTCTGCCAGGTATCTTTACCGTCGTTCTTGGAATCCATTTAGTTCTCGTACAACGTCAGGGGATGAGCGAGCCATTAGGACTGGAGGCAAATTCCAAATCCGGACTGAAAACAATGCCGTTCTTTCCGAACTTTCTATTGAGAGATTTACTTTTTTGGCTTGTAGTGTTGAATCTTCTTGCTATTCTTGCGGTATTTTTTCCATGGGAATTGGGCAAGAAAGCCGATCCGTTCGCCTCAGCGCCTGCCGGCATCAAACCGGAATGGTATTTTCTTTTCATGTTCCAGACTTTGAAATATATACCTGCCAGATTGCTTGTTATCGACGGTGAGGTTTTTGGTATACTGCTTTTCAGTTTTGCCGGGCTATTGTGGATGCTTGTTCCTTTCTGGGACAAGAAAAGTAATCGCGGAGAACAAAATCGTTTCATTAACTATATCGGGTTATTTGCCGTTCTCTACATTATTTTCTTCACTATTATAGGGTGGTTGCTATGAAACGAGTAATGTTGTTTTTGCTTTCATTTCTTCTTCCCGTGCTTAGCAATGGTTTCTCTTACGCAGGTGATAAATGTCTCACGTGCCATAAAGGATTGAGCGATAAACCTTCATCGCTGTATTCACACGATATTCATTCATCAAAAGGAATATCTTGCGCGGGATGTCATGGCGGAAATCAAAACTCTGACGATATGGAACAGGCGATGAGCAAAGAAGCGGGTTTCATTGGAGTGCCAAAAGGAGATGACATCTCGAAGGTATGTGCCAATTGCCATGCGAACCTGGATAAAATGAAGGAACTTGGTTCCACGCTCCCGACCAACCAATGGCAACTGCTTCAAACCAGTGTTCATGGAAAATCTTCACTTGCCGGCAGCGAACACATCGTTCAGTGTATTACATGCCATAGCGTGCATAATATTGTTTCTGTGAAAAATCCAGCATCGCCTGTATATCCATTGAATGCAGTCAAAACCTGTACAAAGTGTCACGCTGATCCGGCATACATGCGGACATATAATCCATCTATACCGGTTGATCAATTTGAGAAATACAAGACAAGCGTTCATGGAATGCGAAATTCCAAGGGGGATCCTAAAACAGCCGAGTGCGCAAGCTGTCATGGCGGCCATGATATACGCTCGGCGAATGACGTTAAATCTTCCGTGTATGCTGTTAACATACCATCCACGTGCTCACACTGCCACAGCAATGCAGAATATATGAAGGAATATAATATTCCTACAGACCAGTTCGAAAAATTTTCGAAAAGCGTCCACGGAATAACACTGTTTCAAAAGCGCGATGTTGCCGCACCCGCGTGCAACGATTGCCATGGAAACCACGGCGCAACGCCGCCCGGTGTTGAATCGATATCGAAGGTCTGCGGAACATGCCATGCTTTAAATGCAGAATTATTTTCTTCCAGCCCGCACAAAAAAGTTTTCGACGAGAAAAAACTACCCGAATGCGAAACCTGCCACAGCAACCACGAAATTATCGCGGCGACCGAAAAACTTCTTGGCGCGACACCCGGGGCGGTTTGCAGTCGATGCCATAGCGAGAACCAAAATCCAAAAGGATATGTTATTGCAAAAGCGATGAGGCATCTGACGGATAGCTTGGAATCGTCGGAAAACTACGCGGGCGCTCTTGTAACCGATGCAGAACAAAAAGGAATGGAAATTTCAGAGGCAAAATTTAAACTCCGCGATATTCATCAGGCACGATTGCAAACACGCACTATGGTGCACTCATTCAATAATGAAAAATTTAATGAAGCCGCGGTGAAAGGATTATCGACCGCATCTTTTGTTGCCGGTGAAGCTCAACATGCTATTGATGAATACTATTTTAGGCGGTGGGGCTTGGGCATAGCAACGTTGATTATATCAATTGTCGGTATTGCGCTGTATTTGACTATAAGAAAAATCGAGATTAAACAACAAAATAAGAATAATGGAATCAAGGAAAATTAATTTATGAATCTTGGACATATAAGCATATTAATCGCATTCTTTGTATCGCTCGGTGCGACGGTTGCATTCATCAGAAATGAACAAACAAAGCTTCGGGCAATACAAATCGGTCGGCAGAAAATTGCTTCTCGTTTATATTATGCTTCAGTAGCTGTAAGCTTGATTGCATCTGCAATATTGTGGTATGCATTCTTCACACATCAGTTTCAATACTCATATGTAAACGGCTACAGCTCGAAAGACCTTCCGTTGATTTATTTAATTTCCGCCTTCTGGGGAGGTCAGGAAGGAACATTTCTGCTCTGGGCTTTATTTGTCGGTCTGATGGGATTATTCTTTCTAAAAAAATCAAACGGAGACGACAACCATGCAATGGCGGTTGTGAGCGCTTTCTCTGCATTCCTTTATCTTCTATTGTTAATTAAAAGTCCGTTTGAATTGATAACACCTGTTCCACTCGACGGAAGAGGTTTGAATCCGCTGCTGCAAGATCCGTGGATGGCAATTCATCCGCCGATTCTTTTTGTGGGATATGCGGCGGCTACTTTTCCATTCGCTCTGGTCATCTCCGGATTAGCAAGAAGGAAATACGATCATTGGGTTAACGCTGGTTTTCCCTGGACGCTTTTTGCTTCAGTTTCTTTGGGCGCCGGCATCATCATCGGTGGTTTCTGGGCTTATGAAGTTCTTGGTTGGGGCGGATATTGGGGATGGGATCCGGTTGAAAACTCATCGCTCGTTCCCTGGATAGTTATGCTCGTTTCAATTCATGGACTTGTTGTGTTCAAAGCAAAAGGGTCGCTTCAGCGCACAAATATGTTTTTAGCCATTATCACTTTCATTCTTGTATTGTATGCAACGTTTCTTACACGCAGTGGTGTGCTTGCAGATTTTTCGGTTCACTCATTCGTAGATTTAGGAATCAACAATTATTTGATGGGTGTGATGGTAGTAAGTATTGCATTGGGTTTTGGTTTATTGGCAACACGGTTTAGTGAAATCAAATCACCCAAAGTTGACATATCGAGCTTGAATCGAGAGTTATTATTATTATTAAGCATGTACGTTTTAGGCGCAGCGGCACTGTTCACGTTTGTTGGAATGTCATCGCCAATTCTAACCGGTTTATTTGGCAAAGCTTCGCAGGTTGATATATCTTTCTACAATAAAGTGAATCTTCCGGTTGCAATAGCTATTGTTTTACTGTTAGGAATTACACCATTCATGAGCTGGGTAGAGGATAAGAAATTAATTTTCTTAAAAAGATACTCGATGTCGTTTGCGCTGACAGCGCTTTCATGCGTTATCGCCTATGTTGCCGGTGTAACATCGTTCACATTGTTATTGTTTGTTGGCGCTTCAGCGTTCGGTCTTATTTCTAATGTAATAATAACATTCAGGCAATATCGTTCCGGCTGGCTGAATATCGGTGGACCACTCTCGCACATCGGCGTTGCGTTGATGCTTATTGGCATTGTCGGATCGGGCAATTTTGATGAATCAACACAGTTGATTTTAAAACAGGGCGAGCCGCAAGCTGCGTTTGGATATAATTTTACATTTAAAGGTGTTCCCAATCCAGACGCACTGAAGCCAATAATGGATATAGAAGTTTCTGATGGAAAAAGTTCTTTTACCGCCCAACCTAAATTATACTTTAGTCAAATAAATCAAGCCGTTATGCGCGAGCCGGATATAAAAGTACTGCCGTTAAAGGATTTATATATTTCTCCGCTCGAGTTGAAAATAGATGAGCAACAACACCAGCACAACCCAATGCTTGAGATAGCTAAGGGTGATACGAAAGAGATGTTGGGATATAAAATTACATTCACGAAGTTTGATGTTGGACAACACGCTGAAATGGGCGCTATGTCTGTCGGAGCAGTGCTTAACATAGAAGCAGGCGGAACAATGCATGAGGTTATTCCAACATTGACATTTGATAAACAGAATGGCAGACAACCGATACCGGCAGAGTTACCGATGCTTAGCGGATATACAAATCCAGATATGAAACCTCATGTTACTTTAAATGCATTGAGTGTAGAGGAAAAGAAGATCATGCTCGAATTCCATGGTTTCACGCAACCGCACGAAGAACCGCAAGCAGCTCAGGCGCTTGTTGTCGATATCAGCATCAAGCCGTTGATGATGGTTATATGGACGGGCGTTGTTTTAATTATCCTCGGAACATTGATAGCATGGAGAAGAAGGATGCTTCAAAAGACTGAATGAGTTGTAGAGTCCGATTCTTACTTGTCCGCCTCTGGTGGAAATCGGACAACTCAGGAATGCCGTGAAGTCCATTTTAAGAAATGGACTCTACACAAGTTTCTCTAGAAAAAATCGAAAGCCCTACCGATAGTCGGTGGGGGTTTTTGATTTCATGCCTTTCTCACCGTTCTCTGTGTTTAAATGTTTCATCGCTGAGGCGCGGAGGAAACGGGGGGAAATTTAAAATCCTTACTTTTTTATCATGTTGCAAGTGAGCTACAATTTTTCTACATATTTGACTCAGTATCTTGATTTTGTTTTTCCCGGATCACGAGGTGGTGGATAATCCGCCACTGAGTGGTTGATTATCATCCATTGATTTATTATATTGGATGCATGGTAAAACGCAATATTACAAATATACTTACGACAGCACTTGCAGACAGTCCGGTTGTTCTCTTGAACGGCGCAAGGCAGTCGGGTAAAAGCACACTCGTACAATGGTTGGTGGAGAATGAACATCCCGCGACATATTTAACCCTCGATGATCCGACAGTGCTCGCAGCCATTCATCATAACCCAACAGATTTTCTTCAGGAGTATAATGGCAATCTTGTTCTTGATGAAGTGCAGCGCGCGCCGGAGTTATTTCTGGCAATGAAGAGGATCGTCGATAAAGAACGGAAGCCGGGGAAATTTCTCATGACCGGTTCCGCAAACGTGCTATTGTTGCCGCATCTGTCGGAGTCGTTGGCAGGAAGAATGGAAATTCTCTCACTCTGGCCATTCGCACAAAGCGAAATCAAAAACTTCAACGGTTCATTTATCGATTCGACATTCTCGCATTCATTCAAGATTGGAAAGACCGCAGCCGAATCGAAATCGAGTTTAATCCGGCGAATAATAACAGGCGGTTATCCCGAAGTGCAAAAGAAAGCGGACTCAGAGCGAAGGCGGGCATGGTTCAATTCGTACATAACGACAATTTTACAGCGGGATGTCCGCGACCTTGCTAACATAAACGGATTAACCGTACTGCCACGACTTTTATCGTTGCTTGCAACTCGTGCCGGCACGCTTCTTAATATCGCTGAGATTGCCAACAGTGTTGCAATCCCCCAGACTACACTGAAGCGTTACTTGTCGTTGCTCGAAACAACATTCCTTATACAGTCGTTGCGTGCCTGGTCGGGTAACTTTAGCAAGCGGCTGATTAAGACACCGAAACTGCTTTTCACCGATACCGGTTTAATGACTCACCTTATTGGAGTAAACCATGATCGGCTTGCAGCCGATACCACGTTGTTAGGGCGGGTTCTTGAAAATTTTGTGGCAATCGAATTGTTTAAAGATGCTTCATGGAGTAAAACGAATCCCCAGATTTTTTACTTTCGGACATCATCTGGGCAGGAAGTAGATTTCGTTTTAGAAAGTCCCGACGGTCAGATAGTTGGCATTGAAGTCAAAGCAAGTTCAAGCGTAGATGGTGATGATTTCAGAAGATTAAAGGTTCTCTCCGAATTAGCCGGTAAGCGATTTGTAAAAGGTTTGGTTCTTTATACCGGCTCCGAATCTATCCCGTTTGGGAAAAACATATTCGCAGTTCCGGCGGATCGGTTGTGGAATGTTGATTGAGATGTAAAATGATGAGCGTGAAGCAAATAAGATATCAAGAGAGAAAAATATCATAAATTGCAAGTTTTCTGAGTGTAAGAAATTTGAAATTACATTCTTTGATTTAAGCATTATACTTCTTACTTTATACAACAAATTTAGAATTAATTAGACTTAACCAAACAACAATTGACTAATAACTTATAACTCATAATTCATAACTAAAATATTAGCGTAGCTTCGGCTGCTGTCTTGACTTAAAAACGTGGAAATTTTTCAGCCAACAAGATGGAGCCAGCATACGCCCCGAAAGGGGCGTGGCTGGTGTATCCTTTGTTGGCAGGCATCCACGTGCCTCAAGTCAGAGGGTCATCGGTTTCACGCCCTTTGTTTTTCTGAGACATTTTTTTTGCACGCCAAATGGTTCAGCCGATCTTAAAAGAAGCTGGACTGCACCGAAGCTCTGCAGATAAACAGAGCATATGCCACAATCAGAAGCCTTTTCCCGTGTACTCATTGACCGTGCGTTGACAGACAGCGGATGGGATCTGCTTGATTCTCATTCAGTTGAATTTGAACATCATTCAATCGATGGACGCGCGGACTATATTTTAAAAGATAAGTATGGACACGCACTGTGTGTGATCGAGGCAAAGAAAGAGGAGCTCGATCCATACGATGCAAAAGAACAGGCACGCGGGTATGCTGCGAATCGGAATGCACCATTTGTTATTCTTACTAACGGCATCGTTCATTACTTCTGGAATCTTCAGCGGGCTGACCACCAAGATGCATATCGAATTGAACGGCTTCCTTCCAGAGAGGATTTAGAACGGCAATTTCTTAAGAACCTCAACCCTCCGCGGCAATTACAAACGGAGCGCATAACACCCGAGTATCTCAAACCATTGCGGAGTGACTTAACTCTTCGAGGTTATCAAATCCGGGCAATGGACGTTATTGCACAGCAGTTTGATGCACTAGGAAAAAGGAGGTTCCTCCTTGAAATGGCAACTGGAACCGGCAAAACATTACTTTGTGCTGCTTTGATTCGAAGATTCCTTTTAACAAGAAATACCGAACGAGTTCTTTTCATTGTTGACCGTATCGAACTTGCTAAACAGACGATGGAAGATTTCAATGTTATTCTTCCTGAGTATAATCCGGTCATCTATAAGACAGCAAGACGAACTGGTGAGTTATTGGGTTCATCTGTCGTTATAGCAACAATACAATCCTTGCTGATGGATCGAAGATATCGCGAGGAATTCACTCCGTTCTATTTTGACCTCGTGATCAACGATGAAGCTCATCGTTCGATTTATGGCGATGCTCGTGAGATGGTTCAATTTTTCCAGGGGACACGCATTGGATTGACAGCAACGCCAAAGGCATATTTAAAAAATGTGGATTCTGCAAAGCTTGCTCAGGAAAATCCAAAAGCATTAGAAGCGCGTCTTCTACGGGATACTTATCATTATTTTGGTTGCGAACCCGGAGAACCGACATACCGGTACGACATCATCGATGCTGCAAATGATCCGGAGGGACCGTTTCTTTGCCAACAGAAAATCTTTGATGTGCGTTCGGATATCACTACACAAGCTCTTGAAGAAGCCGGATGGACTGTAACGATCAATGAGCAGGAAGAAACGTACAAGATTCAAGACCTTGAAAGAAAAATATTTACTCCCCACCGCAATTATGTAATGTGCGATGCGTTCTTACAAAACGCGCAACGATCGCCCGATGGACAGATTGGTAAGTCCATTATCTTTGCAGTGAACCAAACCCATGCAACCGCTATTACAAAAATACTGAATGAATTGCGTCCGAGTATTGCGCTTACCATTACTTCACGAATTCCAGATGCCTCCTCTCTGGCAAAGGAATTTCGCGACGGCAGACGATCAGAGCGTGTCGCTGTTTCAGTTGACATGCTTTCAACAGGATACAATTGCAGAGACCTTCTCAATGTTGTTTTAATGCGGCCTATCTTTTCCCCGACAGAATATATCCAGATCAAAGGTCGAGGTACAAGAAGATATACCTTCGTTATAAACAATGCAGAGTACGAGAAGAAGCATTTTTTCCTATTAGATTTCTGCGCTGTCGCCGAGTACTTTGAAGAGAAATATGATTACAGCGCGCCTCTCAAGGTCCGCACCACAGGTGGTTCCTCATCTGCGCCGATTCGATTTCAACCGCCTGAAGGTGGCGGGATTATCAGCGATACGAATGAAACGTACAGCCCAAGAACGGATATTCCGACATGGGAAGGAATCGATCGCGTTATCAAACAGGAAGTGCGTATCGTCGGGCCGAACGGCGAAAAAGTTGATGTGATGACATTCCGCGGATCGTTCGAACGAGACATAAAAGATTATGTGCAAGCGGATGAGGAACTTCAGCAAGCTGTGGAAGCGGAGGATGATGATTCTATTGAAACCATCGTGCAGGAGCGATTCTATCATCGCCCGGAAATGTTTTATTCACCGGATAAGCTGATTATTTCATACGGGGTTCCTGCTACCACACCCGCTTTTGTTTATAATGCACTAGGCAAGAAACAGTTGCCGACAAAAAAGGAAATCATTTCGGATACGGTCGATTCTATAGCGGCACAATTTAACCTTCGGTACAACGAACAAAAATGGTTGAATGCCACCGCAGAACTTATTTCAGATGATCCAGCAGCATTGAAAGACTTCTTAGAAGGAAAGACCACCATCTTTGAGCGAAGTCAATTCAGACTTCTTGGTGATCTTCATGCTTTGATGCAATTCAGAGAGCGCGATGCTGCCTTTGAAGCTCTGCGACAGTCATTGTTGGTACGTCAAGTTACATTGGCAGCAGGAACGACAACCTAGTTCTCTTATTTGTCATTACCACGTGTAAAGAAAAAGAAACGAACAAACCATATGCAAAACGGAACAACGAAAACAACGAACGGCTCCAATTTCTTCTCATCGGGATTGCGTGAAAAGATCGACCGCCTGATGAATGTTTTGTGGGCGGGTGGCGTCAACAATCCGATGGATTCCATCGAACAGCTTTCGTATCTCGTCTTTCTTCGCCTTCTTTCCGAGCGGGACGATATGCAAGCCGCGCTGGATAAAAAGTATAAACGCATCTTCTCCGGTGATTGGGCAAAGTATGCGTGGGGAAACTTTGTTACGCTTACCGGCGATGCATTGTTCGATGCCGTTCGTGGATCTATAGAGAAGTTCCACGAACTTCCAGAGCTCTCTCAAACCGGTAAGTTACTATTCAACCGTGCTACTTTGAAAATCTATGAACGGGCAACGTTGCGTACGGTGATTCAAGAACTAAATGAAATGGATCTCTCGTCACACGACGGACAGGACTTGAAGGGGGATATGTACGAGTATCTTCTGAGCAAGCTTGCACAATCTGGTACCAACGGACAGTTCCGCACACCACGCCATATCATCGATATGATCGTTGCCATGGTCGATCCGAAACCAAAAGACCGCATCTGCGACCCGGCATGCGGAACGGCGGGATTCCTTATTTCTGCTTATACTCATATTCTTCAGAAACATACAAAGCCTGCTGATCTTACACGTGGCGTGAAAGACGGAAGTTTGTTGAGTCCAGCAGAATTCAAATTTCTTGAAGAGCAGGCATTTACCGGATATGATAACGACTCCGGTATGGTGAAGATCGCTATTATGAATCTGTATCTGCACAAATTGGATAAGGCTAATATCGAGATTCATAATCCGCTCATAGCAAACAAAGGCGGTTCATATCCTGGAATGTTGTACGATGTGATTCTTGCCAATCCGCCGTTTGCAGGAAAAATACAGAAGGAAAGTATACTGGCTGACATCGGATTAGAGACACGCGATACGGAACTACTCTTTTTGAAATGGTTCATCGATCATTTGACGATTGGCGGGCGCGCTGGTGTGATTATACCGAACGGAGTACTCTTTGGTTCCAGCAAGGCGGATAAGAAAGTCCGCGAGCTTCTCTTAACAACGTGCGAGCTACAGGCAGTGATTAGTTTGCCGTCAGGCGTGTTCAAGCCGTATTCCGGCGTTGGCACTGCGGTGCTAATCTTTAAAAAACAAGCTCACCCTAAGTTCGTCTGGTTCTACGAACTGACGGCCGATGGTTTCTCTCTAGATGATAAAAGAACTCCAAATCCAGAAAAACCACTGGGCGACATTCCCGATGTGCTTGACAAATGGCAAGCAAAAGAAGAAGGACCAAATAGTTTCTGCATTCCGATTGAACGGATACAGGAAAACAACTGGAACCTCATGGCAGGAAGATACAGGCCGTTAGTAGTTTCAACAGTAAAGCATGACCCACCAGTTACAATTCTTAGCGATATCATAGAGTTTGAGATAAAGATTGCTGACCGCGCGACAAAACTCCAAGAGGCCTTGCAGAAAAAATGAGCAAGTGGGAAAGCAAAAAATTGATTGATGTTGCCTATGTCATACGGGGTGTTACGTTTGACAAGGGAGATGTAAGCGATTCACCATCAGAAGGTTTGGTTCCTATCCTCCGCGCTGGAAATATTGGAAATAACCTCGATACGAAAAACGATCTGGTCTATGTGCCCACTCATAAGGTTGGAAAAGAACAATTACTTCAAGTCGGTGATATCGCAATTTGTATGTCTTCGGGTAGTCCTGATATAGTTGGAAAAACTTCGAAGTTGGAGGAGATATGGAAAGGTTCTGTTGGTGCTTTTTGTGCAATCATACGGTTTAATCAAAATGTTATTCCAAATTTTGGAGCTTTATATTTTCAAAGTCGTGCTTTCATAAGTTGGAGAAAGCACCAAGCCGAAGGTGCAAACATAAAGAACATAAGAAAATCCGATCTTGAATCATTGATGTTGCCAGTTCCCCCACTTACTGAGCAAGAGCGCATTGTTTGTATACTGAATGAAGCAGAAGAAATGAAGCGGCTTCGCGCCCAAGCCAACAACCGCACCACTGACTTTATCCCAGCTTTGTTCGATGAGATGTTTGGGGATCCATTAAAAAATTTGAAGCAATTTCAGAAAAAATCTTTGGGTGATCTGATCAAAGTGAAGAGTGGTAATGGGTTAACCAGTGAAGCAAGGGAAATTGGTCCCTATCCAGTCTATGGCGGAAATGGAATCACGGGGTATCACTCAGAATACATGTTTGACAAACCAGTGTTAGTTATTGGACGAGTTGGCGTTTATTGTGGAGCGGTGCATATTTCCTTGCCTAATAGTTGGGTTACTGACAATGCGCTATATGTATCTTCATTTTCAAATGATCTTGATCTTACATATCTGGCATGGGCAATTCGTTTTACGAACCTGAACCAGTACGCCGGAAGAGCAGCACAACCCCTGGTATCAGGCAGCAGAATCTATCCAGTTGAAATCGTTGTACCTCCAAAGGAACTTCAAATCGAATTTGCCACGAGAGTGAAGGAAATCAGCTCACTGGAAGTGGATCAATCAATTGCTGAACAAAAGCTCGAATCTCTTTTCCAATCACTTCTCCATCGTGCATTTGAAGGAGAGTTATGATCGGAAGCTTGCGAAATCATTGGATCTATACAGCGCAGGAAATTTGGGAATCGCTTGCAACCCACGAACAAGCACCGCAGGATTTTTTCTCTGATCTTTACAGTGAAGTGGAAGACCATCTTGGCGTACATACTTCGCAAGCTCTGTTCGAGGAAATACGGAATGATCCTGTTATCGCGCAGACTAAATTTCTTGCCATCAAAGGAACAGACTTTGCTGCCGAAATGGAGATTGCAAAGTTTCTTGAGGAAGCGTACGAAACAATAGAAGATTACGGAATATCTGGCTATGGTGAAAAATTTAAAATTCTTCTGCGATCTTTTCTCACAAAGTATAATTTACGTTACCGGCTCGATGATCCATTTGCACTGCGGTTCCTATTACCCGGATCATTTGCCAATCTGTATAACGATCTGAGAAGGATTAACATCACAAATGTGCATCTCCAAACATTGTGGAGTGATTTTGAAGAAGCATTCGATGAATACTCTCACGAATCATCGGAACGTAAACTCAACGCCTGCCTTACCAATGCCAGTAAATACGCTGAAGGACTTGCGTCTATCACAACAGGTAAAAATGGAACACTTGCTGATTTGGCAGATCAAGTAAACGAATGGCCTCATATGGCTCTGAAGCAATCATTAAAAAATCTATATGGTTTTTGTTCGAACTATCCCCAATTACGTCATGCAGGGAATCCGGCAAGTGCAATACGGAAACTTGACTCAAGAGATTCGATTCTTATTTCAGTGCTCTTCGTTGCATTCTCAGGTTACCTGACAACGAATTTGAACAAGCAAGAAGTGCTAGGGGCGTGAGCCACTCTTGACATTAGACAATCGGTGAGCTTCCACTCTCTCACCGGAAAATATCCAACCTTTGTTGCAATATTAAAATCAATCTTGAAACTTTCCGCACCATTCTATTTTCGATTTTGAAAATTAAACTTTAAAATCTTTCCAATTTTCAACCTTTTCAATCAAAATCATATATTCACCGCTGGCACAATAGTTGATATTTATAAATATCAACTTTATCCACCTGCGCGTTCCACCTACGCATTCTGCTTTGGTGGATAGGATCCGCTTCGGTGGACGAGTTTGTCTACGATTTGTAGGGCAACGATGTAATTCATTTATGAGATCAGAAATCATTCAAAATCAGGATACACCACTCTATTCCATCAGCACTGCGGCGAAGATGCTCGGCATTTCGGTGCATACGGTGAGGATGTACGAGCGTGCCGGACTTATCTTGCCGTTCCAAAAAGAATCGAGCCACCGGCTTTACTCGCAGTCGGATATCGAGCGGTTGAAATGTATCCGCCGCGCGATCAACGAAGATAAAATCGGCATCGCAGGCATCCAGCATATTCACGCTCTGATTCCCTGCTGGGAGATTGTTTCTTGTTCGCAAAATGACCGTGAGCATTGCGAAGCGTATAGAAATCATACCAAGGCATGCTGGACATTCGACCATCCAAAGAACTCATGCAAAACGCGTGAATGCAGAACTTGCCCTGTCTATAAAGAATCAATCGACTGCACGAAAATCAAAAACAGAATTATCGGGATAACGGAGAAATATGAATCCACTCTCTAGGAGAAAATTTTTAAAAATATCCGGCGCTACAATTGCCGCCGCCGCGGCGATTGGAACCGTATCAAAAGCCCTGGATAAAGCCGAGACTACAAAGCATAAAGGAATCCAAAAAATTCCAACCTTCTGCGATATATGTTTCTGGAAATGCGGGGCAATAGCTTATGTACGCGATGGTGAACTCTGGAAGGTCGAAGGCAATCCGCTCGACCCGCTCAGCAAAGGCAGGTTGTGTCCGCGCGGAACAGGCGGCGTTGGTGCGCATTACGATCCGGATAGATTACGCTCGCCACTGATTCGTACTCAAGAGCGCGGAAAAGAAATGTGGAAGGAAGTAACCTGGGATGAAGCGCTAAGTTATATCGCAGACAAAATGCAGAAAATAAAATCGCAGTACGGACCAGAATCGATTGCGGTATTCAGTCATGGTATCGGCGGAAATTTTCTGAAACATACTTTGAAAGCATACGGTGCAATCAATTTTGCTGCACCGTCGTTTGCGCAATGCCGCGGACCAAGAGATGTTGGATTCAGATTGACGTACGGTGAAGATGTAAGTTCGCCGGAGCGAACGGATATCAAGAATGCACAGTGCCTTGTATTGATCGGAAGTCATCTTGGTGAGAACATGCACAACACGCAGGCACAGGAATTTGCCGAGGCTGTTGGGAACGACGCGTCAATCATCGTCGTTGATCCTAGATTTTCTGTCGCCGCGAGTAAGGCAAAATATTATTTACCCATAAAACCCGGAACCGACCTCGCGCTCTTGCTTGCCTGGATGAATGTTATCGTTACAGAAAATCTCTATGATAAAGAATATGTTGAGAAGTACGGATTTGGATTTGAGCAATTCAAGGCGGAGCTTTTAGCTTACACTCCTGAGTGGTCGTATCCGGAAACAGGCATTGAGCCGAAATTGATTCGTGCAACTGCCCGCGAAATGGCGCGTTACAAACCTGCAACGTTAATTCATCCCGGCAGACATGTCAATTGGTACGGCGACGATGCACAGCGAAGCCGGGCGATTGCCTTGCTGAACGCACTCATGGGAAGCTGGGGAAGGAAAGGCGGTTTCTATTATCCGGTGAGTATGGATGTTCCCGGATATCCGTATCCGTCTTATCCAACTCCTACGAAAGATAAAGTCGATAATCCCGATAAAAAATATCCGTTCGCTCATGAAGCGATCACCACTGGAATTCGTGAAGCTACTCTTACAGGAAACCCATATCCGGTTAAGGGATGGTTTGTCTATGCAACCAATCTGATACAAGCATTACCGAACGAAGAAATAACCAAGCAGGCAATTCAGAATTTGGATTTAGTGGTTGTAGTTGATGTTATCCCAAATGAGATCGCCGGGTGGGCTGATGTTGTGCTTCCGGAATCGGTTTATCTTGAGCGGCATGATGATATCAATGTCGAGTGGTTCCGTGATTCGTTTGTTGGATTGCGGCAGCCGGTAGTTGAATCACCACACGATCAAAAACCGAATTGGTGGATTGCGAAGAAACTTGCAGAGAAATTAGGACTTGGAAATTATTATCCGTGGAAAGATGTCGAAGAGTATATCAATTACCGCATGACCGCCGCGGGTTTAAGTTTTGACGAGTTGAAAAAGAACGGCATCATACTCGGCACCAAACAGCCGAATTATTTTGACGAAGGAGTACCTGCAGAATTTCAAACTCCATCAGGGAAGATTGAATTCTACTCGCTTCAACTTCAGCAAGCGGGATTTGATCCCGTCCCGAAATATAAACGACCCGCAGGTGGTCCCGCCGGATCGTTCAGATTATTATACGGCAGAGCGCCGGTGCATTCGTTCAGCAGAACCCAGACCAACAGAATTTTATCCGACATGATGCCGGAGAATGAAGTTTGGTTGAATGCAAACATCGCCGAGCGTTACAGCTTGAAGAGCGGTGATTACATCAAATTAAAAAATCAGGACGGAGTGGTGAGTAATAAAATAAAAGTGAAAGCAACAGAAAGAATCAGGCAGGATTGCGTTTATATGGTGCACGGTTTCGGTCATACTGCGAAGGGATTGAAACACGCGTTTGGTAAAGGAGCAAGTGATTCACAATTGCTGACACGCTTCGAAACCGATCCGCTCATGGGAGGAACCGGCATGAATATGAATTTCGTAACAATCGAGATTGAGGCATAATCATGGCACGGTTTGGAATGGTAATCGATACGAAAAAATGCGTCGGCTGTATGGATTGTGTTGTTGCATGCAAAACCGAAAACGATGTTCCCGAAGCATTCAACCGCGATTGGATTGTGCAGGATGTGCGCGGCAAAAATCCTGATCTTCATATGGAAATAAGAACTGAACGGTGCAATCATTGCGATAATCCTCCGTGTGTTTACTGCTGTCCCACAGGGGCAAGTCATGTGCATGATCTCGGTGGAATCGTCCTTGTAACACACGATTTATGTATCGGTTGCAAGGCATGTCTTGCATCGTGTCCGTATGATACTCGATTTATTCATCCCGAAGGTTACGCGGACAAATGTACTTTCTGCGTTCACCGGGTTGAGAAGGGATTAGATCCTGCATGTGTCTCTGTTTGTCCGACTCATTGCATGTACTTCGGAGATCTCGATGATCCGAACAGTCAGGTAAGCAAGCTTCTTACATCAAGAAAAAATCATTCATTGATTCCCGAGGCAGGAACAAAACCACAAATATTGTATTTAGTGTGAGGTGATATGAACGAGTATACTACAACGCGTCATAACGAATTGGTCGATCCGTCACTCCACATCTGGGGTTGGGAAATTCCGGTTTATCTTTTTATCGGTGGATTAGTTGCGGGGATGATGATAATTACCGGCTATTTTATCTTCAAAGGAAGATACAAAGATAAAGCGTGTGTGTGCAGGGTACTTCCGCTTTTGGGAATGATAATTTTAAGCGCTGGTATGTTTACTTTGTTCCTTGATCTTGAGCATAAGCTGTACACGTGGAGATTATATCTAACGTTCAAAGTCGCATCGCCGATGTCTTGGGGTGCGTGGATACTCATTGTCGTTTATCCTACGATGATCGCGAGTTTTCTTATCAACGTGCCGGAATATTTTTCGAAGAAATTCCTTTGGATGGATAAGATTTCCGAAAAACTTCAACAACATAAATATGCGGTTAAGAATATCGGTGTTGTGAATATGTTGTTGGGCGGATTGCTTGGAATCTATACCGGAGTACTATTAAGCGCGTTAGGTGCTAGGCCCCTATGGAACAGCTCGATGCTTTGGCTTTTATTCTTAGTATCAGGATTATCTGCCGCATCAGCGTTCGTTCACATGGTTGCAAAAAGAGTTGACGAAAGAGAGTTGCTTGCGAAAGCTGATAATGGTTTTTTAATCCTTGAAATATTTGTAATCGCCTTGTTTATTATCGGAATGGTTACATCTACAAAAGTTCATATCGATTCGGCGCTTGTACTTTTAAGCGGAATATATGCGCCTGCGTTCTGGGTTTTTGTTCTTGCGCTGGGAATTGTGATTCCGCTGATTATTCAATTATTGGCTGTCAATCACAAAATCAAACACACACCGGTTGCACCGATCATGGTAATTGTAGGCGGATTAGTTTTGAGATTTGTCATTGTCTACGCCGGACAGTATACGCATTGGGTAGATGCAGGATTTTAAACCCTCACCCCTAACCCCTCTCCCAGATTGGGAGAGGGGAACAGGGAGAGAGTAGAAAAATAATTTTTTAAAAAAATCTTAGAAAGTAATGAAAGGTTAATAAAATGTCATCAACATCAACTGAAGTTCACCATGGTCCAAAGCCGTACTGGAATCCGTATCTTTCCGGTATAGGTTTGGGACTCGTACTTCTATTATCGTACGTCATCATGGGTCGCGGACTTGGCGCCTCGGGTGCATTCTCATCGCTTGTGGCAACAGGTGTCAGCACAATCGCGCCAGAACATGCGAGGGCGAATACATTTTACAACGAATATCTCGCGGATACAACGAAGAGTCCGCTCAAAGACTGGTTAGTCTTTGAAGTGCTTGGAGTGTTGGCCGGCGGATTTATCTCCGGTGCGCTTGCAGGAAGAATTAAAAAGACAGTCGAGAAAGGGCCCCGTATTTCTGTTCGCGGCAGGTTGTTCTTTGCATTTATCGGCGGAACGATGATGGGCGTCGGCGCAAAGCTGGCGCGTGGATGTACAAGCGGTCAGGCGCTAACCGGCGGTGCTGTTCTAAATGTCGGAAGCTGGGCTTTTATGCTTGCCGTTTTCGGCGGAGCTTACATGATTGCATACTTTTTTAGGAGACAATGGAAATGAACGCACCCTTTTTTAAATATGGATTATTCGGCGATGACGTAAGTTTAGTCGTTGCGTTCGTTATCGGTATTGGATTTGGATTTTTCCTGGAGCGCGGTGGTTTCGGCAACGGTCGAAAATTAGCGGCTCAATTCTACTTCAACGACTTAACGGTTTTCAAAGTAATGTTTACAGCAATCATTACAGCGATGGTTGGTATTTATTATTTATCAGTGATTGGTTGGATGGATTTATCGTTGGTTTACTTAAATCCGACATACATCGTTCCTCAAACTGTCGGTGGATTGTTATTGGGATTCGGATTTGTAATCGGCGGATATTGCCCCGGGACATCGTGTGTCTCTGCGGTGACTGGAAAAATCGACGGAATGGTCTACCTGCTAGGCATTGTTGTTGGAATTTTCATCTTCGGTGAAATCTTCCCGCTGATAAGTACTTTCTATACCTCTACTCCGATGGGACAGATTACACTCTCGCAGTTATTCAACATTCCTTACGGAATATTAGTGTTTGCCGTAGTGATGATGGCAATCGGCGGATTTGCCGCCGCCGAATGGGCAGAAAAAAAACTTGGCAATAAAATAGTGGAGCCATAATTATGAAAAATATTTTTCCAAAACTTTCGATGAATAAAAAACTTGCACTTATTGCTTTCGTTCTCGGTTTGACTGCAATCTTTGCCGGAAATCCATATCGCGGAAGTTCGGTTACAATGGATGTAAAAGAACTTGCACTTATCATCGACAAACAAGCAGACCATATATCTTCAGAAGAACTTGCAGGCTGGATCATTCAAGAGAAAAGCGATTTCAAACTACTCGACCTTAGAGCTGAAAAGGAATTCAACGAGTACCATATTCCCTCGGCTGAACTTGTTCCATTAGCAGAATTGAATGAATATCCGCTTCTGCGAAACGAAAAACTAGTATTGTATTCTGAAGGCGGAATTCATTCTGCCCAGGCATGGATGCTGCTGAGAGCTAAAGGTTATAAATCGGTTTATATGCTGATGGGTGGATTGGATGAATGGACGGATAAGATTCTTTTTCCAAAGCTTGCACAAAACGCAACACCAGAACAGACTGCTGCATTTGAAAAGATGAAAGAGGTTAGTAAGTTCTTTGGCGGCTCGCCGCAAGCCGGCGGTGTGGTGGAAGAAGTTTCAGCGAAGAAATCGATACCGAAACTTGAAATGCCAAGTGGAACATCTGCGCCAACCGCAGGCAAGAAGAAAAAGAAAGAAGGTTGTTAAATTGCGCCCTTTACTTGCTTACAGTTCTTTTCCTCATCCTTTTTAGCGGGGTGAGGTTTTTTATTATTTATCTATAGAACAATGTCAGTAGTAAATGAACATTAGTTAGTATATGAATAATATACCTAAAAATATTACCGGAGCCATCCTTGCCGGCGGACAAAGCACGCGCATGGGGCAAGATAAAGCTTTGCTTACGTTGAACGGTAAATCATTTATTCAGAGGATTGCCGAAGAGCTTCAGAAAATATTCACCGACGTAATCGTCATCTCTGATATTGCAAGCGGCTACGACTTTTTACATTTACCTGTTTACGGGGATATTTATAAAAACTGCGGTCCTCTTTCGGGAATACATTCAGCGCTCGTTAATTCGAATTCAAAAAGTGTATTCATTGTATCTGTTGACCTTCCGCTCGCAAACTGCGCTCTCATGGAATATATTATAGACCGTTCTCACGCGGAAGATACTACTCTCCTTTCCGTCGATGATAGAATTCAGCCTCTTTTCGGTTTGTATAATCGTACATGCTTGCCCGTATTGATAAATCATCTTGAAGAAAAACAATATTCGGTTCAACATTTCATCAAGAATATTCACTCGAACATTCTTCCGGCATCTCCGAGATTTATAAAACTGCTTTTCAACATCAATACCCGGAAAGATTATTTAAACCTTGCCCGCTTGCCGCATTGAGGAAATTGAGAATTTAATTTTTATCCCCGATACAAGCCAAAATTTTTAATCTATATGTCATTTATGAATAATATAAATATTTTATTGAAAATTCACCTACTGTGTCATATAACCCAGCAAATGATTTAAGATTTTTGTATCTTAAATGAGATATTTGAATAATCCTTCAAAATAATGTTTAACAAAGTTTTCTCCTCGTTGGGGAATAAAATCGCTCTTGCGGTTGTCGTTACATTTCTAATATTTGGCAGTAGCTTCGTATATTTTGCTCATCGTACCGGTTATTCAATGCTCGAGCGAGGCGCGCAAACAAAAGCTCACGGCGTGGCAGAATTTGGAAAAGCGATACTTGAATACATCATGCTGCGCGGACAGAACGATCAATTACAAGCCGCTCTTGAAAGAGTTATCGCTTCCGGGCAAGCCGATAATATTCTCATCTTAAAAGAAGACGGCACTACCGTTCTCGGCGCAAAATTAGGTCAACTTACCGAGAAGCTCCCGATCGATCGATTTACCGAATTACCTCAGTACCCGGGCGATAAATTCCTTTTTATGAATGAGGGGGGTTCCTCATTCGAATATATAATCACCCCGATAGTAAAAAAGCCGGATTGTTATTCATGTCATAATGATACCAAAGACACAAAAGGATTTTTAGCTGTAAAAATTTACATGGATGATATTCGAAATGTGGCTCTACAGCACCGTTCTGTAAATATCATGATGACTATTGCGACCTTCGCGGGACTTGGAGGCGTTCTTTTTATCGCGCTTCTTTTCCTTGTGATTCGACCTGTCAGAAAATTACAGAAACAGATCATGCAAATAGACGATCAACTCGAGCAATTCGAACAGGGCAATGAAATAATATTTTCCGAATTAAAAGTTCCTCGTCAGCGTGATGAAATGACCAGCGTGATGGAATCTTTCAATAATCTCGTTCGGCGCCTTAATGTGACAAATTCCAAAGTGCATGAACTGCATCAATCACATCTCGAGCACGCAGATCGTCTGGCAAGCGCCGGTGAAATGGCTGCCGGGATTGCACACGAAATAAAAAACCCGATCGCCGGAGTTCTGGGGGCGCTGCAAGTATTCGATTCGGAGACTAAGAAAGGCGACGACAGAAAAGAAATAATTGCTGAAATGATTACGCAACTTGAGCGGGTAAACCAGGCAGTCAACGATTTATTATCTTATGCACGGCCTACGCCGCCGGTTTTCGATATTCTGAATATAGGTGACTTGATAAAGAAAACGATTTCCCTTCTTTCCCAGCAAGTTAAGAAAAAACAAATTGAGATAAATACAGATTTCGGGGAAAGAGAATTAACCATCATAGGAGATCGAAAACAACTCCAACAGGTCTTATGGAATATAACTCTCAACGCCGTCCAATCGATTGAAGGCAAAGGATTCGTAACAATAGCTATGACAGGTGACGACTCCACGGTGAAAATAATTATTAAAGATACGGGCAAAGGAATATCTCAGGAACAACTCACATCTGTTTTCCAGCCATTCTTTACCACGAAACATAAAGGAACCGGTCTCGGCATAACAATTTCCAAACGCATCATAGAACAACATCATGGCACGATTGGTATTAAAAGTGAAACCGGAAAAGGGACAATCGTTTCAATAACACTTCCAAAAGAACAAGATCGGAAATAGAGATATATGCTTTGTAAAACAATTCTAATCGTAGATGATGAAAACCTGATAAGGTGGTCATTAAAACAAGAATTAGCCAAGATTGGTTTTACTATCTTCGAAGCAGAAAACATTAAGCAGGCATATTCCCTATTTCAGGAAAAAGACCCAGACGTTATAATTCTCGATCAGGTTCTTCCCGATGGAACCGGAATCGACCTGCTGACAGAAATTAAACTACAGAACAGTTTCACTCCGATCATTATGCTGACGGCGGTTGATCGTTCCCAAACAGCGGTACAGGCAATGAAATTAGGAGCGTTCGATTATGTAACAAAACCTGTAAACATGGAGGAACTAATTGTTGTTCTTGAGAAGGCATGTGAATCCACTCACCTAAAACGACAAGTTGCACATTTCATCAAAAGCCAACAAAAGACATGCGGCTTCTACGGTCTTCTTGGATCGTCACCACCTATGAAACAAGTTTGCGAACAAATCAGCAAGATTGCCCAGAGCAGTGGAACAACGGTGCTTCTCACCGGAGAAAGCGGTACGGGGAAAGAATTGGCGGCGAAAGCAATTCATCTCCGTAGTGAGCGTCGGGAGAAACCTTTAATACTGGTTAATTTTTCAGCTCTTACTGAGACACTTGTTGAAAGCGAGCTATTCGGTCATGAGCGTGGTGCATTTACAGATGCCCGCATACAAAAAAAGGGAATATTTGAAATCTCTGACGGCGGAACAATCCTCCTCGATGAAATCGGAGATATATCTCAGAAGATTCAGGTAAAGCTACTGAGGGTATTGGAGCAAAAAACATTTCAGCGTGTCGGCGGCACTTCAGATATTTCTGTCGATGTAAGAATTATCGCCGCAACAAATCAACCGCTGGAGCGGTTAGTAAGAGAGGGGAAATTCCGTTCTGATCTTTACTACAGGTTGAACGTGGCAACTATCCTGCTTCCACCCCTTCGGGAACGCGGAGAGGATATATTATTATTGGCAGATTATTTCCTTAATGAATTTAATATCTCTTTTCATAAAAATTTTAAGGGCTTATCGGAAGATACAAAAAAGATGTTTCTCAATTATGAGTGGCCCGGTAACGTGCGGGAGCTGCGCAACGTCGTTGAGCGAGCTGTATTGATGGACGATGGCGAATATATCTTCTCCCATCACGTTGAACTTGGGCATATACACTCATTGCGCCGTGAAAAGTCGGAGTTAGCCTTCGATCTCGATTCGGGCGGGCACTCACTTGACTCAATTGAGAAGCAAATCCTAATTAAAGCGCTGGAAAAAACAAACCAGAACCAATCTCAAGCCGCAAAGATCCTAAAGATCAGCCGAGACACTCTGCGTTATAGAATGAAAAAGCATCATCTCCTCTAATTGTATAAGTCTGCTTATCGACCGGCGGTGAGTCTAATCCCTCATACAATGTCAAGATATTACGCACCACCGCAGGGATATTCCACCGTATAATTGTGATTATTGAGATTTTCACAAGAAAACTATTCTCATTTAACTTGGCACACGCTTTGTCTTATTGTTTACATTCAGATCCAATTCGGGAACAACTTTACAATAAGTTTGAGACAAAGATGAAAAAATCCAGTGCTAAAATATTGATTGTTGAAGATGAAGCGCTTATCGGCTGGTCGCTCGCAAATGCTCTTAAGAAAGCCGGGTTCACTGTGGTAATTGCCGAGACCGGCGAGAAGGCTTTAGAAAAATTGAGTTCATCGGGATACGATCTCGTAATTACAGATTTAAATCTTCCTCATATAGACGGATTCGAGGTTGCTTCATTTGTTAAAAAGTTTTCGTCTGATATACCGGTGTTGATGATGACAACAAAAGATAAGAATTTTATGAATGACCCTGCGCATCTGACTAATGTCGATAACGTAATTGAAAAGCCGTTTAACCTAAAAGAGATTATTACGCTTGTGACTGAATATACTCATCGTAAAGCCGCCTGCAATTAATTCTGCTCTCTTCGTTTATATCTTTCTGCGTTTTATTGGATAATGCCCATTTTACCCATTATCAAGGTTGAGCAAGCTTAATCATTTTCGGTGTGTTATCTGACCCACTCGGCTCTAATGATGTCAAACAATCTCTATTAATTAGTCAGTCTTGCTGAATTTTTTTGGCACCATTCATGCAAAACAGATACTAGTACCCCAACAAAATCAATGACCAAAAAATCCTTTAAACTTATAGCATTGTGTATCACCTTTTGTGTTATTTTCCTGGGTGATGCCCCCAAAAATGATCTGACGTTGATTCTTCCGACGCCAGGTGATACTGTTTCATATGATCAGGGAAAAACTATTTTAGTTTCGGTTTTAAAAGATGCGGGGGATCGCTTGTTAATTTCAACACAATGGGAAGTTGATAAGCTTGTAGATGTTAATACTAAAGCAACGAAAGATAATTTTGCTAAAGAATTTTATAAAATTTTCGAACCTCGTACATCTATCGAGCTTCTATCTTATTCATTTAAGTTTTACTCCGGGATGTCAAAACCCGATTCAATTATTTTCAGTTACTCAGACACTATGACATTACGTTCGTTCTGGCAGACTGCGAGATTTGCGGAGTTTTTGAAAGAAGTTCAATCGATAAATGCTTCTTCAATTTTTATTAAGATACGTGGATGGAAGGACAGCATTTACACTACCACACATGAGGACCCGACAAGTGAAGGCAGAGCGCTCTATAAAATTCCCGTTCAACTGATACCCGACATGAATCGTATTTATTTTTCCATTCCCGGACAATCACAAAATGCGGGTGAATATTCAACACGGTTTATTGTTGATTCAAACCCAATCGATTCTAGTCCTGAACGATTTCATAATTCAAAACTTGAGCATAGTTGTACGCCGTGTCATGAGGGTCTTCCCAGCAGCAATCCTACGCAAGAAACAAATACTGATTGCGGCGTTTGCCACAAAGCTTTGATTGGCGGAAAGCTTGTCCACGGTCCCGCGGCTGATTCAAAAGAATGCGGTACTTGTCACTCTTGGTCATCCGAGAAAAATGCTATGATAGTCACCAAGGGCGTTCCCGATGTATGTTACGATTGTCATGACGAAAAGAAAAAAGAGATTGAAGATTCAAAAGTGCCTCACCCTGTCGCAAATGATTGTGTCTCGTGCCATTCACCGCATGGCTCAAATCAACCGGCTATTCTGAAGAAGGATGTTTATCGTCTGTGCCTTAATTGCCACGATAATTACAAATCAAATCATCCGGTTGATAAACACCCTCTGCGGAGCGCAAAACTGAGCGACACAAATAACGAAGAGATTTCATGTGTAAGCTGTCATAAACCCCACGGCTCTGAAAACGCCGCGCTTCTTAAAGCCGGCGGAGGGTCGATGGCGATTTGTATGCAATGTCATCAAAAGTAAAAACATATTATCTGATAGTCCTTATTGTTTGTGCGACATATTCTACAGCCGCACAGCATTTTAACGGCCAGGGCATAATGAGCGGGACCGGCGTTGTTTTTGTTCCAACAACAGGCATTGCTCCCGTAGCACAATTTAGAGTTCAGTTGGGACGTGTCGAGTATCTCAGAAAAAATTTACGCGGATTAAATATTTTTGAACTCAACGGCGGGTTGTCTACAAATCTTGAAGGATATATTAAACTGTACAGTGAACAAACCGGCACTATCGTGTCGGCAACGTCATTCGGTATCGGAGGAAAATTTCAGATGCCGTTCAGACTTCCGCTCGTAGAACATCTGGCATTGTGGACAGAATCAATATCAAGCCAAAAGATCGATAGTACCGCAACATTTTCGCAAAACATTCTGCGCGGCGGGATCTCTGCCGGATTCAGGATTGGAAATTTTCAACCTACACTTTTTGCAGGCATTGCAAACGTGAAAAATAATTTTAGACCGATCGGCGGCTTCGGGATTCTTCTGCCGCTCAATTCGTCTGTAATGATAGGCGGAGAGTTATTTTACAATTATTTTTATCGCGACGATATCCATGAATCAATCACAGGCATCGTACGCCTATTGCCGAATATAAGTTTACAGGTAAGCTCGGGCTATACATCATCCGCAAAACTCAAAAGCTGGATAATTACAGCAGGAATATCTGTGTCGACTGCTGATCTCGACTTCACGCCAAAAGCTCCACTGCCCCAGCAAATGATTGTTCCATCAATAGAAGAGATGGAAAAGCTCTCCTCACAGGAAAAAGGAATCGGTCAGATAATAATAGATCCGGCGAACGCTGGAATAGAGAAAAAAGATGAGAAGAATCAAGATCCGAAGGATGACAAGAAAGACGATAAACAAAATGAACCAAAGAAATAGATACTTATGAAAATGATATATCAGATACCGATAATTCTAGGAACGATATTAACTATGCTGTTCTTATTCGGATGCGGGTCGTCAAAAAACGCCCAGGCAGTAGAAGTTGTTTGGCCCAGTCCGCCGGATGAACCGCGAGTCAAGTACGTGCAAACATATCAAAGTGAAGACGATTTCAGTTCGAAATTGGGAGCTTTGACAAGAGCGCTTGCCGGAAAATCGTCAAACATACGTTTTGATAGGCCATTCGATGTTTGCGCTGATGATAGCGGCAGAATATATGTTTCAGATGTTTCGCTTGGCATCATCATGATCGATCAAAGCGAAAAACAGATGGTGCCTTTAGGCGCCGAGGTTCCGGCGCCGTTAGGAAATACATTGGGAATTACCTGCGGCAACGGAAAGGTTTTTGTGGGTGTAGGTGAAATTGGCCAGGTTGTGGTATTGACTCCCGATGGAAAATACTTAGGCATCATCGGCAAACCCGGCGCTTTCCCAAACCCGGTCGATGTGGTTTATGATCACTTCGCCAAGAGGGTTATCGTAGTAGATAATAAATTGCACCAGGTGTTTGTCTATTCGGAAAATGGTGATTCACTTCTTACTATCGGCAAACGAGGCGGAGAAGACGGTGAATTTAATTTTCCCCAGAGCGCGGCGGTCGATTCATCGGGGAATATATATGTAGTAGATGCATTCAATTTCCGCATTGAGGTTTTTAGTTCGGAAGGAAAATTTGAAAGAAAGTTCGGGCAACAAGGAAATATTTACGGAACATTTGCGCGCCCCAAGGGAATTGCCATTGATTCGTACCAGAACATTTATATTATCGATGCCATCCATCAGAATTTTCAGATTTTCAACAATAAGTTTGAATTCCTCATGTTCATCGGTCGATTTTCGAATAACGACAATTGGGGCTTTCAAAATCCGGTTGGCTTGTACGTCGATCAAAAAAATATGATTTATGTTGCCGATCAACTCAATCAACGGATTCAGGTGTTGCAATTGATTAAAGGAGATTAATTCCACTTCCTCATGTTGCCTCACGAGGATAAGGATTTTATTAAACCAGAGGCATACCTAATTCACAAAAATAACAATAAGGAGTTACAATATGAAACAGCTATTTTTCGTGGCAATCTTACTGCTGGTGATCGGTTCGTTCGCAGCAGCACAGACCCTGCCAGCAATGGCAAATGGCAAGCATGATTTCCGATATTCAAAGACACTTGGCTTTGGAATCAAAGGCGCATCAGAAGCGCTTTGCGGATATTGCCATACACCACACGTACCGGCAACCGGTGTTCCCACACCGCTCTGGTCACGTTCAATCACAAAGACCACAAACTATGGTCACTATACAAGCACTACAATGGATGCAACTACAGCTGATGTAGTTGGAACCCAGGACAATGTCAGCGCAATGTGTATGAGTTGCCATGATGGAAGTGCTTTATTCACTTCTTCCGCATATGTAAAACGTCCATACGGCGGCACCAACAGTTGGACTGGTATCCAGGACAGTACGGTTAGAGATGGTTCGAACCTTTATAATGGCGTAAAGTATAATGGTTTGTCACACACTCATCCGGTAAATTTTGTATATGCCGACGCAGCTGGCGATGCGGGCATTCATGCCACACCACTCGCGCTTGATACCTACGATGCTCCACGGTTATTCGATGGTAGAATGCAATGCGCAAGCTGTCACGAGCCGCACGAAGCAACTGATATGAGCGGTGCTTCACCAAGTTCACACAAATTTATCCAGATTACAACGGATAATAGTACACTGTGCATTTCATGTCATAACAAGTAATATAAATGTTTACAAATGCGGTGCACTTTGATTGTGCACCGCATTAAATAAAATTGGCAAGGGGAATTGAAGCGAGTAATAAACATATCGTTTTTACTGCTCATAATGGGTGTTCCATTATGGAGTCAGATTTCATCTATCAATGGAGAAATCCGTTATCAACATCAGTTTCAGGATTCAAGGACCGCAGCGTCTTACTCCAAGCTTCTTCGAAAAAATCCCCAACTAACGCTTGGAACGACCGGTTTTCTTTACGCTCCATCTATACTATCGTTTAATCTTCAGTCCACGCTTAACCTCTATTATAATACAGTTACCGCCGGCGGTTTTTCTACATCATATAAACAATCGCTGTTTAATTATTATAATTTAGGAATCGACGCGCTTCAAAATTCAAAGGTCCGTGTTTCTTTCAATGCCCGTGATTTAGCGGTTGAATCATCATCCGGCAAGCGATTAGCATCCGAGGGTTTATCAAATCTCAGGCAGCAGGAACAACGGCTTACGCTTTCAATGTCGAATATTAAGTTTTTACCGACAACCATATTATATTTCTCCCGGACCCATAATTATTCCGATCTTGCAACACAGAATATTAATCAGCGTCAAAACGAGTTCTCGATCAACCTATCTCAGGCTACGCAGGATGGAATTTATAACATGACCGGAATGATAAATGAGAACGTAGACAATATTTCAGGCAGACGGTTCAGTTATTCGCGGTTTCAGTTCAACGGCAGTAAAGAGTTTTCTCCCCTGCACCGCGTCGATATTAATACCGAATATTCAAACTACTCATCCGTCTCCTATCTGAGCGGGAACGGTATCTACAACGGATCGGCTGGTGAAAAATTTCGTCTAAGCACTACGCTTCAGGGAAGGAATACATTGTCTTCTATGATGTCGTCTACGATCATTGGAGCCGGGCAGGTTGTACAATACCGCCAAAATGAAAATTTCCAATACTCGTGTAATTTTCAAAATCAATACGGCAACGACATGTTTTTATCCGATTCGATCAGCAATAAGACGTTCACGAACATTTGGAATACATCGGCATCTGTCCAGCACACAAGACCGATCGGTAAATTCACTATAACCAACGACCTAAACTTCGGATATGGTCAACAGCGGTCAAACGTAGAACAGAATTCGGCTACAATAGGAATAAATAATTCATTACAAACGGCGATCTCAACTTTTCAACTTATCGGAAATCAAGGAATCACGTTTACCAGAGTTTCCCGATATACACCGCGGGACGAAATAAATAATTTTGTCAATGCCAATATTACCGGCATGTTACCGTACGGCATCACTACCCAGACAGGCATCGATTTCCGTAACGAGCGCCGCTTCCGAACGCTCGAATACCGGTACAGCCGCCAAACATTAACATTCAACGAGCTGATGAGCGCTTCTTTCTATTATCATATTCCCTTCACGATCTTGCTCGGAACTACTTTTAATTGGATGTGGAACGATATCAACGGCTATTCTTACGGTGTAAATGGAATGTTCAGCAGTAATCATTTATTTTTGGACGGACTTGCAATGAGTTACCGTTTCAACCGGATGTACGATATTTATTATCAAAGACCGAACTTTGAGCACACTGTCGAGCTGTCTTATCAATGGCGCTCATTATATTTTCAAGTGCGGCTCCAAGAATTCCGGTTTGTCGATGTCCGGCATGATTTGTGGTTTATCGTTACACGACCTATTAACATCGGATTATGATAAGGAGACTGAACAAGGTGAGATATAGTCGTGAACTGGGTATTTCTTATGAAATAACAAACAATGAAAAAAATAGTCGGATAGCAGATTCTTCCTCTCAGCAATCCCCCTTGCCAGAGGAAACGGATTGGAGTTGTTCGCCCCATCTTGATGGGGCGGGCACTCCAGTCCAATTTATTAATTTACTAAGAAAATGCGGATTGATTGAAATAAATCAATAGTGTGACGCAGGTAAACAACTATTCAAATTAAAACAACTATTTTAAAAGCACAAAAAAAGAATATCAGGGTGATTAGATCGTTCGTCATAGTATCCTTAATAATTATATCTCTGTTTTTTTGTGGTTGCGGTACTACACAAGAAACTGTCCCGGATTATTTCTGGCCCTCTCCGCCCGAAAAACCACGAATCAAATTCGTGGGTCTCATTCACGGAAAAGATTATTTTGAAAAGACAGGCGTAGATAAATTATTAAGCACTCTCGCCGGTGAAACCGCCGGCTCTGCCTTTGAGCGTCCCTACGCTGTAGCTGTCGATGCATTGGGAAGTATTTACGTTACCGATACCAGCCTGAAAAAAATTCTTATCTTCGATATAGAAAAAAAGAAATTCCGTAGTATTGGAGACCGGGGAACGGGAAAACTTAATACTCCGATTGGAATTGCGGTAACACCATCACGAAAGATATTTGTTGCAGATTCAAAATTAAAACGCGTATTGGCTTTCGACCAGGACGGAACTCTTCTTTATGGAATTGGTGAAGAAAATGAATTCGCTTCACCTACCGGTATTGCTTTCGATTCAGTATCTCAAAAACTTTACGTTGTGGATACAAATAATCATCTTGTGCGCGTTTACACCGAAGACGGCAAATTTCTTTTCTCTTTTGGAAAGCGCGGCGGCGGAGACGGTGAATTTAACTTTCCGACGAATATAGCTATTGCAGGAAACAGGGTTTATGTCGTAGATACAATTAATGGACGTGTTCAAATTTTCGGACTCGACGGCAAGTTCATAACTAAATTCGGAGAACTTGGAAATGCCGCCGGACATTTTTCTCGTCCCAAGGGAATCGCAATCGATTCATTTGGTCATATCTATGTAGTCGATGCGGCATTCGATAATTTCCAAATTTTCAATGATAACGGTCAGCCCTTAATGTTTGTCGGTCAAGCCGGCAGTGGTATAGCGGGGTTCCAACTACCGGCAGGCATTTGCATCGATAAAAACAATTTTATATATATTGTCGATCAGCTTAATTCACGGGTTCAGGTATTTCAGTTCATCGACAATGAATTATAATAGTAAACGATCATCTGTACAATCTCAACACAATAAAAAGGAATAATAAATGAAATTCGTTCTAATCGTCGCTGTAGTTCTGCTAATCGTCGCGATCACGGGTTCCGCGCAAATTCGAAATAGTAAACACGACTTGTCGTTCACTTCAACCGCAACAACAAAAACTACTTCGAGCAGTTATACTGAGGTCTGTGTGTTTTGCCATACCCCACACTCATCCGACAACACAAGTCTTTTGTGGAATAGAACCTACTCCAATGCAACTTATCAGGTCTATTCAAGCCCGACCATGGAACAGGCGGTTCCCCAACCGGGCGGTGTTTCAAAGAACTGCCTGAGCTGCCATGACGGCACTGTAGCTTTGGCAAGCGTAATCAACAACCCCGGTTCAAGCGGAGGGATACAACCGGTATTTTCAGGAACAGGCATGATCGACACAACCGGATTTACCGGAATGGGGATGAACCTGACGAACGATCATCCGATAAGCTTTGTGTATAATACAAGCCAGGCAACCGATCCCGATCTTCGCGCGGCAACCGTTACGGGAAGCAAGGTAACAGTTTCAAATGCCGGCACCTCATTAACGCTTTATGGTACTACAGCCGCAACTGCCACTTTGGAATGTGGAACATGTCACGATCCTCACGGTGTTAGCGGCGTTCCAACTTTTTTACGGGCATCGAACGACGCCAGCGTGCTTTGTTTTACATGTCATATTAAATAGTGGCATGCATGGAGAACGTCTCTTTGATTCTAAGAAGAAAATTGCTTTCATTGTATCCGATCATATGAGATTATTCATATATATATTATTTTTTTCTTTTGGCTTTCATTTATTTATATGTCGGGCTGAAAGCCAGACTCTTGTCTGGCCCCCGCCTCCCGAGAAGGCGCGGATAAAACATCTTCAGACAGTTTCCTCATTGAAAGACGTTTCCAGCGAGCCTGGCTTTTTCTCAAAAGTTTTTAGTTTCATATTCGGCGGAACTATGGTTTCACAATGGCTGACCCAGCCTGTTGGTATCGCAATATCAAAAGATGGTCTGCTGTATATTGCCGATCCCGGCATCAAGGGTATCCACATACTTGATCTTCAGGAAAAAGAATACAGCTTCATCGGTGAAACAAAATTTGGAACTTTCATCTCTCCGGTCGCTCTTGCATTTGCGGCAAATGGGGATTTATATATATCGGATTCGGAGCGGCGGGAAATAATTGTGCTGAGCGCGGATCGTACTCCGCTTTTTTCTATTAAAGATAGTCTTGTCAGGCCAACCGGCATTCGCATTTTCAATAATAAATTGTACGTTGCTGATGCGGGGAAAAATAAAATATTGGTTTTTAGTTTAGATGGACGCTTCGCGTTCGAATTTGGACGAAGAGGTGTCGATCATGGTGAATTCAATTTCCCTGTACAGTTAACGGCAAACGATTCATTATACGTTGTTGATGGGATGAATTTCCGGATTCAACAGTTCACACATGAAGGAAAATATGTCTCTTCTTTCGGGCAAATCGGAAATACTGCGGGATATTTTGCAAACCCTAAATCAATAGCCCTGGATTCAGATGGACATTTATACGTCACTGATGCTTTGCTGGATAACTTCCAAATCTTCGATAGCGCCGGAAAATTATTGTTGGTAGTCGGATCAAAAGGAATCTCCGATGGCGAATTTCTAAGCCCCAGCGGAATTGCCATTGACAGCAACGATAATATTTATATTATCGATTCTCTCAACAAGCGGATTCAAATATTTAAATATCTGAGATAGCAATGCGCCTATTGAATTATATCATACTCATAACCGTAAGTATTCTTCTTCAGGTTTCTGCGTGGTCGCAAAGTATAGTGAACACTAAGCATAACCTGAGCATAACGGGACCCGGAGCGATAAAAGCGTCGGGTGAGACTCAGGTCTGTGTTTTCTGCCATACTCCCCACAGTAAACAGGCTACTGTTCAACTCTGGAATCACCAGCCAACCGCGGCAAACTATTCGCTTTATAGCAGCGATTATCTGACATCAAAAAGTTATCCTTCAGGAAGTCAGCCGAACGAGAAATCTAAATTATGCCTTGCTTGCCACGATGGAACAATTGCAATCGGAGCTGTTTATAATACAACTGCATCCGGTTCCATTGGAACAATAGCTTTATCAGGCGGCGTCACAACTATCCCCGCCGGGTCTGCGTCCAACTTAGGCACGGCATTTATGAATGATCATCCGGTAGGATTTGGTTATGATCCCACAAAAGATGCCGAACTTGTTTCCCGTTCATGGCCCTGGACATCTGCTGTGAAATTGAGTCCCAATACTGCGGAAGGAAAAGTTGAATGTCCCACTTGCCATGAACCTCATAATAATACTAACGGAAAGTTCTTGCAGATATCAAACATAAATGCCGCGCTTTGTGCATTTTGTCATAATAAAACTAACTGGGCTGGGTCTATTCACAAAACTTCAACACAAAGTTATACACCAACCGGATCAGCTACAACAACCATTGGCGAGTGGTCGTGCCGAAACTGTCATCAATCGCATAACGGACAGGGCGTTCCGTATCTGCTTAAATTACCTGAAGAGAACACATGTTATCAAACAGGCTGTCACGGTACAACATCCACCGGTGTAAACACAAAAAATATTCAAACACAAGCAAATAAAACTTACAAACATCCGGTTAACACAATCAGCGGCTTACATAAAAATCCTGATAACTCAACAAGTCTCAATGTACCTAATCGCCATGCGGAGTGCTATGATTGTCATAATCCACATCAGGCAAAAGATGGATTACATACATTGAAAAGTAATGCGGTATCGAATGTGTTGACTGGTGCATGGGGTGTTACTCCAGGTTCCGCAACAATTTGGACTCAACCTACATCATTTACTGTAACCAATCCTGTGGTTCAGGAAAACCAGATTTGCTTTAAATGTCATTCATACTATGGGTTAGGCGTGGCGGTAACCGGCGTTACAACAATACTTGGTCCTTCCGGCATCAATCTTACGGATCAGGCAATGGAATATAATATTGCAAACAAATCTGTACATCCGGTGAGTGTCTCACTCAACAATCAAACAGGCGCAACCACTCCGAGACCTCTTGCTGCAGCTCAAATGTCGGCAGCTTGGAATGGAGTTGGAACACAAACGATGTATTGCTCTGACTGCCACGGGAACGACCAACCGACATCTACAACTGTGCCTCAAGGACCACACGGCTCAGCCTATAAATTCATGCTCACCGGTAATGCGAAATATTGGCCCCTGAATGCTGCCGGCTCTCTTTGGACTCTTGACGATATCAGAAATAATCGCAACAATTGGTCAACCAATCTTTTTTGCGTAAACTGTCACCCAATATACTCGGGAGGGACATGGAGAAACAATGTCCACTCAAGAAGTAATCATCAGGGAGCCGGGATTAAATGCGTTGCTTGTCATGTCACTGTACCCCACGGATCAAAACGTTCACGTCTGATCGGGTATAGAACAGATATATCACCATATAATTACAATGGAACGGGTCAATATGAAAAATTGGTTATAAGTGGATTTCGAAAAGCATCGGGCCCGAACAGCTATAGTACATCCAACTGTACCTTCACCAGCGGTTGCCATGGAACTGAATCCGGAACATTTGAACCTTAATGCCTGCAATCAAATTTTATTTATCGTATAAAGGAAGCCATATGAAACGATCAGGATTATTATTAATTCTTATATTCTTTCTTTGCAGTTTATCTTCAATATGCGCGCAGGAAAAGGAATCATGCGTGAACGGCAAGTGCCACGCAGCAATGGGGAAAGCGAAGTTTATCCACGGTCCTGTTGCTATCGGCGAATGCTTATCATGTCATCAACGGATCAAAGACGAAAAGCATAAATTCATTCCAGCAACAAACTCAGAAGAATTGTGCAACAAATGCCACGAACCGATGGAGAAAAAGGGTAATGTGCATTCGCCTGTTGCTAAAGGGGAATGCACAAAGTGCCATGATCCTCACCAATCGGATAGGCAATTTCAATTAAGGAAATCTTCAACGAGCCAGCTCTGTTTTTCGTGCCATCCCAAAAATCTGACATCAAAAAAATATACTCACGGTCCTGCGGCAGAGGGTGAATGCTTATCGTGTCATCTTCCGCACATGAGTGAGAAACCAAAATTGCTTTCGAAAGCCACCAACGATTTATGTTTTCAGTGTCATACAGATTTTCAGGAAACTTTTGCAGCGGCAAAAAACATCCATAAACCGGCTCGTGAAAATTGCGCACAATGTCACAATCCGCACAGCGCTGACGCGAAATATTTACTCGCCAGCAATGCACCCGATCAATGTTACACTTGCCACCCTGCTATTCAGGCAGCGGCAACCAAATCTACCGTAAAGCACGCCGCTCTTGACGGTGAGAAAAAATGTTTGACGTGCCATTCGCCCCATACCGCAGTTCATATTAAACAATTAACAGAAGAGCCGATGTCGCTTTGTTTAAAATGCCACGATAAATCATTGCCCGCAAGCGGGGGAAACCTTGCCGATATGAAAATGTTGTTCGATAAAAATATTAACTGGCATGGACCAATACGCGAGCGAGATTGTTCTGGATGCCATGAAGTGCATGGCTCAGAAAATTTCCGTCTGTTGACTCAAACATATCCAGCGGAATTTTATTCACCTTACGCTCCTGAAAAATACGAGCTTTGTTTTAACTGTCATCAAAATACGCTTGTACAGGATCCGACAACAATGACTTTGACCGGTTTCCGGGATGGAAATCGCAATCTTCATTATCTCCATGTAAACAAAAAGGTAAAGGGGCGCACATGCCGAGCATGTCACGAAACACATGCGAGTAATCATGACCGCCACATACGTGAAGCCGTTCCTTTTGGTCAATGGGTTCTACCGATAAAATTTGAGAAAGAATCGGGAGGCGGTAAATGTTCTCCGGGGTGTCATGCGTCGGCAACATATAAAAGAAATAAAGCCGAGACACGATTAGAAAAAACGGACGAGGAATAATTGTTAGCCGCACTTTTGGGGTTAGCTATGAATATGATGAAAACGCAAGCGATTGTTTTATTTGTCATTTTAATTGCTGTAACACATTGTTACGGTCAGTTGCCGCTGCAAACATCTGCTCCAAATTTTGCTTTGAAAGACGCAGATGGAAACCCCTGGTCAACCGATAAACATATTACCGGAAAATTTACAATTATATTATTCTGGGCAACCTGGGGACACGATTCTATCGAAATGATCGATACTGTTGAAGAATTGTATAAGCGGTATCATTCACAGGGATTTGAGGTTGTTGGTGTATGCGTAGAGCAGCAAACTATTTCAGATTCATTGAAGCATCGAATCAGTGAAACAATAAAAAAGAAAGAAATATCATTTCCGATTGTTTTCGATGACCAGCTTAAAACTTTCCGTCTATATAATGTGATCGCTGTTCCAACGACCTTTGTCGTTGATGAGCAAGGAAAATTTGTTTATCATCTTGCAGGTTTTACTATTGTAGGAAGGGAACAACTGTTCGAGTTTGTACGCGAACGATTTGAAGGGAAATGCAATTTTACGGTACAACATAAATTTTCTCGTCTACCCGATAAACATGCATTGCGTCTTTTTAACATGGCAAGTATGAAATTCAACCGTGGCGAACTCGACACCGCAAAAAAATATGCACAAGAATCCGCCGCGCTAGACAGTGGTTTTGCGGAACCTTTGATACTGTTGAGTGAAATCGCGACAGAAGAATCTGATTTTATTTTGGCTGAAGAAAATATTTCCATTGCTCTGCGAACCATGCCCGGCTCGATCGAAGCACAGAGTTTGTCGGGATTAATTGCCGCCAAGCATGGAGACACAACACGCGCTTTGGAAATTCTGAAAAAAGTATTACAACAATCCGACACTATTGCTGTTGCGCATTGTTATTTGGGATATCTCTTTGGAATCACGGGCAATCTTAGCGGCTCTGAAGAAGAAATGAATCGCGCCGCAGAACTTTCTCCTTCGGATTACAGGATTCCAATGCTTCGAGCCGAATTATTGGAGAAAGCCGGGAAGATAAACGTAGCCAAAGAATTGAAGAAGAAAGCAAAACAATTACGCCGGAAGCGATAATTTTTACCGCGCGTTTATATGGTGTGTAGAAAAGAACTGTTATTTTCTATGGCAATAAACACAAAGGTTGCCCTGAAATGTTTTTTTCGTTCCTTCGACATCAACACCGCATTCATTCCCCTCAGAATTTGTTTCCACCGACAACGAGGCAAGTAGTTGCGGCTTCGCAACATGGCAACTTAAACATCCAATTTTTCCATCAATAAGTTTAATGTTTACATTCAAAGCTCCCACCGGCACGTACCCGCGTGGATTTTTATTTTCAGATTCTGTGTATGGCATTCCGATAGAATGGTTTTTTGTTCTCATCCAAAGACCGCGGTCAAATTCTATGGGTGCACTCACCGGTCGCAATTCAATCGTTGGTCCGTCTGAACCATTATGGCATTTCATGCAATGTTGCGATTCATAATCAAGTTGAGATGGCGGAATACGAATTGATCCGCGATTTTGACTAAATACGCTAAGGGCGATCAGGTTGATCGCAATCAGGATTAATCCATATTTTAATTTCATCCGCATACCGTTCTCTAATCTTTCGATCAGATAGGTTGCAATTTTGTGCCACAATCTTTCTCAAAAAAACTTCTCTAATCCGGCTGAAAACTACGTTTCTCACGATAGAGTGTAATCGGAATGCAATAATTTCAACTATATATTTAGAATATTCTACAATTTATAAGTTATCCTGATAATCAACATTCGGGAAATTATATTTCTTGTCTTGTTGTACTGCTGAAATATTTTATCTACGCAATATTTCTTTGTTAAAATTATTTTCCCTTTAATCATAAATGTGTTCACATTATTCCTTCCAACTGAAAAGATTTAGCACGCTCCGCCACGTTACAACTTCTCTTGACGTATATGATAATCTTATTATTTATTGATGTTAATTCTCCTGCATCATTTATTGAAATATTTAACTTGGATTCGATTAAAATCTCACACTCGATAGTCATCTTCACTTAATAAATACGGATTAAATTCTCGTCATCTTTATTTCTGGATATCAAAAAAATGGCTTGAAGGTATATTTTCATATGGCCTCATCTGGGCTAATACCCTCACTCCAATTTCTCACATTTGATAGAATATTGTTGAATTGGAAGATTAATTAAGTTATTTCGAACAGGTACGGGATGCACCCAATGGCACGGTGATTGCGCTTAATAGTATAATAATTCATTATTACGGACATATTAAAGGAGATGCACAATGAAACATGTTTATATATTTTTTCTTACACTCCTTCTTGTTCTCACAATGGTGAGTCTGGGTGTTAGCCAGATTCAGACAGCAAGAATCATTGTCAAGGGTGTTTCACCAGATCTAAAAGCCCTGGGAAGGTACGACGCTTTATCCAGCGGCTTACCAAATGTAGGCAAGGGACAGAAGGTGTGGTTGGAAGCATTAGCTCTTTATACTACCGGTACGGTTATCAATAGTTGGATCGATACAATAATTACTGAAAGCTGGACGCTGACAAATCCGCCGGGTGGATTTGTAACGATCACACATACCGATACGACAACTTATTTTATTCCAGATAGAACGGGCCAATATAAAGTAGATCTCTCTGTGACTACAAGTCATGGAACCGCAACGGCGTCTGTCTACATTAACTCAGCTTACTGGGTTGGAGTCGGAAACGTTACCGGTCCTGTTTCAAATCCGGCATCATGCGGATTTGGGTGCCACGGCGGTAAAGTAAGTGAATGGCAAAACACAAGACATGCGAGTATCTTCTCATACAATGTTGACAGCAGCGATCATTATTCTGAAAATTGTGTGTATTGCCATACAGTCGGATACGATAAATCAGCGACCGCGGTGAATGGCGGTTGGGACGATGTTAAAACAGGGCTCGGTTTTGCAATCCCAAGCCCGCAACACCCCGGCGTGTGGGATTCAATCAAAACAAATTTTCCGACGCTCGCGAATGTATCTAACATCCAATGCGAAAACTGCCACGGACCGGGTGGTTTGCATTTTAGTATAACAGATAAAAACCAGATTGCTGCCAGTCTCTCTGCCGATATATGTAATCAATGTCACGGTAGAAAATTTGGTCACATAAAGGGCTATGAATGGGAAAATACTGCCCATGCGAAATCTAAGGGAGAGCCGGGCTCGATTGAACATATGAACAGCACAAGCTGTGCACAATGTCATACCGCGCAGGGTTTCATTACCGAGAATTTAGGTCATGGTGCTTCCGGTGCGCCGTATGCCGATGTTCAATCTGTTACATGCTCTGCATGTCATGATCCACACAGTGACGAGAATCCATCGCAATTGCGAGTTGCATCAGTTGGTGATGCATGCACTGGCTGCCATAAGACACGTATAAGTTCACGCGGCTTGCACCACTCGCCGCAGGGTCCAATGCTCGCCGGTGTTACCGGAACGCCATTTACAATTGGCCAATCTGGCGTAGGTACGTGGGGCGGATTCCAATTCCCGGGTTACCAATATCGGAATTCTTCACACAGTAACATCGCAGGAAAATGTGCCGAGTGCCATATGGCTACAATTGCCGGAGCGGACACACTTCTCATTCCGGGTATTCCATTTAGTCAGTATCGAGGTAAACTCGGTAATCACACATTTAAAGTCGCTTATGATAATGGTACGCCGGATGAGGCAACAGATGATATACTCAATCCGGTCGGATGTAAAGAATGTCATGGTACCGTATCATTGGAATTTGTTGAACAAAGCCAGGATAAAATACATTCACTATTGAATGAACTTAGCTCATTACTACCGCATCGTACAACCGGCGATACAACTCAGCCACGACCTCATACTGATGCAAGTCTAACAACGATCCAAAAGGCTGCATCATATAATTGGTACTTTGTAAGCTATGATGGCAGCTATGGCGTGCATAACTATGAATACGCTTCATCGTTATTACGTTCATCTATCGAAATGGTGAAGCTCGGTGCCGGCGCTGCATCTATCACATCAATAAAAGACGTTCCAAACGATCAAGGTAAGCAGGTTCAGGTCGTATGGGATAAATTCCCGGCTGAGAGCTACCCCGACCCGGTCGTCAACTACCTCATTCTACGACAGGACTCTGCAAGTATGGTACTTGCTAAGACCGTATCAGCGGCATCCTTCCGCGAAATGCTTTCAAAGGTTTCCGACGGATCAAGTGTCGTGCTGAACGGCAGTGTCTGGACGAAAGTTGGCGAATTCAAGGCGATCAAACTATCTAAATACTCGCTTGTTGTTCCAACCTTGCTTGATTCAACGATTATTGCCGGACAGAAACTCACGACATTCGAAGTAGTTGGATATACGGCAGCAAATACTGTATATGCTTCTGCGGCTGCAACGGGATACTCGGTAGATAATCTCGTCCCCGCACCTCCATCAGGTTTTGCATTACAAAGCCTTGCTGGAGTTGTCCATCTTTCGTGGGATTCTCATGCCGATGCGGACTTCAAATATTTCGCAATCTACAGAGGCATTACACCAAACTTTAATCCTCACGGTACACCGCTAGCAACAACATCGGATGTGTATTATTCTGATGCTTCAGTTCAGCTTGGCAGTATTTATTACTACAAGCTCACTGTGTTTGATTTCTCTGGAAACGAAAGCGACTTCACTGAAGAGAAATCCCTAACGGTTACCAGCGTTGAAGAAGAGGCTGGCATCCCAACCGAGTTCGCCTTAAGACAAAATCATCCGAATCCGTTCAATCCATCGACACAGATTCGATATGAATTGCCTAAAGCCGAGCATGTAAAAATATCCATCTATAATACGCTGGGTATGCTTGTTACTACATTAGTCGATCAGTATGAAAGCGCGGGTTATCATACGGCTGTTTGGAACGGTATTGATAATTCCGGCAACTCCGTTGCGACCGGTATCTATATATATAAGATGGAAACCGGAGCTTTCACATCAATGAAGAAAATGATGTTGATCAAATAATCCCCATCATCATTCAGCCATTATCTCTAATCCGGATAGTCGGTTGTAGTGATATAAAAGCGCAGGTAAAATTTTATGCCTGCGCTTTTCTTTTTTTAGTATTGAAAATCTCCTGTGTGATATAGCCCATACCTCACGTGAAATCATCAACCTAAAAATCTACTTTTTAAAATAATAAGCGAAATTTCTAAAAATATCGTGATTCCAAATAGAACAAAAAACTCTGATTAGCGGCACGGCAGTTGTATTTTATCTATTTACCTTGTACATTGTTCAAGTTCTATAAGAGGGTTAAGATGGTAATCAGAAATTGAACCTGAATAATTTCGAGAAGAAAATTCACAATTTATCAGATTAATTATAGAAAGGGTTAGATATGAAACTTGCCACAATTGTTTTAGCACTGATGGTGATAGTATTTTTTAGTTCACCATCTGTACTGGCACAAACCTACACAGGTACAGAAACTTGCCAGGGATGTCATAGCGGATTTGGGGGTAATCAATATCCTCAATGGCAAAACACTCTTCACTCAAAAATTCATCTTGTTCCAGATATAGTTTCGATTCGTCCGTTAGTGTCGTTCACCAACGGCGATAGTCTCAGTATGGGTTCATCATATGGAAATGCAAAAGTATTTCTCAGACGCTCGGGCAATGATTACTATGCGACTGTTGGTGCCGGTGGAACAGAATATAAAATTGCATGGACTTACGGATGGGGGTTTAAGCAAAGATATCTTGTGAAAGTCGATACCGGCTACTACATGCTGCCGATTCAATATAATTTAAACAAGTATCTTGACAATTCTTCAGGCGCTTGGGTTACATATAATCCGGGTAATTGGTTTACATCGGGTGGGGCTGTTAAACCATTCGACAATACATTCCGAAAGAAATCGTGGGATAAAAACTGCGTGGGCTGTCATGTTACCGGTGGTAAAGTAGAAACAGTAATTGCCGGCAGTGATACATCATGGCATGCAACTTGGGCAAACAACAGTTCGGCACTAAATATGGTTGTTGGCTGTGAAGATTGCCACGGACCGTCAACCGGAGGTTTTGGTATCGGACACCAGATGAATCCTTCAAAACTAACAACTAAAGAGCGTAAGTTAGAAGTTTGCGGACAATGTCATAACCGTGCTCAGTCTGTAGGCGGTACACATGAGTTCCCGAAGAACGAAGCGGAGAATACATACTTCAATCCTGCCGATACTATGAAACCATTGTCGACGTTTTTAGATATGAGCAAAGCACCGAACACAACCGGTGGACCAGGCATGTGGCCCGATCTTGTATCTTCACGTCAGCATCATCAGCAGTATCAGGAATTTTTAGGATCAAAGCATTATGATAACCCCTACGTAGAAGTTACATGCATTACGTGCCATACTGCGCACAGCAATTCTCCCAATGATTATAATTTGATTGATTCATTGCTTGTGGATGGAACAAAATATGAAGTTGAAAACGATAACAATACTTTATGTTTATCGTGCCATGCTACGCATGGTCCATTTGCCGGAATATCAAAATCATGGGTTGTGGATCCGGTAACATATAATGATTCTATCGGTGCCGTAATGAAGCAGCATACAAAACACGATAGTTATGATCCAAATAATTTATTGAATACAGGCGGCATTGGGCGGTGCTCAAAATGTCACATGACTAAGACTGCCATCACGGCAAAAGCTTATGATATTCATACTCATACATTTGCCGTCATACCGCCTATTAAGACACGGCAGTTTCAGGGCGTCTCCACGCCAACATTGGGTATGCTCAACACCTGTGCCGCAAGCTGTCACCGGAATCCGTCAGGTTCAACTGCCGCTGTTCCAACATTTGGAATAGCATCCGATGCCACACTTACTGATTGGCGAGAATCATCCGATCTCGCGCTTGCAGATACACTGTGGAATTATTGGCAGGCATGGGGCTGGACAGGCGTGAAGGAATTGAAGAGCACAACCCCGATCGCGTTCAATCTTTATCAAAACTATCCTAACCCGTTTAATCCATCGACAAAAATTGTTATAGATCTGTCACAGCGAAGCAATGCAAAACTTTTAGTCTATAATATTCTCGGCGAGCAGGTTGCTACGCTGATGGACGGAATGTTCGAGGCAGGCAAGTATGAAATTACCTGGACAGGACGCGATGATAACGGTTTACAAGCCGCAACCGGTATTTACTTCTACAAACTTGAAGCCGGCTCCTTCGCGCAAACTAAGAAGATGTTGCTGATGAAGTAACCGTTTAAACAGTAACTTATTTGTTTACGAATTCCTCCGTGTGTTTTATACCGGAGGATTTTTTTTTATAATGCCGCGTGATTAACCGTGCGGGGGTCAGCAGATTTTTTATCTGCTCAATGCCTGTTGAAATATTGAAGCACCTTAAACTCTTGACCTGTTAGTTTTACTGTTTTTGCGATTTCTGACGGCTTCTCTTTTTTAAATCAATTAGTGTATTACCAAAACTGTATTCCGTTACTTTTTTCCCGATTCCTCTTTTCGTGTTAGCAGTGTTTTGATCTTTGCATGAAGTTCCTTTATGCTGAATGGTTTTATAATTATATCATCGGCGCTGAATTCCCGCCCTAACACCTGACCCAGTTCCTCACGCTTGTTTGTTATGATTAGAATGGGAGTAGCGAATCCTTCTCTTTTCAGGTCGCGGCATACTTCGAATCCATGCTTCTTCGGCAGAATGACATCCAGAACTATTAAATCGAGTTTTTCATGCTTAACAATCTGGTGACATTTTTCGCCGTCAGTCGCTTTTATGACTTCATACTCTTCTCCCTGCAAAGCGGCTTCCAGTCCCTTGAGAATTGCGGGATCGTCTTCAACTATTAAGATTCTTTTCATATCATCCCTCCTTACTTATTGGAAATAATAATGTGAAAGTACTTCCCTTTCCGGGAACGCTTTCCACTTCAATCTTTCCTCCGTGAGCATCCATCACGTGCTTGACTATCGCAAGTCCCAGTCCGGCTCCGCCTGAGCCGTGAATTTTTCCTTCCGGTGATCTGTAGAACGGTTTGAAAATTTGCTCGTTATCTTTCTTTGCTATACCGATTCCCCTATCCGCGATGCCCAGCGCAACAAATCCATCGCGCCTCGCGATAGATATCGTAATTTCCTTTTCATCGTGCGAATACTTGATAGCGTTTGAAATTATATTGATCAGCGCCTCGATCACCGCATCCTTATCTGCGTTTATCATACACTCCTTATCGCATAAACGCTGATTAACTTTGCATTTTTCTATTTTGAGCTGGTATTGAAGGATACGCAGAACATTTTTCACGAGAGAATTCAACTCAATCTCGGTGAAACGGTACTCCTTCACCCCGCGTTCGATCTTCGCAAAATCGAGAACATTATTGATGAGCCGCGTCAGCCGTTCGCTTTCCCCTTCGATAATTTCTAAATATTCGTTCGTGTCTGATTTCGAAATATTATTTCTTGTACGCAACAGTTCCGCAAACATTTTGATGGATGTTAGCGGTGTTTTCAGATCGTGTGAGACGCTTGAAACGAAATACGATTTCATTTTGCTCAGTTCCTCGAGCCGCTGTGTTTCCGCATGCTCTATAAGAAGCTTTTGCTGTAATTCTATCCGCTCAACCGTCAACCCTGCCTGCGTTGTGATTGAATTCAACAAATCCACATCTTCGACAGTGAATTTAGCGCCGGATTTTTTTTTATCCAGCACTAAAAATCCTAAAGCCTCTTTATGTTCGGAAAGCATCGCGAATACAATTGCCATATCCCATCGTTTGAACATATCTACGATGGCTGATTCGTGATGGACTGCCGAATCGGTTTGATCGTCGAGAGCAAGGGGCAGTTCGAAGCGGGTTTGCAGTTTCTCCATGTCAAGCCGTATGTTGCGCCCCGCAAGAATATCGTAGTTTTTATGCGCGATGAGCTGAAGTCTATGATCGTCGTCTCGGGCTTTGAAAAACCCGATCCGCTCCACAGGCAGGATTTCATCTATCCGTTTAACAAGAAGATCGGCAAGGCTTTTTACATCGAGACATTGTTTGATTTCTTCGATAAACTTTTGCTGGGTTTTCCTGAAATCGTACTGAACCCGGAAGAATAAACGATCTACAGTATGCTGTACGCGTCTTCTTGCCGGTTCGAATAATAAGGCAAGGATTGCCGCCGTTACAGTCGAAACGATCAAAGAAGTTTGTACGGTAAGCGTGGTTACGATTTTCGCTGCTACTCCGACAACACCAAGATACAACAGCAATCCAATTCCTACAACAACTACGTACACCGCACTGCGATTAATTATGACATCTATATCCATCGCACGGTATTTTATTATCGCGATAGAAAATGTAACTGGGACTATCAACAAAAAGAATTTAACGACATCTTCAGAAACCAAAGGCGCATATCCTAAAGCGATAGGCAGCGCCCACAGAAATACAAACGGCGGCGGACCGAGAGCAACGCCGTATAACATCCACCTGATCTTTTTTTTCTCAGCCATCGATGGCGCTTTCTTATATGAATAAATGAAATTGATAACTCCCTGAACAAGAAGAAGAAACACGAATCCATGCTGTGCCATCGCTATGCTTTGGGTAGCATGAAACACACCCAGCGACTGCTGATTGGCGGCGATGAGATACTCCCGCACATACCATAGCGCAAGCACTACGGCTATAAAGTAGAGGACTATCATCAGGCGCGGGAATTTTTTCCAACGGACAAACGGAAAAACAAATGTAAAATGCACGAATATTGCCGGACCTACAGTGTACGCAAAAAAGAAAATAACACACAAAGCATACCCTAACCACCACGGCTGAACGGCGTAAATTGTTTTTGTGCCTATTATTGCCGCCGCTATAACTGTTGTTGTGAGATAAAAAATTATTGCCGCTCTATCCCCGGGTCTGCGGAAGTAAACAAAATTCCCGACACAAAACATCAGGACAGTGATGAATAAATTTCTAAATAGCGCGAACTGCGGCGTATAATTTATCAGCGCAATTGTTCGGGGTTCATCTCTCTCTCCCCATACGACCGAGATCGAATCGCCCGCGTGCCGGCTGCTGCACAGGAATTCGATATCGTTGTGTGTAGCCACGGGCGTATCGTTGATCTTCAGTGACGGCAAAGCCGCAATTTCCTTTGGCACGAACGGTTTCTGCGTAAAATGGAATACCGCAAAACTTACATAAAGTACGAACAGAATGTCGATCAGGATTACGGCAAGATTATATGGGGGTTTATTCAGCATTAGGAGTATCCGTTCCGGTAGAATGTTACAGAATTCAATAACAAGAGTCAAGCTTGCTTGCTTATTACAGATTAGAAGAGTAATATGATGAAGAAAGGAATATCTTATGAAACGAGTAACGGGCTTAGGCGGGGTTTTCTTTAAGTGCGACGACCAGAAGAAGATGAAAGAATGGTACCGCAAGCATCTCGGCATCGATTCCGATAAGTACGGCGCGATGTTCGAGTGGAGAGATACGAAAACACCGAAGAAGAAGTGCTACACGGTCTGGAGTACATTTGAGAAGAACACGAAATATTTCGCGCCGAGTAGAAAGCAGTTCATGTTTAACTATCGCGTAAATAACCTTAAAGCCCTGCTCAAAGTTCTTCGCAGGGAGGGCGTGAAGGTGATCGGTGAAGTTGAAGAATATGAATTCGGAAAGTTCGGCTGGATAATTGATCCCGAAGGCAACAAGATTGAGCTGTGGGAACCTGTTGACAATAAATTAAAAGTAAAACCTTAATAATAAAATCGTGAACAACAAACATATACAATATTTAGTATGGTGTGTTTTCATACTGGGCGCCTCCCTGCGTCTCACAAATTTAGGCATCCCTCCTTTATGGACCGATGAAGCTTTATTCGCCGATTGGGCAAAAGGAATTCCGCGCCAGGAGTTTTTAACTGTATATCTTGCTAAATTTCTACCGGACAGTGAGTTCTTCCTTCGTTTACCGATTGCTATTTGTGGATCGTTGACTGTTTTATTTTTCTATTGGATCACAGGCAAAGGATGGAAATCGTTTTATGGTTCTGCTTTCATCGCAGTTTTCCCAATTTTTGTTTTCTGGTCGAGAGTTGCCAGACCTTATGCTTTTGCCGGATTGTTTATCGTTCTCGGTTGGAGGTGGTGGGCGTTTTACATCATAGCCATTTTAACGACCCCAATCTCGCTTATCGGGTTGAATCTGTTCAAATTAAAAGAGAAGCGATACCGTATTATTTACGGTATTCTTGCTCTACTATCTTTTTCGGTGTATTACTTCCGACCGGATGTTAAAACAGTCGGCGATTTTGCGAACTTCTCTTTTTTGTTCAATGAAAAAAGGATTTGGTATGTACCGCTACTTACACTTTTGCTTTATTGTTGTTCTGCTTTCTCTGACAAGTATTTCGTTAGAAATTCCCCAGAAGATATACGGGGCGCCTGACTGGTACTCGGAGAATTGCTGGTTCTCCAATTGGAAGTCCCCTGTCAGGGAAGTTGACTGCGCCACCAATGTTCCTGCGGCAAATTACTATAACCGGAAAAGCGTTCTTGGAATGCGACAGGCTGACGGCGACACATTATTAGCGTTGATCAAACAGCGCGGGTTTATAATCGCGGGAGTGGATTACTACGCGCTTACTCCTTTATCCCCGTTTATTTTTCCAAAGCTTTTTGATAAATACAGCGACAAATTAATTGGAGGCAGCGTTATTTATATTAAGATATTTAGGAACGATAATATTTTTTCCTACGAAATCCTCGGCACAAGCCGGGAGCTAACGGATAGATAACTGTACAGTTTGGCAAGAAAGTTATAATCCCCCTCTCAACTGGGACTGTCTAAAAGTCCGAGAGTGTGTCACATTGATCGGTCATGAGCAAAGTCGACTGACGAAATGTGGACAAAGCAAGATTGAGCATCGTGGCTTTCCTCTGTACGTCCTTCGACAAGCTCAGGACGACAGTAATTGATTCTTTTTAGACAGCACCTACCCTCAATCTTTTTCAAAGGAATCCCTCTTATTTGCAGATATATGGGGTATCGAAATGCTCATACTATTAAACATATTCCCAAGAATATTTTTATTGACATTCGAATAAATTATTGTTACAATAATGCTGATAATATGGGAAGAATAAAGCCGGATATGACAGGTAAATGGCAGAAGATGCGTATCAAACGAAGAGATAAGAGTGGGAATGATCTTGTCCCGATTTTCTGGACAACAAGTTAAGACAAAAAATTATTTAATTCAAATTGCACCGGTGATTGATAACCGATAGCAGAATGTCTCC